>NZ_JBEAJA010000058.1:0-141688 GCF_040064755.1 Klebsiella sp. GB_Kp056 | reverse complement strand
GTAGCATAGAGCCACTTTTGGCAAGGATCCCGATATGCACGATTTCACTTCCCTTCTGCAGCAGGGCAATGCCTGGCTGTTTATTCCCAGCGCGATACTGCTCGGCGCGCTGCACGGCCTCGAACCCGGCCACTCAAAAACGATGATGGCCGCCTTTATCGTGGCGGTACGGGGAACCTTAAAGCAGGCGGTTCTGTTGGGGCTGGCGGCGACGGTCTCGCATACCGCGGTGGTCTGGCTGATCGCCATGGCCGGCCTGTGGTTTGGCCGCGGCTGGAACGCCCAGACTTCTGAGCCCTGGTTTCAGCTGATCTCGGGGATTGTCATTGTGTTGATTGCCTGCTGGATGCTCTGGCGCACCTGGCGCGAATCGCGGCCCCACGCCCACCACCATCATCCTCAGCACGGGCACGACCATGACCATGACCATCATCATCATGAACATCATGACCACCATCATTCTCACTCCCCTGGCGCGCCGCTGGTGGCTTCCGGGGCTATCGCCGCCCTGAGCATGAAACATGCCACCCGCCGCTGGCCGTGGCTTAACGACATCTCACGCAAAGCGCCATGGATCTCAGGCTTACTGATTATTGTGGTGGGGATCTACATGATGCTTCATGGCCTGAGCGGCCTGTAAACCACAATGCGCCCTCTTCTTGACGACGAGGGCGCGGGTTCCCTTCAGGAGACGCTCTCCCGGGGAGTGCTGACCGCCCGGCGGCGGACGGGCTGGCTGAACCGCGGCAGGCACAGCTGGATCAGCGGCCCAATCGACAGCGCGTAAATGACGGTTCCGACGCCAAACTTGCCCCCCAGCAGACAGCCAATCAGCAACACGGAGAGCTCGATCGCCGTACGGATACTGCGCAATGACCAGCCGGTGCGAGCGTGCAGGCCGGTCATCAGGCCATCGCGCGGACCCGGGCCAAAGCCCGCGCCAATGTACATCCCGGTGGCGATAGCGTTCATCACAATCGCCACCACCAGCAGCGCACTGCGCGCCACCAGCGACTCCAGCGGAGGCAGGACGGCCAGCGTGGCGTCCGCCGCCAGCCCCAGCACGATAACATTACTCACCGTGCCGAGCCCCGGCATCTGCCGAATCGGGATCCATAGCAGCAGCACCGCGGCGCCGGTCAGGATAATCACGGTCCCGAAACTGATCCCCAGCTGTTTAGCCACCCCAAGATGAAAAACGTCCCACGGATCGGCGCCGAGATTAGCATGCACGAAGAGCGCCGTGGACACGCCGTAGAGCACCAGACCGATATATAACTGCAGCAGGCGACGAAGCATATTTTTTCCTCAACATCATTGCGAATGCCCTCATCATCAGCAAAAATGGACTGATAATTAATGGCCAGTTTTGGAAAAGTGGATCGCTATGTCAGCCCGACGCTTTGGAACACAGTCCCTGGTACGCCTGCTTGGCAACTGGCAGGAGTCCAGTTCCCGCACACCGCTATGGCGCCAGCTGGCGGAAGCGCTCCGCCTGCTGATCCTCGATGGCCGTCTGACGCTACAGACGCGCCTGCCCGGCGAGCGCGAGCTGGCGGCAGCCCTCAACGTCAGCCGGACGACCATCGCCAGTGCCCTCGGCCAGCTGCGGGAGGAGGGGTTTCTCCATAGCCGCCAGGGGAGCGGGTCGCGCATTGTCCTGCCGGAACGCCCTGCCGATCTGCCGCCGCACTCTGCGACCCCCTCGACGATCAATCTCTCTACCGCTGCCCTCAGCGCCGGTCCGGAGGTCCATCAGGCCTTCCAGCACGCCATGACCCTGCTGCCGCCCTATCTCACCCAGACCGGCTACGATCAGCAAGGGCTCCCGGTGCTGCGGGAAGCGATTGCCCGGCGCTACAGCGAACGTGGCCTGCCGACGCGGCCCGATGAAGTGATGGTGGTCAACGGCGCGCTCAGCGCCTTCGCGCTGATCCTGCGTCTGTTCACCGGCCCCGGTGACCGGGTGGTCATTGACGCCCCGACCTATCCAATGGCCATCAGCGCCATTCAGGGCGCCTCCTGCCGGCCCGTCGGGGTCGCACTCCCCCAGCAGGGATGGGACTGCGATGGATTAGCGGCGACCATTGCGCAGACCGCGCCGCGTCTGGCATGGCTGATGCCGGATTTTCACAACCCTACCGGGCGCTGTATGGATGCCCCTACCCGCCAGCGGGTCGCGGACATCGCGGCCAGGACGCGAACAACGCTGGTGATCGATGAGACCATGGTCGACCTCTGGTATAACGCCCCGCCCCCGCCGCCGCTGGCCTGCTTTAATCCCGACGCCGCGGTGATCACTATCGGTTCGGCCGGGAAAAGTTTCTGGGGGGGACTGCGCATCGGCTGGATCCGCGCCAGCGCGCGAACGATCGCCTCGCTGATTCAGGCCCGCGACTCTCTGGACCTGGGTACGCCGCTGCTGGAGCAGTTGGCCTGCAGCTGGCTGCTGGCAAACGCCGCCACACTGCTGCCGCCGCGACGGGAGATGCTGCAGGCGCGCCGGGACATGTGCGAAGTGCTGATGAAAGAGTATTTTCCCCGCTGGCGCTTTACGCCACCGGAAGGCGGACTCTCTTTTTGGGTGGAACTCCCTGACATGCTGGCCACCCTGTTCTCTGCGCGGGCGGAAAGCCAGGGGATCCATATCGGCACCGGGACGCGGTTTGGTCTGGAGGGCGCGTTCGATCGCTATTTACGTCTGCCGTTTACCTTGCCGGACGAAGCATTGCGCCAGGCCTTCTCCACGCTACAACCATTGTGGCATAGCCTTGCAGAACAGCGGGAAAATACGCGTTTGCGGAAAATAATATAAGAAAATATCGACGGGCTGGCTTCAGCCCGTCAAAAGTCCGTCATCCATGAGGTATATGAGATGTTTTTATAAAATTGCCTGAGTATCCTGCCATCTGGTTATGGCAACCCGGTGACGGAAATAAGGCAATTTCATTAATGCTGGCGCGGAATAGGAAACCCTTTCAGGGAAATAATAAAGCCATCTTCATCTTTTTTAATTTTAGCGCCGGTGTCACACCAGTCGGAGGCAATGCGAAAGAACTCATCACTACCGATATTCCAGTTCAGGCGAACGTGTTTTACGTATCCTGAGCGCAACATATCGCAGGCTTCGCTATAGTTGCTGGCTGTAGAGAATTGTTGTTTCATTTTTTCTTCTTCAGAAGTTTTCTTAATGCTTTGATTTCTTTAGGGGTTAATGGCGTCGCTTCCTCTTCGGTATGCTGGCTGTCAATGTCCTCTTCCGTCACCCCCGCCTCACCTGCTGATGCCTCCAGCTGAAAAGCCAGCTGCAGCAGCTTTTCCGTTGCCGTACCCAGGTTCTCGTTATTCACTTCCGCATAATGACGCAACTTCTCTTTTAACTCAGCGTCAATTTTTACATTCAAAACCACTGTGGTCATAGCTACGCTTCCCGTGCAATAAAATCATCATAATTAATACACGAAGTTAACATGCTGATCCAGAGATATATTTTATAGCATGGATCTGGCAACAAATTCCCAGCAATAAGATGCGCTTTATTTATGACACGCAAATGACATTAATATTGCAGTAGCATTTCAGATTTATGACAAGTCAATATTATGGAATAAAAACGGGTTGTTTTAGCAACAAAAAATAATATGTGATCTGTATCAGGTATTGAATATAGCAGGAATAAAGACCGGAAAAATATAAGGGATATATCATGAGGGCGAAATGGGTGGGGGCCCTGCCAGCTACATCCCGGCACACACGTCGTCTGCTCTGGCTGCTTCCTTCCGGACCTGACCTGGTAAACAGAGTAGCGTTGCGGGAGAACCAACAGAGCCCCCATTGAGAGCGTTGTTACCCAACGCGCTGGCGCATTATCCCTGCTGACCTGGTGAATTGCAAGCGCGCCCCGACTGCCTGCTGGTTTATTGCGCAATAACGCGAATAAAACCAGTCACTCACGCTCAATCTGTGAGAGTGAGAGCATGCGCTCAGCACACAGCCGGGATATCCACCATACTTATCCACCTTATGTTCTCTTTTATCATCAGCGCATTGTCTCTACGGTAATCGAATGACTGACTCATCACCACAGACCATCACTCTGCCTTTGCCCGCCATTGAAGGGATGACCATCGCCTTTCAGGGGGTGAATTATCTGCGCCCTGAAAAAATGCTCGACTTCGTGACTATCAGTCAGGCGCCGGTGCGGGCGGTCACGCCGCTGGCGCTGCTCTATTCCACCGTCGGCGTGCTGCGTCAGGTGGAACTGCGCAAGCTACCGGTCTACATCAGCGGTCGGGTGGTCTACCCCATCTCGTCGCTGACCATGCCGGGCCTGCGCGCGAAGCTGATCATCAACGCCACCTCGCAGCGGTTAAAATTCCTGGAGAGCCTCATCGCCAGTTCACCTTCCGACAATGTCCATGGCATGCAGATCCTCGGCCTGGCCCTGACGTTCACCGTCGAACAGCCCGCCTGATCTGCAGGCTGTACAGCCTGCAGATCAGCGCTTATGCTGGCGTTTTTCGGGTAACAGGACTGAATATGGATCCGCTCGATACATTTCCCCAACGTGTCTGGCACATTGTGGCGTCAATACCGGAAGGGTATGTCACGACCTATGGCGATGTCGCCAGGCTGGCCGGTTCTCCGCGCGCGGCGCGCCAGGTGGGCGGTGTGCTGAAGCGTCTGCCGGAAGGGTCCACTCTGCCCTGGCATCGGGTGGTCAATCGCCATGGCGATATCTCCCTCACCGGCCCCGATCTGCAGCGGCAGCGTCAGGCATTGCTGGCCGAAGGGGTACAGGTCTCCGGCAGCGGCCATATCGATCTCCAGCACTATCGCTGGGTTTACTGAAGACCAAAAAAAGCCCCCATCCGGGGGCTCATCGAGCTTACTGTGCGACAGGTACGGCGGTCTGCTGAACCGGAACCAGCGTCAGGTCGGCATGGGTGCCCCCCTGATTGATCACCGTCTGCACGGTATCGGTAATGAACATCAGCTGGCCATTAACCGTAATCGCTGCACTCAACAGAATGCGGGCGTTCGGTTGAATATCTGCCGGGTTGTAAGGCAGGGCAAAGTTAAATGGCGCCTGCTTGCCTTCGGTACGCACCGCTTTTTGCGACAATACGCGGGCTGGCGCATCTGCCAGAGAAGCATCCGACAGGGTCACCGTCAGCACCGCATCCGGCGGTAATGCGATTCTCTGGCGGATATTAATCGTCCCCGTGACGCTCGGCTGCTGCTGCGCCACGCTCAGCGTCGCAATACCGTAAGGGTCGGGTGCGGCTGCCTGAGCGGAAGAACTGGTGGAGTGGTGATTAGCACAGGCGGTCAGCGTCGCGGCGACGGCTAAGGCACTAAACATATAGGCAAATTTCATGATGTTCTCCTTATCATCCCTTTATACCCAGGAGGATGTTCCGCCGCTTCGCCGGCAGGAACTTTCGTGTCGTCAATAAGTGTGGCACAGATCTCAGATTTCTTCCTGTTGACCGGTTGTTATTCAGATTATTACACCCATCGGACCACTTGCGATTCCAGGTTATACTTTGCCACATTACGCGCACGGCGCCGCCATTGTTAATTGAGGATAAGTATGAGTCAGGCACTCTCTAACCTGCTGGCATTATTAGATCTGGAAAAAATTGAGGAAGGGTTGTTCCGTGGACAGAGCGAAGACCTGGGTTTGCGCCAGGTTTTTGGCGGCCAGGTGGTGGGCCAGGCGCTGTATGCCGCAAAAGAGACCGTGCCCGTTGAACGTCTGGTGCATTCGTTTCACAGCTACTTTCTGCGCCCCGGCGATAGTCAAAAACCGATCGTCTACGATGTGGAGGTCCTGCGCGACGGCAACAGCTTTAGCGCCCGCCGGGTCGCCGCTATCCAGAACGGGAAGCCGATCTTCTATATGACCGCCTCCTTCCAGGCGCCAGAGCACGGCTATGAGCATCAGAAAGCGATGCCGGCCGCCCCCTCCCCTGACGGACTGCCTTCGGAAACCGACATCGCCCGCAAGCTGGCGCATCTCCTGCCGCCGCAGGTGAAAGACAAATTCCTCTGCGATAAGCCGCTGGAGATCCGCCCGGTGGAATTTCATAACCCGATGAAAGGCCATATCGCCGAGCCGGCGCGCCAGGTCTGGCTGCGCGCCAACGGCGCCGTTCCCGACGATCTGCGCATTCATCAGTATCTGCTGGGCTATGCCTCGGACTTTAACTTTCTGCCGGTGGCGCTGCAGCCGCACGGCGTTGGTTTCCTTGAGCCCGGCATGCAGGTCGCCACCATCGACCACTCAATGTGGTTCCATCGGCCGTTTAATATCAATGAATGGCTGCTGTACAGCGTTGAAAGCACCTCGGCCTCCAGCGCCCGCGGCTTCGTTCGCGGCGAGTTTTACACGCAGGATGGCACGCTGGTTGCCTCAACGGTCCAGGAAGGGGTGATGCGCAACCGCAATGCATAAAAAAAAGCCTCCCTGACGGGAGGCTTTTTGCTACATGGAGAAGGGGTTTCTGTCAGGCGTTGTAGGCGTTTTCGCCATGGCTGTTGACGTCCAGCCCTTCGCGCTCCTGCTCTTCCGGTACGCGCAGCCCTACGGTCATATCCGCCACTTTGTAGCCGATGAAAGCGACGACGCCGGACCAGACCACGGTAATGCCGATACTTTCCAGCTGCACCAGCAGCTGATGGCCCATGGTGACGCCTTCCGCATAACCGACGCCGCCCAGTGAAGTCGCCGCGAAGATACCGGTCAGGATACAGCCGACGATGCCGCAGACGCCGTGGACGCCGAAGACGTCGCAAGGGTCATCCACACGCAGCCAGCGTTTCAGCGCAGTCACGCCCCAGATACCCGCCAGGCCAGAGGCGATACCGACGATCAGCGCGCCGCCGACACCGATATAACCACACGCCGGCGTAACGCCAACCAGACCGGCAATTGCCCCGGAGCAGGCGCCCAGCAGTGAAGGTTTGCCGCGCAGAGCCCATTCGCCAAAGGTCCACGCCAGGATAGCCGCGGCGGTCGCCACGACGGTGTTAACGAACGCCAGGGCCGCGATTTCATTCGCTGCGCTGGCAGAGCCGGCGTTGAAGCCGAACCAGCCCACATAGAGGATAGCGGTGCCGGTGAACACCATCGGCAGGTTATGCGGTTTGAACGCTTCTTTGCCGAAGCCCACGCGTTTGCCCATCATATAGGCGCCCACCAGCCCGGCGACCGCGGCGTTGATGTGCACAACGGTGCCGCCGGCGAAATCCAGCGCGCCATGGGTCGCCAGCAGACCGCCGCCCCAGACCATATGCGCAATCGGCACGTAGGAGAGCGTCATCCACACCACCACGAAAATCAGCACCGCGGAGAAACGGATACGTTCAGCCAGCGCGCCGACGATCAGCCCGACGGTGATGCAGGCGAACGAGCCCTGGAAGGCGACGTGGATATACTGATAGAAGGTGCCCATCAGCGCTTTCAGTTCAATATTTTTCAGCATTACCCAGTCAAAGCTGCCGAAGAAGCTGCCGCCGGTGCCGAAGGCCAGGGTATAGCCATAAATTACCCACAGTACGCAGACGAGGCCAAAGGTGACAATCACCTGCGTCAGCATGGAAAGAACGTTCTTACCGCGGATCAGCCCGCCGTAAAACAGCGCAATCCCCGGGATAGTCATAAACAGAACCAGCGCGGTGCAAATCATCATAAACGCATTATCGGCTTTGTCCGCCACCGCAGGCGCGGCCATCGCCAGCCCCGGAAGAAGGGCTAACGCCCCCAGACCCGATTTCATTGTTGCCATTTTCATTGTTTCGTTCCCCATCACTGTGTGGTCTGGAAATTACAGTGCCGCTTCGTCAGCTTCGCCGGTACGGATGCGAATGACGCGCTGCAATTCAGCGACAAAAATTTTGCCGTCGCCAATTTTTCCGGTGTAAGCCGCTTTGCTGATGACATCGATAACTTCATCCAGCTGATCGTCGGCGATCGCCACATCAATCTTCACTTTTGGCAGAAAGTTGACGCTATACTCGGCGCCGCGGTAGAGCTCCGCATGACCTTTCTGACGGCCAAATCCTTTGACTTCAGTGACCGTCAGGCCCTGAATGCCGATGGAAGACAAGGCTTCACGCACGTCTTCCAGTTTGAATGGTTTGATTACCACGGTAACCAGCTTCATAAGTCCCCTCCAGTCAGTATTCGGTAATGGCCGCAGCTAACACGATGGATATAAAGCAAGGGCTATGCCAGAAATGAAAAAAGGCCGCTGAGCGGCCCTTTGATGGCAAAAAACAGGCGAGAGGTCAGGCATTAGCCTGCGTAAAGACGTTTAACGGGCAAAAATGCACCACGGCGGTGCATTTGATGTAACGTTTTTGCACCACGACAGGCCGACCCGCCTTCGCTGCCTGCTGGTGGTGCATCAGGCGCTGAGCGACTCTTCTCTGGCGCTGGCCGCCAGCTCTTCACCAGCCAGCTGTAGCTGATACATCTGCCAGTAGCGGCCTTTCGCCGCCAGCAGTTGCTGATGGTTGCCCCGCTCGACGGCCTGACCGCGATGCAGGACCAGAATGGTATCCGCCTCAACGATGGTCGACAGACGATGGGCAATGACCACCAGAGTGGTATGCTGGCGAACCTTCGCCAGCGCCTGCTGGATCGCCTGCTCGGTGCCGGAGTCGATGTTCGCCGTCGCCTCATCCAGAATCAGAACCTGCGGGGTCTCCACCAGCACGCGCGCCAGCGCCAGCAGCTGCTTCTGCCCGACGGAGAGATTATTGCCCTGCTCGCCCAGCTGGGTATACAGGCCGTCGCTCATGCTGCGCGCCACCGCCGCCAGCTGCACCGCCTCCAGCGCTTCCCAGACCTGTGTTTCGCTGATGTCCCGGCCCAGCGCGACGTTGGCGTAGAAGGTATCCGCCAGCACCACCGGATCCTGTTGCACCATCGCGATGCCCCGACGCAACGCGCTGTGCCTGAGAGAAGAGAGCGGCCGGCCATCGATGCGGATCTCCCCGTGGGTTAACGGGTAATAGCCCATCATCAGACTGGCGAGGGTACTCTTCCCACTGCCGGTATGCCCGACCAGCGCCACAAAACTGCGGGAAGGTATATCCAGCGTGATATCCTGGAGGACCAGACGATCCCCGCGGTAGGCAAAGGAGAGATGGTCGATTTCCACCCGACCGCTGCTCAGCGGCGCGTCATCGGCGCCCCACGCCTGGCGCGGACGGTCCATCAGTTCGAAAACGCGTTCGCCAGCGACCACCGCCTGCTGCAGCATCGACTGCTGGGTGGTCAGCTCAATGAGCGGCTCGTTGAGGCGTCCGAGATAGCTGATAAACGCGTACAGCACCCCGACCTCAATCGTGCCCGCCGCGCTAAAGCCGAACAGCATCAGCAGCCCGCACAGCACCAGCGAGGAAAAGAGGCTCAGCAGCGGACGCAGCAGAAAACCGTCCAGGCGCAGCGTCTGCATCCGCGCCAGGTAGTGGGCGTAGCTGGCCTCGCGCATCCGTTCGCCAAAGCGCGCCTGCTGGCGGAACTGCTGGATGACCCCCATGCCGTTGATCACTTCGTTAAAGCCATCGTTGATGTCGGCAAGCCAGGCGCGCACCCGGCGCACGATCGGCGTGCTATAGCGCTGATAAATGATCATCACGATCAGCACCGCCGGGAAAATCGCGATCGCCACCAGCGCCATCCGCCAGTCGAGGCTAAACATCGCCACCAGCATCGCGCCAATCAGCGCCGCGCTGCGCAGCACCGTCGCCACTACCGTCACATACAGGTCACGAATGACTTCGGTATCGTTGGTCACGCGTGAGATCAGCTGCCCGACCGGCTGAGTATCAAACTCGCTGAGCGGCTGATGCAGGGCGGCATCCATCACATCGCTGCGTAACTGCTGGACCACGCCGACCGCGGCGCGGTTAAACAGCAGCGACTGGTTATAATGCAGTAGCGCCGCCAGCAGCTGCAGACCGATATAGGCTGCCGCCAGGCCTGCCACCAGCTTCAGCGGTAGAGTCTGTTTCGCCACCATATTGTCGATGAAATAGCTGATAAGCAGCGGGCCGCTCACCTCCGCCGCCGCCGCGATCCACATCATCGCCACCGCGATGGCCAGCGGCTTACGCCACGGTGAACCATAGGCCAGCAGGCGTTTAAGCGTCGGCCAGAATTCGGTAAAGCTACGCATCCAGGGCCTCCTCTTGCTCCTGGGGAACCTCGTCGAGCGCGGCTTCCAGCTGCTGATACCGATACATGTCGCGGTACCAGCCGGGCTGCACCGCCAGCGCCTCATGGCGGCCGCGCTGGGCGACATGCCCATGCTGCAGCACCAGGATTTCGCTGGCCTCAGTCAACGCCGACAGGCGGTGAGCGCTGATGATCACCGTCCGCCCCTCTCCCCACTGACGCAGGTTATGCAGGATCTGGTGTTCGGTGCGGCCATCCACCGCGGATAAAGCATCATCAAGGATCAGAATTTCGGCCTCCAGCAGCAGGGCGCGGGCAATCGAGATGCGCTGTTTCTGGCCGCCGGAGAGCATCACGCCGCGCTCGCCCACTTCAGTATCGTACCCCTGGGGCAGACGCAGAATGTCGTCATGCACGCTGGCCAGCCGCGCCACCCGCTCAATCTGTTCCGGCGTCGCGTCCGGTTGTCCCAGCGCGATATTATTGGCGACGGTATCGGAGAATAAAAACGGCGTCTGATTGACCACCGCCAGCCGCTCGCGCCAGCTGTCGAGCTGCAGACGCGGTAGCGGCAGATCGTGAAAGCGGATCTCGCCGCTGGTGACGTCAAAATGGCGCTGCAGCAGGGCCAGAATGGTGCTTTTGCCAGCGCCCGTTGGCCCGCAGATGCCCAGCATTTGCCCCGGCTGCAGGGTAAAATTAACCTGTTCCAGCGAAGTTTTGCTCGCCTGCGGATAGATGAAATCGCGGATAGCGACCTGCAGGACGCCGCGGCCAGCCGGTACCGTCTCGGTCCCGTCGTCCACCGCCGGCGCCTCTTCGAGCATGGTGCGAATACGACCATAGGCCGCGCTACCGCGCTCCACGATGTTAAACATCCACGCCAGCGCCAGCATCGGCCAGATCATCAGACCAAGGTACATCACAAAGCTGGTGAGCTGACCCAGCGTCAGGCTACCGTGGATCACCATCCAGCTGCCGCCGCCGATGGCCAGCAGATTCGCCGCCCCGATGGCGATATAGATAGTAGGATCGAAGCGAGCGTCAATGCGCGCCACGCGCATATTTTTCGCTCCGGTATCGGCCGCATCGGCGGCAAACTGCGCCGACTGGCGATCCTCCAGCCCGAACGCCTTAATCATGCGGATGCTGGTCAGACTCTCCTGCGTGCGATCGTTGAGGCTGGAAAAGGCCGCCTGAGCAACGCGAAAACGTTCGTGAAGGGCATCGCCGTTGCGTTTGATCGCCAGGGCCATCAGCGGCATCGGCAGCAGCGCCAGCAGGGTGAGCTGCCAGCTAATCTGCGTCGACATCACAATCAACACCGCACAGCCCATCACCAGGGAATCCACCAGGGTTAACACCCCTTCACCGGCGGCAAACACCACCCGGTCCACGTCGTTGGTGGCGCGGGCGATCAGATCCCCGGTGCGATGGCGCAAATAGAACGCCGGATGCTGGCGGCTCAGCTGCCGGTAAAAATCTTCCCGCAGTTCAACCGCCAGCTGGTAAGAGGCGCCGAACAGCAGCACGCGCCAGACATAGCGCAGCAGGTAAACCATCACCGCGATCAGCACCAGCGCGCCGATCCACATCCACACCTTCTCCGCGGTGTAATGTTGTTGCGTCACGCCGTCGACCACAATGCCCACCACCTTCGGCGGAACAAGCTGCAGGACGGCAATAATGGCCAGCAGGGCAATGGCGCCAAGATAGCGGCGCCACTCCCGGCGGAAATACCAGCTGAGTTGTGCAAATAATCGCAAGCAGTAAGATCCTGATTTTGTTATGGGTTACGGCGCAGTACCGTTATTCGACAGGCAAGGCGGTGGTGTATTTTATCTGTTCCATGGCAAAACTCGAAGTGACATCCGACAGCCCCGGCACGCTGTTCACCAAACGTTTATAAAAGTCGTCATAGCGCTTCATATCGGCCACCTGCACCCGCAGCAGATAGTCATACTCCCCCGCCATCCGCCAGAAGCCGAGCACTTCAGCCATCTGCGTCACTTCGCTTACAAAATGGCAATACCAGTCGCTGCTGTGATGTTGGGTCTTGATCAGGACAAACGCCGTCAGCCCCAGCCCCACCTTTTCCGCATCCAGTAAGGCGACGCGCCCGCGGAGAATACCGTCATCCTCGAGTCGTTTCAGGCGTTTCCAGCAAGGGGTCGTGGTCAGATTAACGGCATCAGCCAGCGCCTGCAAAGAGAGGGTGCAATCTTCCTGCAGCAGCGCCAGCAGCTTACGGTCAATTTTATCTAACATAGGGCCACCAGAGAGAATAATTTACTCCCGCAATTGTAATTGAAAGGCTAAATAGCAACAATTTTTCCCGCACAATCCGCTAAGCTGGGCACAAAATGACAAACAGGAATCCGAGATGAATAGCGCCTGGGTAAAACACGCCATTAGTGAAATTAACGCCGACTATCAGCGTTCCGCCGATACACACCTGATTCGCCTGGCGCTGCCTGGTTTTCCCGGGATCCCGATTTATCTGAAGGATGAAAGTACGCATCCGACCGGTAGCCTCAAACACCGTCTGGCGCGGTCGCTGTTTCTCTATGGCCTGTGCAACGGCTGGATCAAAGAAGGCACCACGATTATCGAATCGTCTTCGGGTTCGACCGCGGTTTCTGAAGCCTATTTCGCCCGCCTGCTGGGGCTGCCGTTTATCGCCGTGATGCCCTCCTGCACCGCCAGACGCAAAATCGAACAGATCGAGTTCTACGGTGGACGCTGCCATTTTGTGCAGAACGCCTGCGAAATCTACGCGGCTTCCGAAACGCTGGCGCGCGAGCTGAACGGTCACTATATGGATCAGTTTACCTTCGCCGAGCGGGCCACCGACTGGCGCGGCAATAACAATATCGCCGACAGTATTTTCCGCCAGATGAGCCATGAGCCGCACCCGCAGCCATCGTGGATCGTGATGAGCGCCGGCACCGGCGGCACCTCAGCGACCATTGGCCGCTATATTCGCAGCCAGGGCTACGAGACGCAGCTGATGGTTGTCGACCCGCAAAATTCGGTGTTCCTCGATTACTGGCAGACTCGCGACGCCAGCCTGCGCAGCCCGGTCGGCAGCAAAATTGAAGGCATCGGCCGCCCGCGGGTCGAGCCATCATTTATTCCCGACGTTGTCGATGAGATGCTGCGCGTGCCGGATGCGGCAAGCGTGGCCACTGCTTTGTGGCTGGAAACGCAGCTTGGACGAAAAGTCGGCGCCTCGACCGGAACCAATATGTGGGGGGTGCTGCAGCTGGCCGCGCGGATGCGCGAGGAAGGACGCACGGGTTCCCTCGTGACCCTACTGTGCGACAGCGGCGAGCGTTATCTGGAAAGCTATTACAACCCACAGTGGGTGGCGGCCAACATCGGCGATATCGCCCCCTGGCAGGCGGAGCTCGCCCGGCTGGTCGGCAGAACATAAAAAAAGCCAGATAGAATGCTATCTGGCTTGCTGGAAGGGTCTCTCTATTCGGGGGAATAAGGAAGATCAGGATTATCCAGCCAATGCGTTAAAAAATGGGAGACCGCCTGATGCCGGCAGTCGCCGATAACCGGGAGATGCGGCAGCTCGGCTTTCAGCTGCGGCATCGCGTTGCCCATGATGAACCCCCGCCCGACGCTGCGAAGCATCTCGCGATCGTTCATCGCATCGCCGAAGGCCATGCACTCCTGTAGGGTGAGGCCCAGGTGCTGGCTCAGCCTCGCCAGCGCCGCGCCTTTATTGCAGCCAACCGGCAGCACTTCCAGACAGTCCATCGCCGAGAAGCAGAGAAACGCGCGCTGGCCCAGCGCCTCATTCAGTTGGATCCGCAGTCGGCGCAGATCGTCATGATCGCCGCAGAAGCAGATCTTGGTGACATGATGCGCCGACATACGTTTCGGATCGCACAGTTGATAGCGAAACCCGCTAAAGACATGCGCCTTCAGCAGCTCAGGCCTTGCCTGGCCGGTGAACCAACCGCCGTCATTAAACACGTGCATGCTGGCCCGGGTATCCCATCGACTATGCAGCACTTCTTCCGCTACCTCGGGATTGAGATCCTGACGGTACAGCTCCTCCCCTTCCAGCGAGTGGATGCGCGTCCCGTTGCCCGTGATCAGAAAGGCGTCCAGGGAAAACTCACCCATCACATGGTGCATCTCCAGCGCATGGCGGCCGGTGGCGAACGTCAGGGTGATATCGCGTTCCCGCAGCCGTTTCAGCGCGGTGAGCGTCTTTTCTCCGAGACGATGGTCCGGCATCAGCAAGGTGCCGTCCATATCAAATGCTGCCAGTTTTGCCATGGTGTTTTCCCCAATGTGTGATTGGCTTCGCTTGTGCTGCAGTATCACCTGGGATATACGGAAGTAATAGTGAATAGATAATATAAATTGTTCCGGGTTTATTACGGCCCGGTGGACGACAGCGCTTATGCGACTCTTACACCGTTTAAATCAGTACCAGCGGCTGTGGCAACCCTCAGCCGGGGCGCCGCAGCAGGTCACCGTCGGCGAACTGGCGGAACGCTGTTTTTGCAGCGAACGCCACGTCCGTACCCTGCTGCGTCAGGCGCAAGAGGCCGGATGGTTAAGCTGGCAGGCCCGCTCCGGGCGCGGCAAGCGCGGACTGCTCTCTTTTTACAAAACGCCGGAACGTTTGCGCAATGAGATGATGGAGCTGGCGCTGCATAAAGGTCAGCAGCAAAACGCGCTGGAGCTGGCGCAGCTGGCCCCGGTGGAGCTGAAAGCCCTGCTCCACCCCTTTCTGGGCGGTCAGTGGCAAAATAATACCCCGACGCTGCGTATTCCATACTATCGCCCGCTGGAGCCGCTACGCCCCGGCTTTCTGCCCGGACGCGCCGAGCAGCATCTGGCCGGGCAGATCTATGCCGGGCTGACGCGCTTCGACGAAGGCGACACTATGCCGATCGGCGATCTGGCGCACCACTGGCAGGTCTCCCCTGACGGCCTGCGCTGGCAGTTTTATATCCGCTCCACGCTGTGCTGGCACAACGGCGATGCGGTGGAAACCGCACAGCTGCGGCAGCGCTTACTGCTGCTGCTGGATCTGCCCGCCTTGCGGACCCTCTTCGCCAGCATCAGCCGCATCGATGTCACTCACGCCCAGTGCCTCACCATCACGCTGCATCGTCCTGACTACTGGCTGCCGTTCCGCCTCGCCAGCTATTGCAGCGTGCTGGCCCATCCTGACGATCCGGCCATCGGCTGCGGACCGTTCCGCCTGAAGCGGTTTAGTCCGGAACTCGTCCGCCTGGAGAACCATCCCCGCTACCATCTGCGGCATCCGCTGATCCAGGCGGTGGAGTACTGGATCACCCCCCAGCTCTTCGATCGCGATCTCGGGACCAGCTGCCGCCACCCGGTGCAGATCACGATTGGCGATCGCGAAGAGCTCCATAACCTGCGCCAGGTCAGCAACAGCATCAGTCTTGGCTTCTGCTATCTGACCCTGCGTCACAGCCCTCGGCTTAGCAAAGCGCAGGCCCAGCGGCTGGTATCGATAATTCACCGCTCGTCGTTGCTGGAAACGCTGCCGCTCGACGAGGATCTGATTACGCCAAGCCATGAGGTGTTGCCGGGATGGTCCATCCCGCAGGGGCCGGAAAACAACGCGGTGCCGCTGCCGGCCAGGCTCACGCTGCTCTACCATCTGCCGGTCGAACTCCACGCCATGGCCGAACAGCTGAGACAGCGGCTGGCTGTGCTGGGCTGCGAGCTGACGCTTCTGTTTCATGACGCCAAAAACTGGGAGGGCTGCCAGCATCTGGGGCAGGCCGACCTGATGATGGGCGACCGCCTGATCGGCGAAGCGCCAGAGTATGCCCTGGAGCAGTGGCTGCGCTGCGATATGCTGTGGCCCAATTTGCTGACCGGGGCGCAATATGCCCATCTGCAGGCGACATTAGACGCGGTACAGGCGCAGCCGGAAGCCCGCAGCCGCAACGATGCGCTGCGCAACGTATTCAACAACCTCATGGAAGACGCCATCATGACGCCGCTGTTTAAATACAACTATCGGATCAGCGCCCCGCCGGGTGTCAATGGCTTGCGCCTCAACGCCCGCGGCTGGTTCGACTTCGCCAGCGCCTGGCTGCCGGCGTCGACGTGAGAGAGCTGGTGGTGGCGGGCGTCTGGCGCTACCATATCGCCTTTACTCATTAAGTCAGGAATTGCCATGAAACGCGCCGTAGTTGTCTTCAGCGGAGGACAAGATTCAACCACCTGTCTGGTGCAGGCTCTGCAACAGTATGATGAAGTGCATTGCGTCACTTTTGATTATGGCCAACGCCACCGCGCGGAAATCGACGTTGCGCGCGAACTCGCCCTGAAACTTGGCGCCGTCGCGCATAAAGTGCTGGACGTTACCCTGCTCAATGAACTGGCGGTCAGCAGCCTGACCCGCGATAACATTCCGGTACCGGACTATCAGCCTGATGCCGAGGGCATTCCCAATACTTTTGTCCCGGGGCGCAATATTCTGTTTTTAACCCTGACGGCAATCTACGCCTATCAGGTAAAAGCCGACGCTATCATCACCGGCGTGTGCGAGACCGATTTCTCCGGCTACCCGGACTGCCGCGATGAGTTTGTCAAAGCGCTGCACCACGCCGTCAGCCTTGGGATGGCGAAAGACATTCGCTTTGAAACCCCGCTGATGTGGCTGAACAAAGCCGAGACCTGGGCGCTGGCCGACTACTGGGGTCAGCTGGATCTGGTGCGCCGGGAAACCCTCACCTGCTACAACGGCATTAAGGGCGATGGCTGCGGCCAGTGCGCCGCCTGCAACCTGCGCGCTAACGGGCTCAACCAGTATCTGGCCGATAAGGTCGGGGTAATGGCGGTGATGAAGCAAAAAACCGGCTTGACACAGGCATAGCCTCCGAAGAGGTATCTGCCCGAAGCTTCAGTTCAAATTCCCCGGTGGCGCTACGCATACCGGGGCAAGGGGTTCATCACCTTCCGGGGGGCGAGGCGCGCCACCGCCCGGCACGCACGCGACGGTTGTCAGCGCAAGTTCATCTGGTCGAGTTTCTCACGCAGTTCCCCTTCCAGCGGCAGCGCCTTCTGGGTTTTCAAATCAATACAGACGAAGGTGATCAGCGCATCGGCCACCACCTCGCCATTGGGGTTGAGGGTGACCACCTGGCTGAGCGTGCCGCTTTTGCCGTTGAGTTGCTCCAGTTTGCTGCTCACCGTCAGCACATCGCCCAGGACCGCCGGACGGCGGTAGTTGATATTAATATTCACCACCACGAAGGCGATGTTTTTCTCGGTCATCCACTGAAACGCCGGGCTATTTTCCAGACCATCCCAGCGGGCCTCCTCAAGGAACTCCAGGTAGCGTGCGTTATTCACATGCTGGTAGACGTCCAGATGATAGCCGCGAACTTTAATTTGTGTTTGCATAGCATCAATGCCTTTCTGTTATTGTTGTTTGTGAGGTAAGAGGTCACACCACTTAATGCAACCTCTTTATCCTGGCAAAAAATCACCGCTGTGCAAGCGCTGGCATAAAATTTACAGCGTCAGATGGGCTAAATTCCGCTCCACCAGCGCGCTGCCCATCCCCGGGACCTGCTTCAGGTCATCAAGGGTTTTGAATGGCCCATACTCCTCACGGTAGCTGACAATCGCCTGGGCTTTTTTCAACCCCACGCCATTCAAAGCCTGCGCCAGCTGCTCGGCGCTGGCGTGGTTAATGCTGACTTTGGTCGCCCCGTTGTCGGCATCGCCGGGTTCCGCTTTCGCTTTCGCCGAAGAGGACGCAGGGACATGCTCTTTGGTTACCACCGCTTTGCCGCTGGCGGGGGCGGCCAGCGCGCCCTGTGCGCCCTGTGCGCCTACCGCGAAAACCAGAACGCCCGCGGCCATCAGTGCTTTTATTCCATATTTCATGCTGATATCTCCTTGTGTGTAGACAGCAAGGCTACGATAGCGTCAGTGCGGATGGCCGACAAAAGGCAAATCACAGAAATGGAAAGGGCCGCGAAAGCGGCCCCTGAGGATTACATGGTGTTGCGTATTTTTGCGAAACGACGCGAAATTACTGCTGCTGGTCGATGCTGTCGCCCAGCTTAATTTTCGCCGCCTTGCGCAGGTTGCTCATCAGCGCTTCGAAAGCGATTTGGGCATTGTTCTGGGTAATCCCCTGAACCATAGCCTTCTTCTGCTCTTCCGGCATGCTGCCTGCTTTCACTTCATCCAGCGCCACCAGCACCACATCGCCTTGCATGTTGCTGCCAACGCCATAGACCGGTTTGCCCTGCTGCGGCAGCGGCAGAGTGAATGCCAGCTGGCTCAGCGGATCCTGGCCGGTACGGGAAAGCGTCTGCGGCGCGCCAAAGCTCAGCCCAGCCGCCTTCATCGCCTCATCGCCTTTGCCGTCTTTCAGCGCCGCCAGCAGCTTATCGGCATCCAGCTTCGCCTGCTGTTCCGCTTTATTGTGCTTAACGATATCGCTGACCTGCGCCTTCACTTCGGCCAGCGGTTTCACCGCCTCGGCTTTGTGCTCGCTGATACGCAGAACAAAAGCGCGATCGCCATCAACGGTAATGATGTCAGAGTTGCTGCCCGGCGCGCCGTTCACACCGACCAGACCGCCGTTGAAGATAGCGTCAGCGACCGGTTTAAAGTTCAGCTCTTCCGGCAGGTTATCGCGGCCAAACCAGCCGGTTTCCACCACCTGCACTCCGGCGACCTGCGCCGCGCCCGCCAGCGATTCATTATCGTTGCTGGCCGCATCGCTCACCTTCTGCTGCAGCGCATAGTAAGCATCCAGCGCTTTCTCCTGCTTCACTTTCGCCGCAATGTCATTGCGCACGTCAGCCAGCGGCTTGACCTGCGCCGGCTGGACGTCGTCCAGACGGGCCACCAGGAAGCCAACCGAGGATTTGATCACCCCGGAGAGCTGGCCTTTCTCTTTCAGGCCGGCCTCTTTCAGCTCAGGCACGGTAGAGGCATCTTCCATCCACCCCATATCGCCGCCGTTGCGGGCAGAGATAATATCGGTCGATTTTTCTTTTGCCAGCGTGGCGAAATCAGCGCCTTTTTGCAGCTCGGCCAGCACCGCTTTCGCGTCGGCTTCAGTTTTAGTCTGAATCACGCTGTAGCGATTACGCTGCGGCTGAGTGAACTGATCTTTATGCTGGTCATACCATGACTGGATTTCTTCGTCAGAGGCGTTTTCCTGCATGCTGGCGGCATCCATCTTGATGTAGCTCACGCGGAACTGCTCCGGCGCCATAAAACGGGCCTGATTCTGCTGCCAGAAAGCGTTGATTTCCTCATCGCTGGCGGTCTGTTTTGCCGCCAGGGCGTTGACGTTGATGGTCGCTTCGCGGACGACACGCTGCTGAGACACCAGCGCCGCCAGCTGATCGGACTCGCCCGGCAGCATGAAGTCGGTACCCGCAATGGCGTTAATCAGCTGCTGCGTGGTCAGCTGGTTACGCAGCGCCTGGGCGTACTGATCGGTGGTCATTCCCATCTGGGCGACAATACCGCTGAAACGCTGGTTGTCGAACTTACCGTTCGTCTGGAACGCCTGGGTCTGGAAGATCGCCTGCTTCACCTGCTCATCGCTGATGCTGAGGCCCAGCTCGCGGGCATACTGATCCAGAAGCGACTCATCGATCAGGCGGTTCAGCACCTGCTGGCGCATGGTTTTCATGTAGTTTTCGTTCGCCGCCAGCTCGGAGAACTGGTCGCCAAGCTGCTGCTGCATACGGTTACGTTCGCTGGCGACGGCGTTTTCAAACTGCCCACGGCCAATCTCCTGGCCATTCACTTTTGCGGCATAGTTTTTGCCACCGCCAATCAGGTAACCACTCACCCCGGTCAAAATGAACGAGACGATAATGATACCGAAAATAATCTTGAGCACGACGCTGTTGGCGGCCGTGCGTAGGTTGTCCATCATGGTGTAACAACGCTCCGCTGTAGATGACTTTAGCTCGCGCAGCATAGCACGTGATGGCCGCCGCGCGTGAGGACGTATTTTGACAAGAAAACAGGGTGATTGTCAGCCCACAAGTGGCGATAAACACACATAAAGTGGTCTGAAAAGGCAATAAAAAAGGCACATCTCACGATGCGCCCTTGTACTTCGTCACATTCCCTGACGGGAAAGCCGATCAGTTCACCGCGTCTTTCAGCGCTTTACCAGCACGGAAGCCCGGCACTTTTGCGGCAGCGATAGTAATTTCTTTACCTGTTTGTGGGTTGCGACCAGTACGGGCGGCACGTTCTTTAACAGCAAAGGTACCGAAACCTACCAGCGCAACGTCATCCCCAGCCTGCAGAGATTCAGTAACAGAAGCGATTAAAGCATCTAACGCACGTCCAGCTGCAGCTTTAGAAATGTCCGCACCCGCAGCAATTTTGTCAATCAGTTGAGATTTATTCACTGTTCTCTTCCTCTCTTTATAATTTATATCGCACCAGAGTCCTTCATAGTGCGACCGCGCAGCAGTTATATCAGGACTGTCATGCCCTTACAACAGCAGTTGTCGATGACCCCCCTGCCAGCGATCTAAGTTAGCTACACAAAAAAAGGCTGGCAAGTCCGAAATGACTTACCAGCCCTATTTTTATTAGCGCAATTTGCGCAGAATCACTATTTCGCGGTCACAACCTGCATGCCGAACGGTTCGTTCTGCAGCGCAAGTGTCAGAACTTCCTCGATTCGTTTCACCGGATGGATATCCAAATCGGCGATAACGTTATCCGGAATTTCTTCAAGGTCGCGTTTGTTCTCATCAGGAATCAGAACAGTCTTAATACCGCCGCGATGCGCCGCCAGCAGTTTTTCCTTCAGACCGCCGATCGGCAGCACCTGACCACGCAGCGTAATCTCCCCGGTCATCGCCACATCGGCGCGTACCGGGTTGCCGGTCAGGCAGGAGACCAGCGCCGTACACATGGCGATACCCGCGCTCGGGCCATCCTTCGGCGTCGCCCCTTCCGGTACGTGGACGTGAATATCACGCTTCTCGTAGAAGTCGGCGTTAATGCCCAGCTTGTCCGCCCGCGAACGTACCACGGTCAGCGCAGCCTGAATCGACTCCTGCATCACCTCGCCCAGCGAGCCGGTGTAGGTCAGTTTGCCTTTACCCGGTACGCAGGCGGTTTCGATGGTCAGCAGATCGCCGCCCACTTCCGTCCACGCCAGACCGGTCACCTGACCGACGCGGTTCTCACTATCGGCGCGGCCATAGTCGAAGCGCTGCACGCCGAGATAATCATGCAGATTCTCACCGTTAATTTCGATGTGTTTCAGCGTTTTATCCAGCAACAGCTGCTTAACGGCCTTACGGCACAGCTTGGAGATTTCACGCTCCAGGCTACGAACGCCCGCTTCACGGGTGTAGTAACGAATAATGCCGATAATGGCGCTATCGTCGACGGTCAGCTCGCCTTTCTTCAGCGCGTTGCGTTCGATCTGCTTCGGCAGCAGGTGACGCTTGGCGATGTTCAGTTTTTCATCTTCGGTGTAACCCGAGAGGCGAATTACTTCCATACGGTCCAGCAGCGGCGCCGGAATGTTCATGGAGTTGGACGTCGCCACGAACATCACGTCGCTGAGATCGTAATCCACTTCCAGATAGTGGTCGTTAAAGGCCACGTTCTGTTCCGGATCCAGCACCTCAAGCAACGCGGAAGCCGGGTCGCCGCGCATGTCGGAAGACATTTTGTCGATCTCATCCAGCAGGAACAGCGGGTTTTTCACCCCCACTTTCGCCATTTTCTGGATCAGTTTGCCCGGCATCGAGCCAATATAGGTCCGACGATGACCGCGAATTTCCGCTTCATCACGCACGCCGCCCAGCGCCATGCGGACGTATTTCCGGCCGGTCGCTTTGGCGATAGATTGACCCAATGAGGTTTTACCTACCCCCGGCGGTCCCACCAGGCAGAGGATCGGCCCCTTGATTTTGTTCACCCGGCTCTGCACCGCGAGATACTCAAGGATGCGGTCTTTCACGCGCTCCAGACCATAGTGATCGGTATCGAGGATCTCCTGGGCCTGACGCAGGTCTTTTTTGACCTTACTGCGCGCATTCCACGGCACCTGCACCATCCAGTCGATGTAGCCACGCACGACGGTCGCTTCCGCAGACATCGGCGACATCATCTTCAGCTTCTGCAGTTCCGCTTCGGTTTTCTCTTTCGCCTCTTTCGGCATTTTCGCCGCGTCGATCTTACGCTTCAGCGCTTCGTTTTCGTCCGGGGCGTCGTCCATCTCGCCGAGTTCTTTCTGAATCGCTTTCATTTGCTCGTTCAGATAGTACTCGCGCTGGGATTTCTCCATCTGCTTTTTGACGCGGTTGCGAATGCGCTTCTCAACCTGCAGCAGATCGATTTCCGATTCCATCATCGCCATCAGATATTCCAGACGTTCGTTGACGTCGGACATCTCAAGCACGGACTGCTTGTCCGCCAGCTTCAGCGGCATATGCGCCGCGATGGTATCCGCCAGGCGCGCCGGATCGTCGATGCTGTTCAGCGACGTCAGCACTTCCGGTGGGATCTTTTTATTCAGCTTGATATAGCCTTCAAACTGGCTGATAGCGGTACGAACCAGCACTTCCTGCTCACGTTCGTCAATCGCCGGCGAGTCGAGATACTCCGCTTTCGCCGAGAAATGTTCGCCATTATCAGACAGCGCAGAAATGCGTGCACGCTGTAGCCCTTCGACCAGCACCTTCACGGTGCCGTCCGGCAGCTTCAGCATCTGCAAAATAGACGCCACGGTTCCAACGGTGAAAAGATCGTTTACACCCGGCTCATCCGTCGACGCTTCTTTCTGCGCAACCAGCATGATTTTTTTATCATGGTCCATGGCCGCTTCGAGGCAACGGATAGATTTTTCCCGCCCTACGAACAGGGGTATGACCATGTGCGGATAAACCACCACATCGCGCAACGGCAATACGGGGATTTCAATGCGTTCAGAACGCTCAGGATTCATAGAGCTCTCTCTTAGTTTAAAGTCCGCCAGGTAGCCGACGACGCCACACTCCACTGCATCGTCGTTAATATGTAATCCAGTATATGGGGATGTATTCCACACATTCAACGGCGGGAATGCAGGAAAAATAAAAGGGGAGATAAAATCCCCCCTTTTTGTTAACTGCTTGAGTGAAATGGCTAATTATTCGCCAGATGCCTGCTGAGCTTCCGGTTTGCCGTAGATCAGCAACGGTTTGCTCTGCCCGGCGATAACCGACTCATCAATGACCACTTTTTCGACATCTTCCATCGAAGGCAGGTCATACATGGTGTCCAGCAGCGCCGCTTCCACAATGGAACGCAGGCCACGGGCGCCGGTTTTACGCGCCATCGCTTTCTTGGCGATGGCATCCAGCGCTTCGTCGCGGAATTCAAGCTCTGCGCCTTCCAGGCTAAACAGCGCCTGATACTGCTTGGTCAGGGCATTTTTCGGCTCTTTCAGGATCTGGATCAGCGCTTCTTCGCTCAGCTCGTTCAGAGTCGCCACTACCGGCAGACGGCCGATGAATTCCGGAATCAAACCAAACTTGATCAGATCTTCCGGCTCGACCTGGGCCAGCAGTTCGCCTTCGCTCGCTTTGTCGGACTTCGCTTTAACCGTCGCGCCAAAACCAATGCCGGAGCCGGTTTCCACACGGTGGGAAATCACTTTATCCAGACCGGCAAACGCGCCGCCGCAGATAAACAGGATCTTGGAGGTATCAACCTGCAGGAACTCCTGCTGCGGGTGTTTGCGCCCGCCCTGCGGTGGAACGGCGGCGACGGTGCCCTCGATAAGCTTCAGCAGCGCCTGCTGCACGCCTTCGCCGGAGACGTCGCGGGTAATCGACGGGTTGTCGGATTTACGCGAAATTTTGTCGATTTCGTCGATATAGACGATGCCGCGCTGCGCTTTCTGCACGTCGTAGTCGCACTTCTGCAGCAGTTTCTGAATGATATTTTCGACGTCCTCACCCACATAACCGGCTTCGGTCAGGGTGGTGGCGTCCGCCATGGTAAACGGCACATCCAGCAGGCGCGCCAGCGTTTCCGCCAGCAGCGTTTTACCGGAGCCGGTCGGCCCGATCAGCAGAATGTTACTTTTACCCAGCTCTACGCCATTGCTGGTATCGCCATTGCGCAGACGTTTGTAGTGGTTGTATACCGCGACCGCCAACACTTTTTTCGCCTGTTCCTGACCGATGACGTAGTCATCAAGGTGGTGGCGAATCTCGTGCGGCGTCGGCAGCGCGCTGCGCTCGCGGTGCGGCGCAACTTCTTTAATCTCTTCGCGAATGATGTCGTTACATAAATCAACGCATTCGTCGCAGATATACACGGATGGCCCGGCGATCAGCTTACGCACTTCATGCTGGCTTTTGCCGCAAAAAGAGCAATACAACAATTTGCCCGATCCATCTTTGCGTTTATCTGTCATGAGTCCAAACCTCTTTTTAAGTTCTTTGTGCCGCACACGACGACGCAAATGCCATTCTCAGGCGCAAGCCGCCATATAGCGTTGTGCCGCCCTTCATTAGTATATACACAAAATCCTTCGCGCTACATCGAGGCGGTAGCGAAGCTACCGGCCGCCTGCCTGCCCGGCAAGCCTCCGGAAAAATGCCAACCGCTTAGCAGACGTGGCGAGAAGGATGCAGCGTAAAGCGGCACCCTTGCGCCTCGGGCATCAATTACGATGGGTCAAAATAGAGTCGACCAGTCCGTACTCCACAGCTTCCGCAGCAGAGAGGAAGCGGTCACGCTCGGTGTCACGCTCAATCTGCTCAAGAGACTGGCCGGTATGATGCGCCATCAGCTCATTCATCCGTCCTTTCACCTTCAGGATTTCACGGGCGTGGATCTCAATATCCGTCGCCTGCCCCTGATAGCCGCCCAGCGGCTGGTGGATCATCACGCGGGAGTTCGGCAGGCAGAAACGCTTGCCCTTCGCCCCGGCGGTCAACAGGAACGCGCCCATGGACGCGGCCTGTCCCATACAGATGGTGCTGACGTCCGGCTTGATGAACTGCATGGTGTCATAGATCGACATCCCGGCGGTGATCACCCCGCCCGGAGAGTTAATGTACAGGTAAATGTCTTTTTCCGGGTTTTCCGCTTCCAGAAACAGCATCTGCGCCACGATCAGGTTTGCCATGTGGTCTTCGACCTGGCCGGTCAGAAAAATGACGCGTTCCTTAAGCAGACGGGAGTAGATATCAAAAGAACGTTCACCGCGTGAGGTCTGTTCAATGACCATCGGCACCAGGGCCATATGGGGTGCAAAGTTGTCTCGTTCGCCACTGTATGACATTTCCGTCTCCTGGAGTAATTTTAAAATACCTGCTGCACTGATTGTAACCTTACGGACGGATTATCAGCCACAGTTTCTATCCGCTGAACGCGTCACCGCCTCTTCAACACGCGTGCAATTGCGGATGCAGTTGCCTCCCCCGGTAATGGGGATGGCGTTGCCATATTTCAAGCATAACAAGCTTTTGCTGTAACGCTATCATGGTAAATGCGTTTTAGCACCGTGCCTGAGGCTGGCATTATCCTAAAAAAAAACCCGCCGCCTTTCGGCAACGGGTTTTTGCCCGAACCTTACACCATCGCGGCGAAATTACGCCTGCTGGTTCATCAGTTCGTTGAAGGAAGTGGCTTTTTCAGACACTTTGGCTTTCGCCAGCACGGCTTCAACAGCCTGCTCTTCCAGCGCCACGTTGCGCATGTTGTCCATCAGCTCTTTGTTCTTGCTGTAGAACTCAACCACTTCTGACGGATCTTCGTAAGCAGAAGCCATCTCTTCGATCAGGCCTTTCACGCGCTCTTCGTCAGCTTTCAGCTCGTTGGTGCGAATCACTTCGCCCAGCAGCAGGCCAACCACTACGCGGCGTTTAGCCTGCTCTTCGAACAGCTCACGCGGCAGTTCCAGAGCCTGTTTCTCGTTGCCACCGAAACGCTGAGCAGCCTGGCGACGCAGCACGTCGATTTCGCTGTCGATCAGGGCCGCCGGAACGTCGATTTCGTTAGCTTTAACCAGACCTTCGATAGCCTGAGACTTCACGCGGTTACGCACAGCGCCTTTCAGCTCGCGTTCCATGTTTTTACGCACTTCAGCGCGCAGGCCAGCGACGGAACCATCTTCCACGCCGAAACGTTTGATGAATTCTTCGGTCAGCTCCGGCAGTTCACGTTCTTCAACTTTCTTCAGGTTGATAACGAACTTAGCCGCTTTACCTTTCAGGTTTTCAGCGTGATACTCTTCCGGGAAGGTCACGTCGATGGTGAACTCGTCACCCGCTTTGTGGCCTTTGATACCGTCTTCGAAGCCCGGGATCATACGACCCTGACCCATCGCCAGTACGAAGTCAGACGCTTTGCCGCCTTCGAACTCTTCGCCGTCTACGGAACCGGTGAAGTCGATGGTTACGCGATCTTCAGCGTCAACTGCGCCTTCTTTGTCTTTCCAGGTGGCCTGCTGCTTGCGCAGGGTTTCCAGCATGGTGTCAACGTCAGCGTCGGTCACTTCAACAACCGGTTTTTCTACTTCGATCGCTTCCAGACCCTGCAGTTCAACTTCCGGGTACACTTCGAACTCTACCGCGTAGGTGAAGTCTTCGCCCAGTTTGTATTCGCCCGGAACGTAGTTCGGCGCGCCGGCCGGATTGATTTTTTCTTTGATGATCGCGTCAACGAAATGACGGCTCATCAGGTCGCCCAGCACGTCCTGGCGAACGGATGCGCCATAACGCTGAGCAACAACATTCATCGGCACTTTGCCTTTACGGAAGCCGTCAATGCGAACTTTTTTCGCTACGTTGACCAGCTCGCTTTTGACAGCATTCTCGATGCTGTCAGCGGCGATAGTAATCGTTACACGGCGCCCAAGGCCCTGAGTGGTTTCAACTGAAACTTGCATCTTGTTACCTCAAAAAAATCACAGTGCTCGGTCAACTCTGGAAGCGCGTGTAGGTGGCTTCGCAGAACCGGGATGCCCTCTTCAAATCAGAAACACATTCCCTGTCGTCAGAATCATCCCGAAGACATTCATATATAAGACGCGGCATTATAGCGGCATCACTTTTGTGAGTCGAGAACGGTTGTCGCCTGGTGCTGCGGCATTTTTCACATTTCCCGCTCAATTTTGTCCGCAAAAGCGCTGACTTTGCGCATTTTCCAGGCAAAACAAAACGGCCCGTAGGCCGTTTTTGCTAAATCTGCAAGCAACATACTGGAAAAGCGCCAGCGGTTGCAAATGGGATTTCTAGGCGATGCTCCCCGCGCCGCGGCACGGCGGCGAGGCGAAAACCGTATCCTGTAGCGCTTCCCATTCTTTAATCGTGTAGGTGTGCAACGCCAGGGCGTGCACCGTATTCGACAGCTCCTCGGTTAGCGTGCCGTAGATCATACGGTGGCGATTAAGGAAACGCTCGCCAGTGAAGCGATCGCTCACTAACACCACTTTAAAATGACTTTCAGAGCCCGCAGGGACGTTGTGACGATAACTTTCATCCACGACTTCGAGATACATCGGGTCGAACGCTGCTCTAAGTTTTGCTTCGATCTGTTCACGTATCATCATGAATTTTCTCCTCCGACAACGCTGAGATGCCGCCACTCCTTTTAAATGTTAGCCGCTTTTACCGCTTCCATTAGGAGAAAACAACAAAAAATTAGCATTGTTCTGATATTTTCATTCAAAAGTATCACGTTTACTGGCTCTGGTCGCCAGATCCGCCGGGGAAAGAGCGATTAACCGTAGCGGGGCGCTCAGAAAACCGCCAGGGCGATGGATTTACACGCGTTGCCACTTCCCCTTGCCGTTGGCAATGCTATGATGGCGGTAATTTTCCTTATAACAACACCATGCGTTGAGACCTGAACATGCTTAAGAAGATCCTTTTCCCGTTGGTCGCCATGTTTATGCTGGCAGGATGCGCCACGCCGCCGACCACCATTGAAGTATCGCCGAAAATCACGCTGCCGCAGCAGGATCCGAGCCTGATGGGCGTGACCGTCAGCATCAACGGCGCCGACCAGCGTCCGGACCAGGCGCTGGCGAAAGTGACGCGCGACAACCAACAGGTCACCCTCACCGCCTCCCGCGACCTGCGCTTCCTGCTGCAGGAAGTGCTGGAGAAACAAATGACCGCGCGCGGCTATATGATTGGCCCGAACGGCGCAGTCGATCTGCAGATCATCGTCAACAAACTTTACGCTGACGTCTCCCAGGGCAACGTGCGCTACAACATCGCCACCAAAGCCGATATCGCCATCATCGCCACCGCGGCAAACGGCACGAAGATGACCAAAAACTACCGCGCCAGCTACTCGGTTGAAGGCGCCTTCCAGGCCTCGAACAAAAACATCGCTGATGCCGTCAACAGCGTCCTGACCGATACCATCGCCGATATGGCGCAGGACACCAGCATCCACGATTTCATCAAGCAAAACGCGCGTTAATGCCACCACGAACCCGGCCTCCGCCGGGTTCGTGCTTTATGCTATGTCCAGTCACTACTTACGCATTTTTCAGCAGCCTAAATCAGCGATTTTGCTGATCCTCGGCTTCGCCTCCGGTCTGCCGCTGGCCCTCACCTCCGGTACCCTGCAGGCCTGGATGACGGTGGAAAATATCGATCTGAAAACGATCGGTTTTTTCTCGCTGGTCGGCCAGGCCTATGTCTTTAAATTTCTCTGGTCCCCGCTGATGGACCGCTACACGCCGCCGTTCCTCGGCCGACGTCGCGGCTGGCTGGTCACCACCCAGATCCTGCTCCTGTTGGCCATCGCGGCGATGGGCTTTCTTGAACCCGTCTCCCAGCTGCGCTGGATGGCGGCGCTGGCGGTGGTGATCGCCTTCTGTTCAGCGTCGCAGGATATTGTCTTTGACGCCTGGAAAACCGACGTTCTGCCGGCGGAAGAGCGCGGCGCCGGCGCCGCGATCAGCGTGCTGGGCTATCGCCTCGGGATGCTGGTCTCCGGCGGTCTGGCCCTGTGGCTCGCCGACCGCTATCTCGGCTGGCAGGGGATGTACTGGCTGATGGCGGCGCTGCTGGTGCCCTGCATCATCGCCACGCTGCTGGCGCCCGAGCCGAGCGACGTCATCCCGGTTCCCCGATCGCTGGAGCAGGCGGTGGTTGCGCCGCTGCGTGATTTTTTCGGCCGTAACAACGCCTGGCTTATTCTGTTGCTCATCGTTCTTTATAAGCTTGGCGATGCGTTTGCCATGAGCCTGACCACCACCTTTCTCATCCGCGGCGTCGGTTTTGACGCCGGTGAGGTGGGGATGGTGAACAAAACCTTAGGCCTGTTCGCCACCATTCTCGGCGCCCTGTACGGCGGCGTACTGATGCAGCGGCTGACGCTGTTCCGGGCGCTGCTGATCTTCGGTCTGCTGCAGGGGGTCTCCAACGCCGGCTACTGGCTGCTGTCGATTACCGATAAGCACCTCTATTCCATGGCGACCGCGGTATTCTTTGAGAACCTGTGCGGGGGAATGGGCACGGCGGCGTTTGTGGCGCTGCTGATGACGCTGTGCAACAAGTCGTTCTCCGCCACCCAGTTCGCGCTGCTCTCGGCGCTGTCCGCGGTTGGCCGCGTGTACGTCGGGCCGATTGCCGGCTGGTTCGTCGAGGCCCACGGCTGGTCCACCTTCTATCTCTTCTCTGTGGTCGCGGCGGTGCCGGGGATCGCGCTGCTGCTGCTGTGCCGGCAAACGCTCGAGCATACCCAACGCACGGCAAGCTTTATACCGCGTAGCGAATATCCGCAGGCCTATGCGCTGGCGCTGGGGATCCTGACGCTGGGCTGCCTGCTGCTGGCGGTATGGCTGGGTCTGCTGATCCTCAACGCGCTGGATTATACGTCGTTCAGCTTCCTGTCCGGCCTGCTGGAGGTTGCCGCGCTGACGGCCGTTGGCGGTATTTTGCTCGGCGGCCTGCTCGACTACCTGGCGCTGCGTAAAACCCACCTGATTTAAGGACGCTGCATCATTATTAGCCGTTGTAATTACGAAACGTAATTATAACGGCTTATTAACGCTTTTATATTGCCCGCCGCGCTATTTGTTGTTTTGTGCGTTTTTGTTTTCTGGAAATTATTGACAGTTTTTATTCGATTCTTTAAATAATTTAACCGATTCAGCTAAGCCGATTTTATTTTACGTTTCCACAATGTCTTTTATTTGATAATTAAATGTTAAACAATTGTTCTAATTTTTGGGTGGTTATGCCCATTCGCCGCTAAGCACTCCTTTTCTTATCCCTTTCGTTATCGATCCCACGAAAATCAGGCTTTGCAAGCGATTACGTAACACTACGTAACATATGTGACAAAGCAAGCAGAAGCCGCTAACACAGAACTGACAGAGATCCAATCATGTTTACAGTAATGCAACCTTACCGTAAAATGCCCGTACACTTTAAACGCCACCAGATCCCGTGGAATTGAGGTCGTTCAATGAGACTCAGGAAATACAATAAAAGTTTGGGATGGATGTCATTAATCGCAGGTACTGTATTACTCAGTGGTTGTGATTCTGCACTCCTTGACCCAAAAGGACAGATTGGACTGGAGCAACGCTCTTTGATTCTGACGGCCTTCGGCCTGATGATGATTGTCGTTATTCCCGCCGTCTTGATGGCAGTAGGATTTGCCTGGAAGTATCGCGCGAGCAATAAAGATGCGAAGTATAGCCCGAACTGGTCACACTCCAATAAAGTGGAAGCTGTGGTCTGGACGGTACCTATTCTGATCATCCTGTTCCTGGCCGTTCTGACCTGGAAAACCACTCACGCACTGGAGCCAAGCAAACCGCTTGTCCATGACGAGAAACCAATCACCATCGAAGTCGTATCGATGGACTGGAAATGGTTCTTTATCTATCCGGAACAGGGTATTGCTACCGTTAACGAAATCGCCTTCCCGGCGAACGTACCGGTACACTTCAAAGTGACCTCTAACTCGGTGATGAACTCGTTCTTTATTCCGCGCTTAGGCAGCCAGATCTACGCAATGGCCGGGATGCAGACTCAGCTGCACCTCATTGCTGACGAAGCTGGTACTTATGACGGTATCTCCGCTAGCTACAGTGGCCCGGGCTTCTCTGGTATGAAGTTCAAAGCGATTGCTACCCCGGATCGTGCAACTTTCGATCAGTGGGTTGAAAAAGCGAAACAGTCTCCGAACGCTATGGACTCTATGGCCGCGTTCGAGAAAGTGGCTGTGCCTAGCGAATATAACAAAGTGGAATACTTCTCTAACGTGAAGCCGGATCTGTTCAAAGATGTTGTGAACAAATTCATGTCTCACGAGAGCATGAACATGTCCAAACCTGAAGGCGAGCATGCCGCTCACGACGGGATGGAAGGCATGGACATGAGCCACGCGGAAACCGCTCACTAAGGGGCCGAGGAAGAAAACGATGTTCGGAAAACTTACACTGGATGCAGTGCCCTACCACGAACCTATTATCGTGGTAACGGTGGCTGCGATTATCATTGGGGGACTGGCGCTTCTGGCGGCCATCACTTACTTCGGTAAGTGGTCCTACCTATGGAACGAGTGGCTGACTTCTGTCGACCACAAACGTCTCGGTATCATGTACGTTATCGTGGCAATCGTCATGCTGCTGCGTGGCTTTGCTGACGCCATCATGATGCGTAGCCAGCAGGTGCTGGCCTCGGCCGGGGAAGCAGGCTTCCTGCCGCCTCATCACTACGATCAGATCTTTACCGCCCACGGCGTTATCATGATCTTCTTCGTGGCGATGCCGTTCGTTATCGGTCTGATGAACCTGGTGGTTCCGCTTCAGCTCGGCGCACGCGACGTAGCCTTCCCGTTCCTCAACAACCTGAGCTTCTGGTTCACCGTTGTGGGCGTGATTCTGGTTAACCTGTCTCTGGGCGTCGGTGAGTTCGCGCAGACCGGTTGGCTGGCCTATCCGCCGCTGTCGGGAATTGAGTACAGTCCTGGCGTAGGGGTCGACTACTGGATTTGGGCGCTGCAGCTCTCCGGTATCGGTACTACCCTGACCGGTATTAACTTCTTCGTGACCATTATCAAGATGCGCGCCCCGGGCATGACCATGTTCAAGATGCCGGTATTCTCCTGGGCATCTCTGTGCGCTAACATCCTGATTATCGCCTCTTTCCCCATTCTGACCGTCACCATCGCGCTGCTGACCCTGGATCGTTACCTGGGCACCCATTTCTTTACCAACGATATGGGTGGCAACATGATGATGTACATCAACCTGATTTGGGCCTGGGGTCACCCGGAAGTGTACATCCTGGTTCTGCCGGTGTTCGGGGTCTTCTCCGAAATCGCCGCGACCTTCTCGCGTAAGCGTCTGTTCGGTTACACCTCTCTGGTGTGGGCAACCGTCTGTATTACCGTTCTGTCGTTCATCGTTTGGCTGCACCACTTCTTCACCATGGGTGCCGGCGCAAACGTAAACGCCTTCTTCGGTATTACCACCATGATTATCGCGATCCCGACCGGGGTTAAGATCTTCAACTGGCTGTTCACCATGTATCAGGGTCGCATCGTCTTCAACTCGGCGATGATGTGGACTATCGGCTTTATCGTGACCTTCTCCGTAGGTGGGATGACCGGCGTGCTGCTGGCGGTACCGGGCGCGGACTTCGTTCTGCACAACAGCCTGTTCCTGATCGCGCACTTCCATAACGTTATCATCGGCGGCGTGGTATTCGGTTGCTTCGCAGGTCTGACCTACTGGTGGCCGAAAGCCTTTGGCTTCACCCTGAACGAAACCTGGGGCAAACGCGCTTTCTGGTTCTGGATCATCGGCTTCTTCGTAGCATTTATGCCGCTGTACGTGCTGGGCTTCATGGGGATGACCCGTCGTCTGAGCCAGCAGATCGATCCGCAGTTCCACCCGATGCTGGTTGTTGCAGCTTGCGGTGCGGCGCTGATCGCCTGCGGTATCCTGTGCCAGCTGATTCAGTTCTACGTCTCTATTCGCGACCGCGATCAGAACCGTGACCTGACCGGTGACCCGTGGGGTGGCCGTACGCTGGAGTGGGCAACCTCTTCTCCACCGCCGTTCTACAACTTCGCTATCGTTCCTCAGGTTCACGAGCGTGACGCCTTCTGGGAAATGAAAGAGAAAGGTGAAGCGTACAAACAGCCTGCTCACTATGAAGAAATTCATATGCCGAAAAACAGCGGCGCCGGCATCGTCATTGCCGCCTTCGCGACGGTATTTGGTTTCGCCATGATCTGGCATATCTGGTGGATGGCGATCGCCAGCTTCATCGGCATCGTAGCGACCTGGATTATTAAGAGCTTTGACGAGGACGTGGATTACTACGTACCGGTTGCAGAAGTCGAAAAACTGGAAAAACAGCATTTCGATGAGATTAACAAAGCAGGGCTGAAAAATGGCAACTGATACTCTTGCGCATACTGCCCACGCGCATGAACACGGGCACCATGATACAGGACCGATGAAGGTATTCGGTTTCTGGATCTACCTGATGAGCGACTGCATTATCTTCGCTACGCTGTTTGCTACCTATGCCGTTCTGGTGAACGGCACGGCCGGCGGACCGACTGGCAAAGATATTTTCGAACTGCCGTTCGTTCTGGTTGAAACCGCACTGCTGCTGTTCAGCTCCATCACCTACGGCATGGCGGCTATCGCCATGTACAAAAACAACAAGAGCCAGGTGGTTTCCTGGCTGGCGTTGACCTGGTTGTTTGGCGCCGGATTTATCGGGATGGAAATCTATGAATTCCATCACCTGATCATGGAAGGCTTTGGTCCGGATCGTAGTGGCTTCCTGTCCGCGTTCTTCGCGCTGGTCGGCACCCACGGTCTGCACGTGACCTCTGGCCTTATCTGGATGGCGGTGCTGATGTTCCAGGTTTCACGTCGTGGCCTGACCAGCACTAACCGCACGCGTATCCTGTGCCTGAGCCTGTTCTGGCACTTCCTGGACGTCGTGTGGATCTGCGTGTTCTCGGTTGTCTATCTGATGGGGGCGATGTAATGAGTCATTCTACCGATCATAGCGGCGCTTCTCACGGCAGCGTGAAGAGCTACATGACAGGATTTATCCTGTCCATCATCCTGACGGTCATTCCGTTCGCCATGGTGATGAGTGGCTCCGCCTCGCATGCGGTTATCCTTGGCACCATTCTGGTGACCGCTGTGGTGCAGATCGTGGTACACCTCGTGTACTTCCTGCATATGAACAGCAAGTCCGATGAAGGCTGGAACCTGACCGCATTTATCTTCACCGTAATCATCATTGCGATCGTGGTTGTCGGCTCCATCTGGATTATGTGGAACCTGAACTACAACATGATGATGCACTAAGAGCGGCGAGTATGTTTAAGCAATACCTGCAAGTTACGAAACCAGGCATTATTTTTGGCAACCTGATCTCCGTGATCGGCGGTTTCCTGCTGGCCTCCAAAGGCCACATCGACTATCCGCTGTTCGTCTGGACGCTCCTTGGAGTATCCCTGGTGGTCGCCTCGGGTTGTGTATTCAACAACTACATCGACCGGGACATCGATCGTAAGATGGAACGGACGAAAAACCGGGTGCTGGTCAAAGGGCTGATCTCGCCAGAAGCTTCGCTGGTGTACGCCACCTTGCTGGGTATTGCTGGCTTTATGCTGCTGTGGTTCGGCGCAAATCCGCTGGCCTGCTGGCTGGGGGTGATGGGGTTCGTGGTTTATGTCGGCGTCTACAGCCTGTACATGAAACGCCACTCTGTCTACGGCACGCTGATTGGCTCACTCTCCGGCGCCGCGCCGCCGGTGATTGGCTACTGCGCGGTCACCGGTGATTTCGACAGCGGTGCGGCGATCCTGCTGGCTATCTTTAGCCTGTGGCAGATGCCTCACTCCTACGCCATCGCGATTTTCCGCTTTAAGGATTATCAGGCGGCGAATATTCCGGTGCTGCCGGTGGTGAAAGGCATTTCGGTCGCCAAAAACCATATTACGCTGTACATCGTCGCCTTTGCCGTTGCGACCCTGATGCTCTCGCTGGGCGGTTACGCCGGGTATAAATACCTGGTCGTGGCGGCAGCGGTCAGCGTCTGGTGGCTGGGTATGGCGCTGCGTGGCTACAAAGTGGCAGATGACAAAGTCTGGGCGCGCAAGCTGTTCGTCTTTTCCATCGTCGCCATCACTGCGCTGTCCGTGATGATGTCTGTTGACTTTATGGTGCCGGATTCACATAGCCTGCTGGCTTACGTGAGATAATCTCGCTCTCCAGTACGATATAAAGCCCCGTCTTGACGGGGCTTTTTCTTTTCTGTTTCAAATTGGTTCCTTTCTCATTTCATACTTCCCCTCCCCTCCCCCGCATCGGTTTCGCTATCTCACGCCAAAAAATGAGGAAAAAATGAGCTTGTGCTAACCGGTTATCGCTCGCGCCGCACGCGCCCGCGATGCTACTTTTCTCCTCGGGTTTACACCCGTTTGGGAAATATTCACTACAAGGAATCGCAATGAAAGAATTAACACTGAACGAAATGGAGTACATCTCCGGCGGCTTTAACCTGATCGGCGCGGCCAACGGCTTCGCCAGCTTTGTCGCCAACTCTGCCGTCGGCTTCACCTCGTTTGTCCTCACCTCCGGTACCGCCTTCGCCTCATTCGTTGGCGACAGCGCGATGGCGTTTGGTTCCTTCCTGACCGGTCAGACAAACTGGGAAACCTTTGTGACCACCGGTAAGGAAAACTGGGGTAGCTTCGTCAATACCGCCGGCACCAGCTGGAACACCTTTGTCGATAACGCCGCCAGCGACTGGAGCAGCTTCCTCAACAAAGCGTCAGCCTAAGCGACGTCTCGCCGAGGGCAGCGCATCGGCTGCCCTGTTTAACCCACCAGCATCGCCTGCGCGCTATAGAGCAGATCAAGGTGGTCGCGGCATAACGCGTCCAGCGAAGTCCGCGATTGATGACTGGTCAGACTTAACGCTCCCCACCAGGTCCCTTCCCTGTCGGTTAACGGTACCGCCAGCACCAGCATACCAATCTCAAACTCCTGCTCGATAGTGGCATACCCCTGACGCCGCACCTGGGCAATCTTCTCCATCAACGACGCGACGTCGGTCACCGTATAGGGCGTGCGTTGTTCCCGGGTAATGCGCTGTAGAACCGCTTCACACTCTGCTTCCGGCAGCGAAGCCAGCCATAGCCGCCCCCCGGCGGTACAAAAGATGGGCACCCGCTCCCCAAGCCGAACCGACGTGGAGTTAAATGGTGTGTGACGGCTGCGGGCGATATAGACCAGTTCATCTTCATCCACCACCCCCACCGAGGCGTGCTCCTCGGTCCGGCTGGCGATGTATTCGACAATCGGCCGCACCATGCGGGGAAACTGCGCCGAATCGACGTAGGCCTGACCAAGCCGCAGCGTCTTCGGGGTAAGCCAGTAATAGCGCCCATCGGTTTGCAAATAGCGCTCATGCAGCAGCGTCAACAGAAAACGTCGTGCCGCGCTTTGCGTCAGGCCGCTCATTTTCGCCGCCTGAGCGACGGTGAGCTTTGGGCAGGTTTTAGAAAAAAGCTGGATGAGCGCCAACCCTTTTTGTAAACCGACGATCAGATCGCGAGGATGAATGGTGTTTTGCATATTCGCTCACATTTTTGCAACATCATTATCGATTTCCTGCGATTATCGCAGCGATCGTGCGATTAACAACCGACATGTCCGAATTCTGCGTTGTCGCTCCCAGCTTCCACTGAAATACTTTCACAACATTCATTTAACAAATGAGGTTTGCAATGGTCAGTGGAACTACCCAGGTTGTCGCCGTGATTGGTCATCCGATCGCCCAGGTGAAATCACCGGATAACTTCAACCGCTACTTTGCCGAACAGCACATGGACAGCGTCATGATCCCGGTGGATATCGCCCCTGACGCGGTGGCCGCCTACCTCAACGCCCTGCGCGGCTGGCAGAACATGAGCGGCGTGCTGGTGACGGTGCCGCATAAACAACGCGCCGCCGCGCTGGTCGACGAGCTTACGCCGCGCGCCCGCCGACTCAACGCCATCAATGTGATCCGCAAGCTGGCGGATGGCCGGTTACAGGGCGATATGCTGGACGGCGTCGGCTTTCTGCTCGCCGCCGAGGCACAGGGTTTTCAGCCGGCGGGTAAGCAGGCGCTGCTCTCCGGTTGCGGCGGCGTCGGCAGCGCCATCGCCTGGGGATTGTGCGAGGCGGGGCTCCGTCAGCTGGCTCTGCACGATCAAAACCCCGCCACCCGGCAACGCCTGCACGACCTTCTGGCTGAAGCCTTTCCGGCGGTGCGACTGAGCGCGCTGCCGGACACCCTGCACGGCGTCGATCTGCTGGTCAACGGCTCGCCGGCCGGCATGGCCGGATTTGATGCGCTGCCCCTGCCGCAGGCGCTGCTGGAGACCCTCGGCAGCGCCACCCACGTGGCTGACGTTGTCACCGCCCCGGTGATGACGCCGTTGCTCACCTTCGCCGCCGCCCGCGGCTGCCGGGTACAGACCGGGCCGGAAATGGCGCTGGCGCAGATGACGCTGATGGGCCAGTTTATCGGCGCCATCCCGCCGGCGCAGGGAGCGGCGGCATGAAGAGCTGGGACGTGATCGTCATCGGCAGCGGCGCCGCTGGCTTTGCCGCCGCGGTCACCGCCAGCTGCAAAGGGCTGTCGGTGCTGATGCTGGAGAAAGCCGGTCAGTTCGGCGGCACCTCGGCCATCTCTGGCGGCGCCGTGTGGCTGCACGATACCGACCAGGCGCGCGCCGCGGGCAAAAGCGGTAGCGCCGAAGCGATCAAAACCTATCTGCGAACCATTATCGGCGAGGCCCACTACCGCGAAGATATCGCCGAGGCGTTTGTCAGCGCCGGGCGAGAGGCCCTCGCCTTTCTGGAGCGCGAGGGGGCGGTGAAGTATAGCCTGCGCCCACTCTCACCTGATTACTATCCGGATGAGCCCGGCGCCGTCGACGTCGGTCGGGCGCTGGAGGTGGTGGAGTATGACGGCCGTGAACTGGGTGACGCGTTTCGCGACCTGCGCTCGCCGCCGCCGGGGATGCTGCTGTTTGGCGGAATGATGGTCAACCGCGTCGACATTCAACATTTTCTCGATATGCGTCGCTCGCTGCGCTCCCTGGCCCATTGCACCCGACTGCTGCTGCGCTACGCCCGCGACCGGGTGACATACCCTCGCGGCACCCGCCTGGCGATGGGCAATGCCCTGATTGCCCGCATGGCGACCACGGCGCTGCGTAAAGGCATGAGCCTGCGGCTGAATGTCAATGTTCTGGCGCTGCGCGAAGCGCAAGGCGCGGTCACCGGGGTAGAGATCGAGTGTCAGGGGCAAAGAGAGACGCTGCACGCCCGGCGAGGAGTGGTGCTGGCCGCTGGCGGTTTTGCCGCTGGCGCGCTGGCGGCGCGCTATCGGCCTGACACCCGAGAGCACTTCACCATGTCGCCGCCGGCCAATGATGGCGCCGCGCTGCGTCTCGCGGCGGCGCTTAACGCTCGCGAGGGAGCCGATCGGGCATCCAACTTTTTCTGGGCGCCGGTATCGGTGCTGACCCGGTCCGACGGCAGCGAGGAGCGCTTCCCCCACCTGGTGACCGACCGGGCCAAGCCGGGCGTGATTGCCGTCAATCAGCGGGCGGTACGCTTCGTTAATGAGTCCAGCTCCTATCACCATTTTGCCAGCGCGATGCAGCGTGCTGCGGAGAATGCCCCCTGCTTTTTACTGTGCGACGCTCAGGCGATGAAGCGTTACGGCCTCGGGCTGGCGCGCCCGGCGCCGGTGAACAATGACGCCCTGATCGCCGCCGGCTATCTGCACAAAGCCGACACCCTGGCCGCGCTGGCGCAGCAGCTTGGGCTGGATGACCACACCCTGAGCGAGACGGTCGCCCGCTACAATCGTGACGCCGCGCAGGGCTTGGACCGTGAGTTTGCCAAAGGCGGCAACAGCTATAACCGGGCGATGGGCGATCCGGGCCATCACCCTGACGCCTGCAACGCTCCCCTGCTCAGCGCGCCGTTCTATGCCATCAAACTCTATACCGGCGATCTGGGGACTTCCCGGGGTCTGGTCACCACCGCCGATGCCCAGGTCGTCAACGCCGAAGGAAAGCCTATCGCGGGGCTGTACGCGGTGGGAAACGACATGGATTCGCTGATGGCCGGCACCTACCCGGGTCCCGGCATCACCCTTGGCCCGGGGCTGACGTTTGGCTACCTCGCCGCCTGCCATCTGGCGCAACCCGCCACCCACTAATCAGGAAAACATCATGATCTACGAAAAACGCACCTACACCATCAATCCGCTGAAAATGGCCGACTGGCTGGCGCTGTACCAAAGCGATGCCCTGGCGGTGCAAACTGACCATCTCGGCAAACTGATCGGCTTCTTTTTTACCGAGATCGGCGTGGTCAATCAGGTAGTGCACATCTGGGCTTACGAAAGCCTGGACGATCGCCTGGTACGCCGCGCGCGGATGGCCCAGGACGAGCGCTGGCAGACCTTCTCGCGGAAAAATCGCGAACTGGCCGCCGTGGAGCGCCTCGAGTCGGTGCTGATGCGCCCCACCGCTTTTTCACCATTGCAGTAAGGAGTCCATCATGAGCGGGCCTGTGAAGGTGGATATGCTGGTGGTCGGCTCCGGCGCGGCGGGACTCTCTGCCGCGGTCACCGCGGCAATGCACGGCGCCAGCGTCATGGTGGCGGAGAAGGCGTCAGTGCTCGGCGGAACCAGCGCCTGGTCCGGCGGCTGGCTGTGGATCCCCCGTAACCCGCTGGCGCGGGCGGAGGGCATCGACGAAGCGGCCGATGCCCCGCTGACCTATCTGCAGCATGAGATGGGGGGCGAAGCCGCCGACGAACGGCTGCAGACCTTCCTGCGTCACGGGCCGGAAATGGTGGATTTTTTTCATCAGCGGACGGCGGTGAAGTTTCTGTCGGGCAGCGCTATGCCGGACTTTCACGCGTCGCCGGGCGCGGCGAACGGTGGGCGGTCGGTGACCGCTCAGCCCTACGATGGCCGCCTGCTCGGCGACTGGCTCCACCGACTGCGCCCGCCGCTGGAGACCATCAGCCTGGCCGGGATGGGCATCGCCGGCGGCGCGGACATGGCGCATTTTTTTAACGCCACCCGCTCGCCGCGCTCCGCGCTGTATGCCGCCCGCCGCCTGCTGCGCCACGGCTGGCAGCGGTTGCGCGCCGGACGGGGGCAGCATCTGGTCAATGGCAATGCGCTGGTCGCCCGTCTGCTGCGATCCGCCCTCGACGCCGGAGTGCGCTTTCAACTCAATGCGCCTGCGGTTCGGCTGCTGCAGGGGCCGCAGGGCGTGTCCGGCGCGGTGCTGCGCAGCGATGACGGGGAGATGCACGTCGAAGCGGGCGCCGTGGTGCTCGCCTGCGGCGGTTTTCCCCACGATCGGCAGCGCCTGGCGCAGGTGGTGCCTCACGCCGCGGAGGGCTACGGCCATTTCTCCGCCGCGCCGCCTGACAATCAGGGCGAGGGGATCCGCCTTGGCGAATCCGTCGGCGGCCAGTTCGATACCCGCCTGCGCCACCCGCTGGCCTGGGCGCCGGTGTCCCGCGTCACCCTCGCCAGCGGCCAGCAGCTGATGTTTCCCCATCTGGTGGAGCGAGCCAAGCCCGGGGTGATCGCCGTCCTGCCTAACGGCAAACGCTTTGTTAACGAGGCCGACTCCTATCACGACTTTATCGCCGCCCTGCTGGCGGCGACGCCCGTGGGCGACACGCCGCAGGCCTGGCTGCTGGCCGATCGGCGCGCGCTGCGCCGCTATGGCCTGGGCCACGCCAGGCCCTTCCCGTTCACCCCTACCGCCTGGCTGCGTACCGGCTATCTGCTGCGAGGAAACACCCTGGCCGAGCTGGCGAAACGGTGCGCCATCGATACCGATGCGCTGGCGGAAACCGTTGAACGCTTTAATCACTTCGCCAGCACCGGTGAAGACGTCGATTTTCACCGCGGCGCATCGGCCTATAACCGCGCGCAGGGTGACCATCAGGTGACGCTCGGACCGCTGCGCGAAGGGCCGTTCTACGCGGTGCGCATTCTGCCCGGCTCGCTGGGCACCTTTAGCGGATTGCAAACCGACGAACACGCTCGGGTGCTGGACGGGCAGCAGCAGCCGATACCGGGCCTGTTCGCCATCGGCAACGACATGTCGAGCGTGATGCGCGGCTATTACCCCAGCGGAGGGATCACCCTCGGGCCGGCGATGACCTTCGGCTACCTGGTGGGCAAAAAACTGGCTGAAAACACAATAAAAACAGAGCAATAACAACCAGGGACGGCAATAACCCTGGCTAACTTCACCTGCAACTGAACCGGAGCCATTTATGAACATGCGTACCCTATCGCTCGCCGCGCTGAGCCTGCTCGATGTCTCTCCCCCCGAACAGGTGCGGATAGCGGCCAGAACCGGTTTTACCCACGTGGGTCTGCGGCTGCTGCCCGCCACCCCCGCCGACCCGGACTACGATATGCTGGGCGATACCCCCGCCGTCCGCGCGACCCTGGCCGCGCTGATGGAAACCGGCATCCGCGTCTCGGACGTGGAGATCGTCCGCCTGAGCCCGGGGTTTACCCTCGACGATCGGCTGCAGCGCTTTATGGAGACCGCCGCGCGGCTTGGCGCCGGGCAGGTGTTAGTCGCCGGGAATGACGACAACCTGCAGCGCAGCGCCGACAACCTGGCCACTCTCGCCGCGGCCGGCCGCCCGTTTGGCCTGACCATGAACCTTGAGCCAATGCCCTGGACCCAGCTGCGCACGATCGCCGATGCGCAGGCGCTGATCGCCGCCAGCGGGCGGGAGGATATCGGCATCCTGGTGGACGCCCTTCATTTCTGGCGCGCGGGAGAATCGCTCGCCGCCCTCTCCAGTCTGCCCGCGCATCATCTGAACTATATGCAGCTCTGCGATGGCGCGGCGCAGCGGCCGGAAAGCGAGCAGGAGCTCATCCGCCAGGCCCGCTCAGCGCGCAACGTGCCGGGGGAAGGCGGTTTGGATCTGTACGGTCTGATGTCGGCTCTGCCGGCGACGCTGCCGGTCTCCCTCGAGGTGCCGCTCGACGGCGAGCAGGGCGCCCTGCCGCCCCTCCAGCGGGCGCAATTACTGTTCACTGCCGCGCAGCCCTACCTGCGCTCCTGCGCATAAGGAATCCGCTATGACACAGACTCAACGCCTGGATGTCAGAGAGTTAATTAACCGTAACCCGCTGAGCCGCTTTCAAAAGCAGATTATTTTTCTCGGCTTTTGCGTTATCGCTCTCGATGGGTTTGATATCGCGATCATGGGCTTTATCGCCCCGACGCTGAAGCTGGAGTGGGGGGTAAGCAACCACCAGCTGGGCCTGGTGATCAGCGCCGCGCTGATCGGCCTCGCGCTGGGCGCTATTTTCTCTGGCCCGCTCGCCGACTGGCTGGGACGCAAAAAGATCATCATCAACAGCGTCTTCTTCTTCGGCTTCTGGACCATCGCCACCGCCTTCTCGCACAACATTGAGCAGATGATGTTCTTCCGCTTTATGACCGGCCTTGGACTGGGTGCCGCGATGCCGAACATCGGGACGCTGGTGTCGGAATACGCTCCGGAACGCCAGCGCTCATTTATTATTACCGTCATCTTCTGCGGCTTCACCTTCGGCGCGGCGGCCGGAGGATTCACCGCATCATGGCTGATCCCGCAGTTTGGCTGGCACTCGCTGATGGCGCTCGGCGGCATTCTGCCGCTGCTGTTTGCCCCCCTGCTTATCTGGCGGCTGCCGGAATCAGTTCGTTTTCTGGTGATCAAACAAGCGCCAGCGGCGCGCATTCGCGCCATCCTTAATCGTCTTTATCCCGGACAAATCAGCGACAACGTGACGTTTATCCTGCCGGCGCAGCCGGCGGCCGGCAACGCGATGCGCATTGTGCTCTCCCGCCAGTACGGCTTTGGCTCGTTGATGCTATGGCTGGTCTATTTTATGGGGCTGTTCCTGGTCTATATTCTCGGCAGCTGGCTGCCAACGCTGGTTAAGGAGGTCGGGCTTACCGTCAGCCAGGCGGCCGTGATGACGGCGATCTACCAGGCGGGAGGCACACTCGGCTCGCTGTTTGCCGGCTGGCTGATGGACCGCATCAATCCCCATCGCGCGCTGGGAATGATCTACGCCGTCGGCGGCCTGTTTACCATGGCGATGGGCTACGCCGCGGGCAGCTTTGCCTTGCTCTGTATGCTGGCGTTTATCAGCGGCGCCTGCCTGAACGGCGCCAATACGGGCATGAACGCCCTCTCCGCCCGTTACTACCCCACGCAGGCGCGGGCGACAGGCTCCAGCTGGATGCACGGCGTCGGGCGGATCGGCGCGATCCTCAGCGCCTTTGCCGGCGCTGAGATGATGGCGCTCAACCTGCCCTTCGAAAGCGTCTTTTTGATCCTCGGCATCCCGGCTGCCCTCACCGTCGCAGGCCTGGCGGCGAAGGGCATCTTCGCCGCAGGTAATCCTCCCGCCGCTTCGCCAGCCCCCGCCTCTGTGCGCGGAGCGTAATGCGGTATCCTTCCTCCGGTGCAATCTGCGGATTGCACCGCGCGCTGCGGCTAAAAAGAACATTTATTTCATCTTGCTGTGTAACGAAAAGCGCTCCGCAACCGTCCGGCCTGCACCCATTGCCGTTGTTTCCCCTCTCCTCTTTTCAAGCCAGCAGAAAATAAACTTCTGCTTATTCGATCCCCTTCGCATATATGAAAAATAAATTCCACATAACAATTGAAACAGAACAAACATTTCCTTAAGTTTAGGTCAGTTTATCCGGATGCGCGTTGCCGCAGGCGTCGGCATTGAGCGCCTCAGAGTGCGAATGATTTCAAAAAGGAGAGCACCATGTTAAACGGTCTGAAACCCTTATCCCGTTCCCTGCGTTGGGGCATGGTCGGCGGCGGGGGAACCAGCCAGATCGGCTACAGCCACCGCTGTGCGGCGCTGCGTGACAATGTTTACACCCTGCTGGCCGGCGCGCTTGACGTTGATGCCGAGCGCGGGCGCGCGTTTGGTGAGCAGCTGGGCATCGCGCCGGAGCGCTGCTACGCCGACTACCAGACCCTGTTTCGTGAAGAAGCCCGCCGTCCTGACGGGATCGAGGTCGTCTCGGTCACCACCCCGAACAATACCCATTTCGCCATCACCAAAGCGGCGCTGGAAGCGGGCCTCCACGTCATCTGTGAAAAGCCCCTCTGCTTTACCGCCGAAGAGGCGCGCGAGCTGGTGGACCTGAGCAAAAAACAGAACAAAATCGTCGGCGTCACCTACGGCTACGCCGGCTATCAGATGATCCAGCAGGCGCGGCAGATGATTGCCGATGGGCTGCTCGGCGAGATCCGCATCGTCAATATGCAGTTCGCCCACGGCTTTCATAACCAGGCCGTCGAGCTGCAGGCAGAATCCACCCGCTGGCGCGTAACGCCGAAGTTCGCCGGGCCCAGCTATGTGCTGGGGGATCTGGCCACCCATCCCCTGTTTGTCGCCGAAACCATGGCGCCGCAGCTCAATATCAAACGGCTGATGTGCTCCCGCCAGAGCTTTGTCCCCTCCCGCGCGCCGCTGGAAGATAACGCCTTTGTCCTGATGGAGTATGACAACGGCGCGGTTGGCTCGATGTGGACCAGCGCGGTGAACAGCGGCGCCATGCACTCGCAAAAAGTGCGCATCGTCGGCGAAAAGGCGAGTATCGAATGGTGGGATGAGCATCCTAACCAGCTCAGCTATGAGGTGCAGGGCGAGCCAGCGCGCATTCTGGAACGCGGGATGCCCTACCTGAGCGCAAACGCGCTGGCGGACGATCGCATCGGCGGCGGCCACCCGGAAGGGCTGTTTGAAGCCTGGGCCAACCTGTATCGCCGCTATGCGCAGGCGATTGACGCCACGGACCGTGACGATCGCGCCTTCCTGCAAGACTTCTGGTATCCGGACGTCGAAGCCGGGCTGCACGGCGTCTACTGGGTCGAGCAGTGCGTCAAATCGGCTGATGCCGGCAGCCAGTGGGTTGACTTTACTTTACCTTAATTTTCCCCCTCGCCAGTGGAGTCCCCCTCCACTGGTTTATTGATTTTTACCAACTTGTCGCATCACGCAACAGCCCCGTAATATCTGTTAAACAAACATTTATTTACGCTTCTTACCCCCCGCCGCTACACTAGGCGCAGTTTTTATATTGAGGTGGTAATGAACGATAACAAAATGACGCCAGGGGAACTGCGCGCGACCTGGGGTTTGGGGACGGTATTCTCCCTGCGCATGCTTGGCATGTTTATGGTCCTGCCGGTTCTGACCACGTATGGCATGGCATTGCAGGGCGCCAGTGAAGCGCTGATTGGCCTGGCGATCGGCATCTACGGTCTGGCGCAGGCGGTGTTCCAGATCCCCTTCGGACTGTTATCTGACCGTATTGGCCGCAAGCCGTTGATCGTCGGCGGCCTGCTTATCTTCGTGCTCGGCAGCGTCATCGCCGCGCTCACCGACTCCATTTGGGGCATCATTCTTGGCCGCGCCCTGCAGGGTTCCGGCGCCATCGCCGCCGCGGTCATGGCCCTGCTCTCCGATCTCACCCGCGAACAGAACCGCACCAAAGCGATGGCGTTTATTGGCGTCAGCTTCGGCGTCACTTTCGCTATCGCCATGGTGCTGGGGCCGATTATTACCCATCAGCTGGGCCTGCACGCCCTGTTCTGGATGATCGCCATCCTGGCGACCGTCGGCATCCTGCTCACCCTGTGGGTGGTTCCCAACAGCCAGAATCATGTGCTTAACCGCGAATCCGGGATGGTGAAGGGCTGCTTTAGCAAGGTGCTGGCGGAGCCGCGCCTGCTGAAGCTCAACTTTGGCATCATGTGCCTGCACATCATGCTGATGTCCACGTTTGTCGCGCTGCCCGGACAGCTGGAGGCCGCCGGCTTCCCGGCCGCCGAGCACTGGAAGATTTACCTGGTCACCATGGTTATCTCCTTCATCTCGGTGGTGCCGTTTATTATCTACGCCGAAGTGAAGCGCAAGATGAAGCGCGTCTTTTTGCTCTGCGTGGCCATCCTGCTGATTGCGGAAATTGTCCTCTGGGGCGCCGGAGGCTACTTCTGGGAGCTGGTAGCGGGCGTTCAGCTCTTCTTCCTGGCGTTTAACCTGCTGGAAGCGCTACTGCCGTCATTGATTAGCAAAGAGTCGCCAGCGGGCTATAAAGGCACCGCGATGGGCGTCTACTCCACCAGCCAGTTCCTCGGGGTGGCGATTGGCGGCGCCCTTGGCGGCTGGGTCGATGGTTTCTTTGATTCACAGACCGTGTTTCTGCTGGGCGCGCTGCTGGCGATGCTGTGGCTGCTGGTGGCCAGCACCATGAGCGAGCCGCCCTACGTCAGCAGTCTGCGGGTGGAGGTACCGGACGGCGTGGTGGTCGACAGCGCGCTGCAGGCGCGTCTGCTCAGCGCCAGCGGGGTTCATCAGGCGCTGGTGGTGCCCGAGGAGCGTTCGGTGTATATCAAAATCGACAGCAAGGTCACCAACCGCTTCGAGATAGAGCAGCTCATCAAAGGGGTATAAAAAAAGCGGGGAATTCCCCGCTTTTTGCTGTCAGTCTGCCGCCTTAGTCGCGGAAGTTTTTGAACTGGAACGGCTGTCCCAGATCGCCACCGCGCACCAGCGCCATCACCGACTGCAGATCGTCGCGGGACTTACCGGTCACGCGGATCTCTTCGCCCTGAATCTGGGCCTGCACTTTCAGCTTGCTGTCTTTAATCAGTTTAACGATCTTCTTCTGCACCGCGCTTTCAATGCCCTGTTTCAGCTTCGCTTCAACAAACCAGGTTTTACCGCTGTGTACGATATCTTCCGGCACGTCGAGGGAGGTGCCTTCAATGCCGCGCTTGAGCAGCTTGGCGCGCAGGATATCCAGCAGCTGATTCACCTGGAAGTCAGACTCGCTCAGCACTTTAATGGTCTTGTTGGCGTCGTTTAATTCAAACGTGGCTTCAACGCCACGAAAATCAAAACGCGACTCGACTTCGCGGCTCGCGTTGTCCACCGCGTTACGGGCTTCCTGAAGATCAACTTCAGAGACAATATCGAAAGATGGCATCTTTTCCTCTCCTTCCGTTTCTTTTGCGTTGCATAATACCTGCAACGCGGCATAACTCAACTTGTTATCCCGGAAGCTTAGCTGATTACGCAACGCTCGCGCTATTTTCCCCATGCTGCCCGACGACGCCGAAACCCCCTTTCCGTCCGACGATGCGAAAAGCGACGAGATATACTTTAGCCATCAGCGCCTGGGGTAGCGGCAGATGAGGAGGAACAATGAAAGTAACCGTACTGGGATGCGGTGCACTGGGACAACTATGGCTGACCGCGTTGTGCAAACAGGGACATGAAGTCCAGGGCTGGCTACGCGTACCGCAGCCATTCTGTAGCGTCAACGTCATTGAAACCGACGGCTCGGTGTTCAACGAGTCGCTGACGGCCAACGACCCCGATTTTCTTGCCAGCAGCGAGCTGCTGATTGTCACCTTAAAAGCCTGGCAGGTTTCAAACGCGGTGAAGCACCTGGCCGCGATCCTGCCGGTCACCACGCCGATTGTGCTGGTGCATAACGGCATGGGAACCGTCGAGGAGCTGCGCAGCGTGAAACAGCCGTTGCTGCTGGCCTCCACCACCCAGGCGGCGCGCCGCGACGGGAATGTCATCATCCACGTCGCCCAGGGCACCACGCATATCGGGCCGGCGAAAAGCTACGAAGAGGACTACAGCTACCTCGCTGAAGTGCTGCAGAGCGTGCTGCCGGATGTCGCCTGGCACAACAATATCTTCTCGGCCACCTGGCGCAAGCTGGCGGTTAACTGCGTGATTAACCCCCTGACCGCGCTAAAAGGATGTAAAAACGGCGATCTGCGCGACTATCCGCAGGAAGTTGCGGCCATTTGTCGCGAGGTGGCGGCAGTGATGGAGCGCGAAGGTATTCATACCTCGGCGGAAAACCTGCTATTTTATGTCGAACAGGTGATTGAAAGTACGGCAGAAAATATCTCATCCATGCTGCAGGACGTTCGCGCCCAGCGGCACACGGAGATCGACTATATCACCGGTTTTCTGCTCAACCGCGCCCGCGCCCACGGCGTTGCCGTACCGGAAAACGCCCGCTTATTTGAACTGGTCAAGCGTAAGGAGAATGAATATGAGCGCGTCGGCACTGATTTGCCTCGCCCCTGGTAGCGAAGAGACCGAAGCGGTCACCACCATCGACCTGCTGGTCCGCGGCGGAGTCAAAGTGACCACCGCCAGCGTCGCCAGCGACGGCAATCTGACCATCCTCTGCTCGCGCGGCGTCAAACTTCTGGCGGATGCCCCGCTGGTAGAGGTGGCCGATGGCGATTTCGATATCATCGTCCTCCCGGGCGGTATCAAGGGCGCAGAGTGCTTCCGCGACAGCCCGTTGCTGGTGGAAACCGTCCGACAGTTCCATCTCTCCGGGCGCATTGTGGCCGCCATCTGTGCCGCCCCGGCGACCGTGCTGGTGCCCCATCAGCTGTTCCCGATCGGCAACATGACCGGTTTTCCGGCGCTGAAGGATCATATCCCCGCCGATCAGTGGCAGGATAAACGGGTGGTCTGGGATCCACGGGTGAATCTGTTAACCAGCCAGGCGCCGGGAACATCGATTGATTTCGCCCTGAAAATGATCGATCTGCTGGTGGGGCGCGAGAAAGCGTATGAGGTCGCCTCGCAGCTGGTGATGGCCGCCGGCATCTATAATTACTACGAAGCCTGATAGCCGGTCCGCGCCGCGGACTGGCTCCCCCTTTTCCTGAGGAGTCGTAGCATGTCCCGAAGCGCAACCGATTCTCGCGATCTTGTTATCAGCCGCCTGCTCAGCGCGCCCGTCCCTGCCCTGTGGCGCGCGTGGGCCGACCCGGCATTACTCAAAACCTGGTGGTGCCCGAAGCCCTGGCAAACCGAGGTGCTGGCCTTTGATTTTCGCGCCGGCGGGGCCTTTCACACCGTGATGCACGGCCCTGACGGTGAACGCAGCGATAACCCCGGCTGTTTTCTTGAGGTTATCCCGCAACAAAAAATCGTCATGACCTCGATGCTGACGGCGGATTATCGTCCCGCCGTTTCCCCCTTCGCGATGACGGCTATCATCACCTTTGCCGATGAACAGGGCGGGTGTCGCTATATGGCCACGGTGCTGCATGCCGACGATGAAACCCGCGAGCAGCATGAGCAGATGGGATTTTTCGAGGGCTGGAATATTGTCATCGATCAGCTGAATGACCTGGCGCTGACCCTGCGCTAATACACGCCCCTGCCAATAGTAAAAAGGCCTTCCATCAGGGAAGGCCTTTTGCATCATAACAACCTGTTACGGGCGATAAACTTTTACGTTGCTGAAACCCTGCTCGCGCAGATAAAGCGCCTGCAGACGGCTCATCACCCCGCGTTCGCACCATAGCAGCCAGGTTTTGCTCTGATCGAGATCGCCAAATTTGGTGCTCAGCTTATAGAACGGCAGGGAAACGACCTCAACCCCCTCGACCTTCAGCGGCTTGTCTTCCTGCTCGTCGATGGAGCGAATGTCGAGGATCGCATCGTTGGCGCCAAAGCCGGTCACGGTTTCCACTTCCACCACCGTCTCTTCCGTCTGCTGGGCGATTTCGCGAATATCGATATTGCTCGCCTCTTCCACCACTTTATCGAGGATGCTGAAATCGAAGTGTTCTTCTTCCGCTTCAATCTTCGCCTTCACCGCCTTCACGGTCGGGCTTTTGGAGATCACGCCGCAGTACTCCGGCATGGTGCGGGCGAAATCTTCCGTGCCGATCTCGCGGGCCAGGTCGATGATGTGCTCTTTATCGTGCGAAATCAGCGGACGCAGGATCAGGGTATCGGAGACGTTGTCGATCAGGCGCAGGTTGGTGAGAGTCTGACTGGAGACCTGGCCCAGCGCTTCGCCGGTGACCAGCGCCTGCACGCCGTAGCGTTCCGCGACCTTTGACGCGGCGCGGACCATCATGCGCTTGAGCACCACGCCCATCTGACCGTCATCCACTTTTTCGAGGATTTCGCCGACCACCGGCTCAAAGTTAATCGCCACAAAGCGAACGCGGTGTGAGCTGCCGAAGCGGTTCCACAGATAATGCGCGACCTGGCGGACGCCAATCTCATGGGCGGCGCCGCCAAGGTTAAAGAAGCAGTAGTGCACACGGCAGCCGCGGCGCATCAGCATGTAGCTGGAGACGCCGGAGTCAAAGCCGCCGGAAATCAGCGACAGCACATCTTCCTGCGTGCCGATCGGGAAGCCGCCGATACCTTCATAGCGGCCTTTCACCAGCAGCAAGCGATCGTTTTCAATCTCAAGGTTGACGGTGACGTCCGGGTCGGTCAGCTTCACGCGCGCCGTTTCAATATGCTGATTCAGGCCGCCGCCGACGTAGCGCTCCACCTCAATTGAGGTGAATTCATGTTTGCCGCGACGCTTCACCCGCACGCAGAAGGTTTTGCCTTCCAGCGCCTCGCGCCACAGCGGTAGCGTCTGCTCAAAAATATCGTGCAGCGAGGTGAACGGTACGTCTTCGACTTCCAGAATATGGTGGATGCCGGGAATACGGGTCAGCGCATCGCGAATAGCCGGGCGCTGATTTTCATCTTTCGCGCGAACTTCGATATGATCCCAATGACGAACGACGGCCAGCGTCTCGTCAAAGTTTTTGAGAACGTTACGAATGTTCCCGGTTAAGATTTTAATGAAGCGCAACCGCACAGATTGGCTTTTGATGGTGATTTCCGGGAACAATTTAATGATAAACTTCATGGCGACAATAGTTCGTTGGCAAGCCCGACGGGGCTTTAAGCAAAAGTTGTAAAGCAGCGCACACCGGTGCCTGCATCCTGGGCGCGGAGTATATCACCATTGCGCGTTATTTGCTTACACGCGTGACTTCGTTACCATACCCGGTATTGCCGTCGCGACATAACAAGAGTCTACATTCACTATGCCAAAGAAAAATGAGGCCCCGGCCAGCTTTGAAACTGCGCTGGGCGAACTGGAGCAGATCGTTAACCGTCTGGAAAGCGGCGATTTGCCGTTAGAAGAAGCGCTCAGCGAATTTGAGCGCGGGGTCCAGCTGGCCCGCCAGGGGCAAAGCCAGCTACAGCAGGCCGAACAGCGCGTGCAGATCCTGCTGGCGGATAGTGAAGATTCCCCGACCACGCCTTTTACGCCGGACGCTGAATAAATGGATTTCCCGCAACAATTGCAGGCCTGTGTGGAACAGGCTAACGAGGCGCTGCGCCGTTTTATCGCGCCGCAGCCCTTTCAGAACACTCCGCTGGTGGAAGCGATGCATTATGGCGCACTCTTAGGCGGTAAACGCCTGCGTCCCTTCCTTGTCTACGCTACCGGCGAGATGTTCGGCGTGAGCCGCACCACGCTGGACGCCCCTGCCGCCGCGGTCGAATGCATTCATGCTTATTCCCTGATGCATGATGATTTGCCGGCGATGGATGATGACGATCTGCGTCGCGGACTGCCGACCTGCCATATTAAATTTGGCGAAGCCAACGCAATTCTTGCGGGAGATGCCCTGCAAACGCTGGCGTTTTCTATACTCAGTGATGCGCCGATGACGGACGTCCCTGACCGGGATCGTCTGGCGATGGTTTCCGAACTGGCGCAGGCCAGCGGCGTGGCGGGCATGTGCGGCGGCCAGGCGCTGGATCTGCAGGCGGAAGGACAGCAGGTGAATCTGCAGGCGCTGGAGCGTATCCACCGCCACAAAACGGGCGCGCTGATCCGCGCCGCCGTCCGCATGGGGGCGCTGAGCGCCGGCGAACGTGGGCGCGCCGCCCTTCCCGCGCTGGATCGCTATGCGGAAAATATCGGCCTGGCCTTCCAGGTCCAGGATGACATTCTCGACGTGGTAGGGGATACTGCGACCCTTGGCAAACGTCAGGGTGCCGACCAGCAATTGGGTAAAAGCACCTATCCCGCCCTCCTGGGCCTTGAGCAAGCCCGGAAGAAAGCGCACGACCTGATCGCTGATGCCCGCCGGTCGTTAGATGAACTGGCCGCACAATCTCTGGATACTTCGGCACTGGAAGCGCTCGCGAATTACATTATTCAGCGCGATAAATAAACAATAAATGAGTCTCTGATGAGTTTTGATATTGCCAAATACCCGACCCTGGCGCTGGTAGATTCCACCCAGGAGTTGCGCCTGTTGCCAAAAGAGAGCCTGCCGAAGCTGTGTGATGAGCTGCGGCGCTACCTGCTGGACAGCGTCAGCCGCTCCAGCGGTCACTTTGCCTCTGGCCTCGGCACCGTGGAACTGACCGTGGCGCTGCACTACGTCTATAACACGCCCTTCGATCGCCTGATCTGGGACGTCGGCCACCAGGCCTACCCGCATAAAATTCTGACCGGCCGCCGCGACAAAATCGGCACCATTCGCCAGAAAGGCGGCCTGCACCCCTTCCCGTGGCGCGGTGAGAGCGAGTACGACGTACTGAGCGTCGGTCACTCCTCCACCTCCATTTCCGCTGGCATCGGGGTGGCTATCGCCGCCGCGAAAGAGGATAAGCAGCGGCGCGCGGTGTGCGTGATTGGCGACGGGGCGATCACCGCCGGCATGGCGTTTGAGGCGATGAACCACGCCGGAGATATCAAACCCGATCTGCTGGTGGTGCTGAATGACAATGAAATGTCGATCTCTGAGAACGTCGGCGCGCTGAACAATCATCTGGCGCAGCTGCTCTCCGGTAAGCTCTACTCCACCCTGCGCGAAGGCGGCAAAAAGGTCTTCTCCGGCGTACCGCCGATTAAAGAGCTGCTTAAGCGGACCGAAGAGCATATCAAAGGCATGGTGGTACCTGGGACGCTGTTTGAAGAGCTGGGCTTTAACTATATCGGCCCGGTGGATGGCCACGATGTGCTCGGTCTGGTCAGCACTCTGAAGAACATGCGCGACCTGAAGGGGCCGCAGTTCCTGCATATTATGACCAAAAAAGGCCGCGGCTATGAGCCCGCCGAGAAAGACCCGATCACGTTCCACGCGGTGCCGAAGTTCGACCATACCAGCGGTGTGCTGCCCAAAAGCAGCGGCGGTCTCCCCTCCTACTCGAAAATCTTCGGCGACTGGCTGTGCGAAACGGCGGCCAAAGACAGCAAGCTGATGGCCATCACCCCGGCGATGCGCGAAGGTTCAGGGATGGTGGAATTTTCGAAGAAATTCCCCGATCAGTACTTTGACGTCGCCATCGCCGAGCAGCATGCGGTCACTTTCGCCGCCGGACTGGCGATTGGCGACTACAAGCCCGTCGTCGCCATCTACTCCACGTTCCTGCAGCGAGCCTACGATCAGGTGATCCACGATGTGGCTATTCAGAAGCTGCCGGTGCTGTTTGCCATCGACCGCGCCGGGATTGTCGGCGCAGACGGCCAGACGCATCAGGGGGCGTTCGATCTCTCCTTCCTGCGCTGTATTCCGGATATGGTGGTGATGACGCCGAGCGATGAAAATGAATGCCGCCAGATGCTGCACACCGGCTACCACTACAGCGACGGACCCTGCGCGGTGCGCTATCCGCGCGGCAGCGGCACCGGCGCGACGCTGGAGCCGCTGGCATCGCTGCCGATCGGCAAAGGGGTCGTGAAGCGCCAGGGCGAGAAGGTAGCGATCCTTAACTTCGGCACCCTGCTGCCGGAAGCCGCGGCGGTGGCGGACAAACTCAACGCCACCCTGGTGGATATGCGCTTTGTGAAGCCGCTGGATACCGCGCTGATCCTGCAGCTGGCAGGCGAGCACGACGTTCTGGTGACGCTGGAAGAGAACGCCATTATGGGCGGCGCCGGCAGCGGCGTGAATGAAGTGCTGATGGCCCATCGCCGGGCGGTACCGGTGCTTAATATTGGCCTGCCGGATGTCTTTATTCCGCAGGGCACTCAGGAAGAGATCCGCGCCGACCTCGGCCTTGATGCCGCCGGCATTGAAGCCAAAATCCTCGACTGGCTGGCATAATCGCCCCTCCCGCTCCTGCTATGCTTAAGGGATACCCTTGATGAATAGCAGGAGCGCACTATGCACTATATCCCCCTCGGCGATACTGCCTTACGTGTTTCCCGACTCTGCCTCGGCTGCATGACCTTCGGCGAGCCGGACCGCGGCAGGCACGCCTGGACGCTTCCGGAAGAGAGCAGTCGCCCGCTCATTCAGCACGCCATTGAAGGCGGCATCAACTTCTTCGATACCGCAAACAGCTACTCCGACGGCAGCAGCGAAGAGATCGTCGGCCGCGCCCTGCGCGACTTTGCCCGCCGCGATGAGGTGATTGTCGCCACCAAGGTCTATCACCAGGTCGGCGATCTGGCGGAAGGGCTTTCCCGGGCGCAGATCCTGCGCTCCATCGACGACAGCCTGCGCCGTCTCGGGATGGACTATGTCGACCTGCTGCAGATCCACCGCTGGGACTACAGCACCCCGATTGAAGAGACGCTCGAAGCGCTGGACGAGGTGGTGAAAGCCGGCAAAGCGCGCTATATCGGCGCCTCGTCCATGCATGCCCGGCAGTTTGCCCAGGCGCTGGCGCTTCAGCAGCAGAACGGCTGGGCGCGCTTCGTCACCATGCAGGATCACTACAACCTGATTTACCGGGAAGAAGAGAATGAGATGCTGCCCCTGTGCCAGCGTAACGGCGTGGCGGTGATCCCGTGGAGCCCGCTGGCGCGCGGCAGGCTGACCCGCCCATGGGGTGAGACCACCGCCCGGCTGGTCTCGGATGAGTTCGGCAAATCGCTTTACAGCACCAGCGAAGAGAACGACGCGCAGATCGCCGGGAATCTCGCGGACGTGGCGGAAGAGCTCGACGCCAGTCGCGCGCAGGTCGCCCTCGCCTGGCTGTTAAGCAAGCCCGGCGTCGCCGCGCCGATTATCGGTCCGTCGCGCCAGGAGCAGCTCGATGACCTGCTGCAGGCGGTGGATTTGACGCTATCTTCGGAACAGATCGACAAACTGGAGGCGCCCTATCAGCCGCATCCGGTGGTGGGATTTAAGTGACGGGCGTGATTTCCCCGACAGCATGGCGCTGCCGGGGAGCAGCGGTCAAAGCAGACCGATCGGCCAGTGATGGCCAATAACATACAGCACGCCGGCGGAGATCACCCCGGCGACGATATCGTCCACCATGATCCCCATTCCGCCGTGAATATTGCGGTCAAACCAGCGAATCGGCCACGGTTTCCACATATCGAAAATACGGAAAATGACGAAGCCGGCGGCCACCCACTGCCAGTCGAGGGTCGGCAGCGCCATCAGGGTGATCCACATCCCGACGAACTCGTCCCAGACGATGCTGCCGTGGTCATGGGTGCCCATATCTTTGGCCGTACGATGGCACAGATAGACTCCGATACAGATGCTCATCATCACCACCAGCGAGTAGAGCTGCCAGGGGAGAAAAGTCATCAGATACCAGAACGGGATCGCCGCCAGCGAGCCCATCGTCCCCGGCACCACCGGGCTTAAGCCGCTGCCAAAGCCGGTCGCCAGCAGATGCCACGGATTACGCATACTCAGGCGGCTAAGCGCCTCGTCTCGACTACGCAAAGTGATCGTATCCCTTTAAATCAAGCGTGACCGGCTTACCGTCACGGATAAACTGCAAACCTTCGCTCTCCGGCGCAATCTGTCCGATACAGGTAAAACGCGCGCCTAGATGGCCAAGGGCCACGTCCAGCGCCCCGCGGTTCAGTTCCGGTACGGTAAAGCACAGTTCGTAATCTTCTCCACCGGCGAGCGCCCAGCGCAGCGCCTGCTCGGGCTCAACCTGGCGCAGCATGGCGTCAGAGTACGGCATGGCATCAAGATCGATGCGCGCGCCGCAGTCGCTGGCTTTGAGAATATGACCCAGATCGGAGATCAGGCCGTCGGAGAGATCGATGGCCGACGTCGCCAGGTCGCGCAACGCCTGGCCCTGCAGCACGCGGGGCATCGGACGCAGGTGACGGGCCAGCAGGTAGTCGGCATCCGTCGGCGCATCCACCGTCAGACGGTTCTGCAACAGCGCCAGGCCGGCGGCGCTGTCCCCCGGAGTGCCGGTGACATAGATCCAGTCTCCCGGCTTCGCGCCTGAACGTTTCATGGCGCGCCCTGGCGGCACAAAGCCGTGGATACCCAGAGTCATGGCGAGCGGGCCGCGGGTGGTGTCGCCGCCAATCAGCTGCATATCGTAGTAGTCAAGCTGGACAAACAGGCTGTCGCTGAAGGCTTCCAGCCAGGCTTCATCCACCTCCGGCAAGGTCAGCGCCAGGGTGAGCCACGCCGGCTCCGCGCCCATCGCCGCGAGGTCGCTCAGGTTTACCGCCAGCGCTTTATAGGCGAGGTCGGCCGGGTCGATATCGGGTAAGAAGTGATTGCCCGCCACCAGAGTGTCGGTGCTGATTGCCAGCGTTTTTTTCTCGGGAATATTCAGGAGAGCGCAGTCGTCGCCGATACCGGTTTCGACATCAAGACGAGCGCTTTTAACGCGATCAAAATAACGGGCAATCAGGGAGAATTCGCCACATGCCATACGTTATGCCTCAGCAAAATAATAAATAAGGCCGGGTTGCGAGGCGACCCTCGCAAAACCCGGCCTGCAGTTTACTTCTTGTGGGGACGAATTACCGGAGCCGCTTTGTCCAGCACGCCGTTGACGAACTTGTGGCTATCTTCAGCGCCGAAGGTTTTCGCCAGTTCGATAGCTTCATTGATGGCCACTTTATACGGTACGTCATCACGTTTGGATAGCTCAAACAGCGCGATACGCAGCACCGCTTTTTCCACCTGACCCAGCTCTTCCAGCTGACGGGACAGGTAGGGCTTCATCAGGCCGTCGAGGTACGCGCTGTTAGTCGCCACTCCGGACAGCAGTTCGCGGAAATACAGAACATCAACATCTTTTACGTCCTGTTCCGCCAGGAACTGGTATTCGACATCAGCGATGTCGTTGTGGGACAACTGCCAGGAGTAGAGCGCCTGAACGGCACACTCACGGGCGCGGCGACGAGCAGCAGGTTTCACGGAATTCCCCTTACAAAAATCAGGCCTTGATGGCTTTCAATACGTTAATCATTTCCAGCGCGGTCAGCGCAGCTTCTGCGCCTTTGTTACCGGCTTTGGTGCCAGCGCGCTCGATGGCTTGTTCAATACTTTCAGTGGTCAGAACACCAAAGGCTACCGGGATTTCGCTGTCCTGAGCGACGTGCGCCAGGCCATTGCTGGCACCGCCAGCCACATATTCAAAGTGGGCGGTACCGCCGCGAATCACCGTACCCAGCGCAATCACCGCGTCATATTTACCGGTTTTCGCCAGTGCGCCAGCCGCCAGCGGCAGCTCGTACGCGCCTGGAACCCAAACAACGGTGATGTTTTCATCTTTTACCTGACCAATGCGTTTCAGGGCGTCAATCGCACCTTCCAGCAGGCTGTCATTGATAAAGTTGTTGAAACGCGCAATGGTGATGGCGACGCGAGCGTCCGGGGTAGCAACGTTAGCTTCAATAATGTTCATACTCTTCCTTCGGGTTCATGTGCCCCGCAAGGGGGGCGGATTTTATCATATTATTCTGAGCGCTGCTTCCTAATAATCAGGAAAGCCTCACGCAGTGGTTAAATGCAGGCAGACATCCGGGCCAACCTGACGTATCTCATTGAATTTGAAATGGGGCGCCTGGCTCAGTTCTTCAAGCCCCGGCAGCGCGCATAATCCACGCGCCGCATTGCCTAACAGTTTAGGCGCAATATAGACGATAAGCTCGTCGACCAGGCCCGCCTGCAGCAGCGCCCCGGCAAGCGTGGCCCCCGCCTCCACCCAGACGCTGTTGATCTGCTGTTTGCCGAGCAGCATCATCAGCAGCACCAGATCGAGATGGCCGTTATGTTCCGGAACCAGCAGCGTGCGCACGCTGTCCGGCCACTGGCGCTCATCGGCGCTCAGGCGGGCAAACAGCGTTTCCCCCGCCTGCTGCACAATACGATGCTCGGGCGTGACGCGGTTCTGGCTGTCGATAACGACGCGCAGCGGCTGGCGCAAATTCGCTTCGGGATACAGCGCCTGGGTATCGGCGCTCAGCTCCTGCCAGCGCACGGTCAGCGCCGGATCGTCCGCCAGCACGGTGGCGCTGCTGGTCAGGATAGCATGGCTCTGGGCGCGCAGACGCTGCACGTCGCGTCGCGCCTGCGGGGAGGTGATCCACTGGCTTTCGCCGCTGGCCATCGCCGTGCGGCCGTCCAGCGAGGCGCCCAGCTTGAGCTGGACCCAGGGAAAACCGGTGCGCATCCGCTTCAGGAAGCCCTTATTCAGCGCTTCCGCCTCGTTCATCATCAGCCCGTGGCTGACGTCAATACCGGCCTGCTGCAGACGGTACAGGCCGCGCCCCGCCACCTGCGGGTTCGGATCCTGCATCGCGGCGACCACGCGGCTGACGCCGGCGGCAATCAGGGCGTCGCAGCACGGCGGCGTACGACCGTGGTGGCTGCAGGGCTCGAGGGTGACGTAGGCGGTGGCGCCGCGCGCCTTTTCCCCGGCCATCCGCAGGGCGTGCACTTCGGCATGCGGCTCGCCGGCGCGATAGTGGAACCCTTCGCCGACGATCTCGCCGTCTTTAACAATGACGCAGCCAACGTTAGGGTTAGGATGGGTGGTAAAACGACCGCGGGCGGCGAGCTTGAGCGCACGCGCCATGTACATTTCGTCCTGCATGGCTTAGTCCTGTAAGCGGGCGATCTCTTCGCCGAATTCTTTGATATCTTCGAAGCTGCGATAGACCGACGCGAAGCGAATATAGGCGACTTTATCCAGTTTTTTCAGCTGCTCCATCACCAGGTTGCCGATCATTTTGCTGGCCACTTCGCGCTCGCCGGTGCCGCGCAGATGGGTTTTGATATGGTTGACCGCCATTTCGACGTCATCGGCGCTGACCGGACGTTTCTCCAGCGCTTTCAGCATCCCACTGCGCAGCTTGTCTTCGTTGAAGGGTTCACGCACATCGTTACTCTTCACCACCCGCGGCATGACCAGCTCCGCCACTTCGAAGGTGGTAAAGCGCTCATTACAGACCAGACACTGCCGACGGCGACGCACGGAAGAGCCTTCCCCTACCAGACGAGAGTCGATCACTTTGGTATCCACGGCGAAACAGAAAGGGCAATGCATAGCGCGTCCTGACAGGTAGTTAAACTGAAGGGTAGTTTACCGCGAAGTGACCTGACTACAAAGAAAGAGCTTTTGAGACAAAGGATCTATGGGAGAGTCAGGCGGTTTGGCTACCATTAAGCATCCTCTGCAAACGGAATCCTGACCATGACAAGACGTTACCTGAAACTCGCCATCGCGGGCAGCCTGTTTACCCTGACCGCCTGCGCCCAGCAAAGCGAAATCCGCCAGATGCACCAGAGCGTGAGTACGCTGAGCCAGGAGATGACCCAGCTCAATCAGCAAACGATCAAAATTACCCAGCAAAACGCGCTGAACGCGAAATCCACCCGCGGCGTCTATCTGCTGCCGGAGGCGAAAACCCCGGCGCGGCTGGAGAGCCAGATCGGCACCCTGCGCATGTCGGTGGCGAGCATTACGCCGGATGGCGACGGGTCACGCCTGACCTTACGTATTCAGGGCGAATCCAACGATCCGCTGCCGGCCTTTACCGCCACCGTCGCCTCCGGACAGATCACCGGCACTACCCACAGCTACCAGGAAGTGAATGTTCAGGATCAATTGATCAGCGCCCCGGCCAGCATTCTCGCCCCCAGCGATGTCGATATCCCGCTGCGCCTGAACGTGACGCCGGACAAAGTCGGTTTTATTCGCGTCCACGATATCCAGCCCGCCGCCGCGCAGTAAGCCTTGCCGCCGGGCTTCCCCCTGCCCGGCGACGTCCTGTCCCGTTATTCTTATCCACTTACAACTTTTCGCAAGAGTTCATTAGAAATCGTTCTGCATCGCGATTTTCAGTAGCATTTTGTCAAGAAATGCATAGAATCGTGAACGCAATCGATTACGCATGTTCTGGTTATGTGAAACAACACGTATTTTTGTGAGCAATGATTCCTATAATAGACCCCCACAGAAACACGAAATATTTAGAAACGCTTCGGCACTTCTTTTAACGCCTTCAGGCTCAATTTAAACAGTGGCATTACTATGAAAAAAACATTACTGGCAGCGGGTGCGGTTGTGGCGCTCTCCACTTCTTTTACCGCGGGCGCGGCAGAAAACGACAAACCGCAGTATCTGTCTGACTGGTGGCACCAGAGTGTTAACGTGGTGGGCAGCTACCACACCCGTTTTGGACCGCAGATCCGTAACGATACCTACCTGGAATACGAAGCGTTCGCCAAAAAAGACTGGTTTGATTTCTACGGCTATATCGATGCCCCGGTATTCTTCGGCGGCAACAGCACGGCAAAAGGTATCTGGAACAACGGCTCCCCGCTGTTTATGGAGATCGAACCGCGCTTCTCTATCGATAAGCTGACCAACACCGACCTGAGCTTCGGGCCGTTCAAAGAGTGGTATTTCGCGAACAACTATATCTACGATATGGGCCGCAATGACTCCCAGGAGCAGAGCACCTGGTATATGGGTCTGGGTACCGATATCGACACCGGCCTGCCGATGAGCCTGTCGCTGAACGTCTACGCCAAATACCAGTGGCAGAACTACGGCGCGTCCAACGAAAACGAGTGGGACGGCTACCGCTTCAAAGTGAAATACTTTGTGCCGCTGACCGACCTGTGGGGCGGTTCGCTGAGCTACATCGGCTTCACCAACTTCGACTGGGGCTCTGACCTCGGCGATGACAACTTCTACGATCTGAACGGGAAGCACGCGCGCACCAGCAACTCCATCGCCTCCAGCCATATCCTGGCGCTGAACTACGCGCACTGGCACTACTCGGTGGTGGCCCGTTACTTCCATAACGGCGGCCAGTGGGCTGACGATGCCAAGCTGAACTTCGGCGATGGCGATTTCAGCGTCCGCTCAACCGGTTGGGGTGGTTACTTTGTGGTTGGTTACAACTTCTGATTGCTGAAACGGCAGGACAGCGCCCGGGCCTCCCGGGCGTTTTTATTTCTCCCACACGTCGCAGCGGACCTTGCGCAGAAAATCGCTTAACGAGCGGTCGGCGCACTCGCTGAATCGACGCTCGGTCGCCCTGACCGCCAGACAGCGGTCGAGGCGAAAGTTGCGATAATCATTGCGCAGCTCGCACCAGGCCACCAGCAGCCAGCGCTCCCCCCAGAAAAACAGCCCCAGCGGCAGCACGTCGCGCTCGGTCACCCGACCGGACTCATCCTGATAGCGCAGCGCCAGCACCTGCTGGCCGGAGACCGCCAGATGAATGACGTCAAAGAAGGTTTTGGCATAGCGATGGGCGCCGAGATCGGGGGCAAACAGGCGGGTCTGCTCCGCCTGGCGCCGGCGCGCCTCTGGCAGGATCGCCAGCATCTTCTCCTGGGCAGACTCCAGCGATTGCGACAGCGCCTCGCCGCCCCAGGTTTTCAGCAGCCGGATCGCGGCGATCAGCGCTTCGGATTCTTTGGTGGTCAGCATTAGCGGCGGCAGATCGTAGCCCGCCAGCAGGCGATAACCGCTCCCCGCCTCGCCCTCCACCGGCACGCCGGAGAGGGAGAGATCGCGAATATCGCGATACACGGTGCGCTCCGACACGCCCAGCCGCTCCGCCAGCAGCGCGGCGGTGGTGAGCCGCCTGCCGCGCAGGATCTGCACAATCTGAAATAAACGGTCGGCGCGTCGGGTCATGTCTCACTTCACAAAAAGTTCAGGTTAAGCCGGTTGGTGCAGGCCGACGCGGTTGCCCTCGCTGTCAGTAAACAGCGCGATGGTGCCAATATCATTCGGCAGCGTCAGCGGCCCGAAAACACATGCCCCACCCGCCGAGGCAACGCGGTCGAGGGTGGCGGTAAGATGGTCTGTATGCAGGTAAATAATAGCGCCCTGCGCAGAGGGCGCGATACCCTCAAATTTGGCGAGCGCGCCGCCGGGGGCCGGATCCTGATGCGGGAACACCGCCAGCTCGGCGCAGTCCATGGTTTCGCGACGCAGCGTCACCTGCATCACCGGCTCATAAAACGCGACGGCGCGATCCATATCGGCGACCGGAATTTCAAACCAGTTAATCACGTTATTCATACTTCCTCCTGCTCGTTAGTGAGTTCAGAAGGAGTGTATGGGAGGGCTCCTGACAGCATACTGTCAGCAGGTTTTGTCGCGGGCAAAAAAAATCCCGGCGCCTGACCGGGATTGCGTTATTTCAACTGAACTGTATTACGGCAGAATAGACGGCTGGTCCGCCCCTTCTTTTTCGACCTTCTGCTGCAGCAGATGCTCGCGCTTCATGCCCAGCTTCAACGCCAGCGCGGAGGCGACGTAGATAGAAGAAGCCGTACCGATGGAGACACCGATCAGCATGGTCAGCGAGAAGCCTTCCAGAATCGGGCCGCCGAACAGGAACAGCATCAGGATCACCATCAGGGTGGTCCCGGAGGTGATCAAGGTACGGTGCAGCGTCTGGGTCAACGACACGTTGAAGATCTCGTACGGCGTACCGCGGCGGATCTTACGGAAGTTTTCACGGATACGGTCCGATACCACGATACTGTCGTTCAGCGAGTAGCCGATAACCGACATCAACGAGGCCACAATGGTCAGGTCGATCTCGATATGGAATAGCGACAGCACCCCCATGGTGATCACCACGTCGTGCGCCAGGGCGATAACCACCCCCGCCGCCAGACGCCATTCGAAGCGGAAGCCGACGTAGATCAGGATACAGACCAGCGCGGCAATCAGCGCCAGGGCGCCTGTTTGCGCAAGGTCCGCGCCGACGCTCGGGCCGACAAACTCAATACGCTTCACCGCCGCGTTCTGGCTGGTCGATTCGTTAATCACCGTCACGACCTTGCTGCCCAGCTCCTGGCTGACGTTGGCGTCATGCACCGGCGGCATACGTACCATGATGTCGCGGCTGCTGCCAAAGTTCTGCACCTGCGGCTCTTCAAAGCCCGCTTTCTGCAGGGAATCGCGCATCTGGTCCAGATCGACCGGCTTCTCAAGGGTAATTTCGATCACCGTACCGCCGGTGAAATCGAGACCCCAGTTAAAGCCGCGGACGCCGATGATGGCGATCGACACAATCAGCAGAAAGCCTGAAATGCCGAAGGCCCAGTAGTCCCAGCGCATAAAGTCCCAGACTTTACGGCCGTGGTTCAATTGTTCAACAGTATATTCCTGTGCCACAACGCACTCCTCAGATAGACAGCTTTTTAACGCGCTTGCCGCCGTACAGCAGGTTCACGATGGCACGGGTGCCGACGATAGCGGTAAACATTGAGGTCGCGATACCGATACCGGTGGTAATCGCAAACCCTTTAATGGCACCGGTACCGACCGCGTACAGGATGATCACTTTGATAAGCGTCGTCACGTTGGCGTCGAAGATCGAGCTGAACGCGCCGCGATAACCTTCGTCAATCGCCTGCTGAACGGTACGCCCGTTGCTCAGCTCTTCTTTGATACGCTCGTTGATCAGAACGTTAGCATCGACCGCCACCGCAAGGGTTAACACGATACCCGCGATGCCCGGCATGGTCAGCGTCGCCCCCGGGATCAGGGACATAATGCCGACAATCAGCACCAGGTTGGCAATCAGCGCCGAGGTCGCAATCAGACCGAACTTCTTATAGAAGAGGATCATGAACAGGATAGAGACCACCAGACCGGCCAGACAGGCTTCCAGACCCTGCTTGATGTTCTGCATGCCAAGGGTTGGGCCGATAGTCCGCTCTTCGACGATCTGAATCGGCGCAATCAACGCGCCGGCACGCAGCAGCAGCGACAGCTGGCGAGCTTCGTTCGGGTTGCTGATACCGGTAATACGGAAGCTGTTGCCCAGACGCGACTGGATGTTGGCGATGTTAATCACCTCTTCCTCTTTCGCCAGGATAGCGCGACCGTTGGCGTCTTTCTTACCGCTGTCTTTATACTCCACGAACAGGGTCGCCATCGGCTTGCCGATGTTGTCCTTGGTGAAGTTGGACATGATGTTGCCGCCTGCGCTGTCCAGCGAGATGTTGACCTGCGGCTGGTTGTACTCATCCATGCTGGAGGTCGAGTCGGTGATATGGTCACCGGTCAGGATAACCCGCTTGTACAGCACCACCGGCTGGCCTTCACGCGTCTCTTTCACTTCCGAGTCGCCCGGCACGCGGCCTGAGGCGGCGGCGGACTGGTCCACGTTGGTATTGACCAGACGGAACTCGAGGGTCGCGGTCGCGCCAAGGATCTCCTTCGCCCGCGCGGTATCCTGGATACCCGGCAGCTCAACCACGATGCGGTCAGCGCCCTGACGCTGAACCAGCGGTTCGGCGACGCCCAGCTGGTTCACACGGTTACGCAGAATGTTAATGTTCTGCTGAACCGCATACTCACGAGCTTCTTTCAGGCGCTCATCGGTCATCACCGCTTTCAGGCTGTTGTCACCCTGAGAGGAGATCACCAGATCGCGATGGCGAGGGCTGAGATAAGAGATAGCCTGGTCGCGCGCCGCGCTGTCGCGGAAGACGATGCTCAGACCATAGTTGTCTTCCTTGCGCACGGTCGCGTAAGGAATGCCTTTGTCGCGCAGCTCGCTGCGCAGGCTATCGATGTTCTGTTCCTGCAGTTTGCCTAACGCGGTGTCCATGTCGACTTCCATCAGGAAGTGCACGCCGCCGCGCAGATCAAGACCCAGCTTCATCGGCTCGGCATAGAGTGCCGCCAGCCAGCGTGGGGTTGCCGGAGCAAGGTTTAGCGCCACGACGTATTTGTCACCCAACACGGTAAGCAGCGCTTCACGCGCGCGCAGCTGGGTATCAGTGGTGTCGAAGCGCGCAAGAATAGCGCCCTCTTCCAGTGCCACAGACTTCGCGGTAATTTTTTCTTCTTGTAAAGTTTTCTGGACCTGGATCAGCGTTTGCTCACTGGCGGCGACGCCGCGCGCGCCAGTGATTTGAACAGCCGGATCCTCACCATACAGGTTGGGAAGCGCATAGATCAGGCCGACGACAATGACGACGACCAGCATGACATACTTCCACAAAGGATAACGGTTTAACACGGCAGTTCCCTTTGGGAAAAGTTAGATTACAGCGCCTTCATGGTGCCTTTCGGCAGAACGGCAGCAACGAAGTCACGTTTGATAACCACTTCAGTGGTATCGTTCAGCGCGATAGCAATGTAGCCAGTTTCCGCTACTTTGGTCACGCGACCGACCAGACCGCCGTTGGTCAGCACTTCATCACCTTTGGCGATGGAGTTCATCAGGTTCTTATGTTCCTTGGTGCGCTTCTGCTGTGGACGCAGGATCATGAAGTAAAAAATCAGACCGAACACCACCAGCATCAGAATCAGAGACATCGGGCTGCCCTGCGCCGGTGCACCCGTTGCCGCTACCGCATCAGAAATAAAAAAGCTCATTGAAATTCCCTCATTATTAAAATTAATCAACGTTCAAAGGAGGCACGGTGCGCCCCTGACGTTGGTAAAAATCGGTCACGAAGCTCTCTAATTTACCCTCTTCGATAGCCTTGCGTAAACCAGCCATTAAACGCTGATAGTAGCGCAGGTTATGAATGGTATTGAGACGCGCGCCCAATATTTCGTTGCAACGGTCAAGGTGATGCAAGTAAGCGCGTGAATAATTGCGACATGTATAGCAATCACACTCGGCGTCCAGCGGCGCGGTATCGCTTTTGTGCTTCGCGTTGCGGATTTTCACCACGCCGTCGGTGACGAACAGGTGGCCGTTACGCGCGTTGCGCGTCGGCATGACGCAGTCGAACATATCGATACCGCGACGTACCCCTTCCACCAGATCTTCCGGCTTCCCGACGCCCATCAGGTATCGTGGTTTATCGGCCGGGATCTGCGGGCAGACGTGCTCCAGAATACGGTGCATGTCTTCCTTCGGCTCGCCGACCGCCAAACCGCCGACAGCGTAGCCATCAAAGCCAATCTCTACCAGACCTTTCACCGAGATATCACGTAAATCTTCGTAAACGCTGCCCTGAATGATGCCGAACAGCGCATTTTTATTGCCAAGGCTATCGAAACGGTCGCGGCTGCGCTTTGCCCAGCGCAGAGACATCTCCATCGAGCGCTTGGCGTAATCCCAGTCCGCCGGGTACGGCGTACATTCGTCGAAGATCATCACGATATCGGAACCGAGATCGTACTGAATCTCCATGGATTTTTCCGGATCGAGGAAAATCGGATCGCCGTTGATCGGGTTACGGAAGTGGACGCCCTGCTCGGTGATCTTACGGATATCGCCAAGGCTGAACACCTGGAAGCCGCCGGAGTCGGTCAGGATCGGTCCTTTCCACTGCATAAAATCGTGCAGATCGCCGTGCAGCTTCATGATCTCCTGACCCGGTCGCAGCCACAGGTGGAAGGTGTTGCCGAGAATAATCTGCGCGCCGGTGGCTTCCACCTCTTCCGGCGTCATCCCTTTGACGGTGCCGTAGGTGCCAACGGGCATAAAGGCCGGTGTTTCCACCACGCCGCGCTCAAACACCAGGCGACCGCGGCGGGCGCGACCGTCGGTGGTATCCAGTTCAAATTTCATGCTTGCTCCTGCGTCAGAAAAACAGTCCGACGTTTTGATACTCGCCACGGAATGATTCCGTGGCTAAAAATGCGTCATGGCGTGCCAAAAGCCGGCGGGCCGGCCTTTTCAGGGACGCTCAGAAATAGCCTGCGGATTGTACGTGATAAACATCGCATCCCCGTAGCTAAAAAAGCGATATTTCTGCTCCACCGCTACCTTATAGGCGTTCATGGTGTGCTGATAACCCGCAAACGCCGACACCAGCATAATCAGTGTGGATTCAGGGAGATGGAAGTTGGTCACCAGCGCATCGATCACCTGGTACTGATAACCCGGATAGATGAAAATCTGCGTATCGTCGAAGAACGGCGCGATCAGGGCGTCTTTCGCCGCCTGCGCCGCGCTCTCCAGCGAGCGTACCGAGGTGGTGCCCACCGCGATCACGCGATTGCCGCGCGCTTTCGCCGCCAGCACCGCATCGACCACCTCCTGCGGCACTTCCGCATATTCTGAGTGCATCGTGTGCTCTTCAATGCTGTCGACGCGCACCGGCTGGAAGGTACCCGCGCCCACGTGCAGGGTGACAAACGCCATCTCAACCCCTTTAGCGCGCAGTTTGTCCAGCAGCGGTTCGTCGAAGTGCAGACCCGCGGTCGGGGCGGCTACCGCGCCCGGCCGGGTGCCGTAGACGGTTTGATAGAGCTCGCGGTCAGCGTCTTCGTCCGGGCGATCAATGTAGGGCGGCAGCGGCATATGGCCGATCCCGTTAAGGATCTCCAGCACCGGGCGCTCGTCGTTAAATTCCACTTCAAACAGCGCGCCGTGACGCGCCAGCATGGTGGCCTGAATGCTCTCGTCGTCGCCCAGCAGCAGCTCGGCGCCCGGCTTCGGCGCTTTCGAGGCGCGAATATGGGCGAGGATGCGCTTATCATCCAGCATCCGCTCCACCAGCACTTCAATCTTGCCGCCGCTGGCCTTGCGGCCGAACAGACGCGCCGGGATCACCCTGGTGTTGTTAAACACCAGCAGATCGCCGGGATTGAGCTTATCGAGGATGTCGGTGAAGGTGCCATGCGTCAGCGCGCCCGTCGGCCCGTCCAGGGAGAGTAAGCGGCAGCTACTGCGCTCAGGCATCGGATAGTGGGCGATCAGGGATTCGGGTAGTTCAAAAGCAAAATCGGTAACGCGCATGACGATAACTCAGACTGAATAAAGAGGCGGGTAGTCTAGTGCCGGGGCGGTCTGCCTGCAACCTTTACCCCTCCGGATGAATGACATAATCTATATTCCAAATCATTCCGAATGCCGCCATGCGGCAGCCGAATGCATCACCGGTGGCAGAGGGCCGCGCGAGGCCAGACAGCACGCCATCCGGGCACCGGGGCTGCCGTTCAGGGCGACGCGCAGCGCTACACCGCTCACTCTGCCCGCCAGAAAGTCTTTGAAGGATGTCGTCACTATGAATTTTCTCGCCCACCTGCACCTGGCCCATCTCGCCGAGAGTTCGCTGCCCGGCAATCTGATGGCCGACTTTGTGCGCGGCAACCCGCAGGGCGACTATCCGGCGGAGATTGTTGACGGCATCTATATGCATCGGCGGATTGACGTGCTGACTGACAACCTGGCGGAAGTCAAAGAGGCGCGGGAGTGGTTTCGCCCGCAGACCCGCCGCGTCGCCCCGATCACCCTCGACGTCATGTGGGATCATTTCCTGTCGCAGCACTGGGCGCAGCTCTCCCCTGACCTGCCGCTGGAGGAGTTCGTGCGCTACGCCGAGCGGCAGATCGTTCCCATCCTGCCCGACTCGCCGCCCCGCTTCGTCAATCTCAACCAATATCTCTGGTCGGAGCGCTGGCTGGAGCGCTATCAGGAGATGGATTTTATTCAGCGCGTGCTCAACGGCATGGCCAGCCGCCGCCCGCGTCTCGAGGCGCTGCGCGACTCCTGGCAGGATCTGGATACCCACTATGACCGGCTGGAGGGGCAGTTCTGGCGCTTTTATCCGCAGATGATGCGTCAGGCGAAAAACAAACAGCTGTAATCGCTGCGACATTGATAGGTAAAAGCTGGCTGAACGATTGTCAGTGCCTCTTTGTGTTATTGGCGGACAGGCTCTATACTTGCCGGCGTTGCGTTTTAAATAACCTTAGTAATTACAGGAGAATCAAATGGTTCTGGTCACTCGTCAAGCGCCGGATTTTACTGCAGCCGCTGTGCTGGGTAATGGTGAGATCGTTGAGAAATTCAATTTCAAACAGCACACCAACGGTAAACCTACCGTTCTGTTCTTCTGGCCGATGGACTTCACCTTCGTTTGCCCGTCTGAGCTGATCGCGTTCGACAAACGTTACGAAGAATTCCAGAAACGCGGCGTGGAAGTGGTTGGCGTTTCCTTCGACTCCGAGTTCGTGCACAACGCATGGCGTAACACCCCGGTAGACCAGGGCGGTATCGGCCCGGTTAAATACGCGATGGTTGCTGACATCAAACGTGAAATCCAGAAAGCTTACGGTATCGAGCATCCGGACGAAGGCGTTGCCCTGCGTGGTTCCTTCCTGATCGACGCCAACGGCGTGGTTCGTCACCAGGTGGTTAACGACCTGCCGCTGGGCCGTAACATCGACGAAATGCTGCGCATGGTTGACGCGCTGCAGTTCCACGAAGAGCACGGCGAAGTTTGCCCGGCGCAGTGGGAAAAAGGAAAAGAAGGTATGGCTGCCTCTCCGGAAGGCGTTGCAAAATACCTGACCGAAAACGTCTCCAGCCTGTAATCGGCACACGTTTTTATAAAAGGCTCGCTCAGGCGGGCCTTTTTTGTTAGCGACGTCAAAATTTAGGAAAATGACCCGGCGATATTTGTGACCAGGAATACACTTCTGCCGAAAAATTTCGCTCTGCCTCTCATTTTTTCTCTGTCAAATTTCAGCACCAAATCTCAAGCACTCCGTAACCAACTGAAAATCATATAAATTATTTATATGGTTTTCTGCCAGCACTTTGCCGTCGATGTGATCGCCATCAATATTTAAAACCGCGGATGTGATCTCATCCATCATTTTTATCAATGTATTTGGTCATGATTTTACTCAGGAACAGGAATACGTTCAGGAGAAGAGAATGGATATTATTTTTGACCCGACGTTAATCGCCCTGAAGCAGAATATTTCCCATGCGGAAGAGGCCATCGAACTGGCGGGTTCATTACTCGCCAGGCATCAGATTTGCAGCGCCGAATATGTCAGCGAGATGCTGACGGTATACGAAGATTTTGGCGCCGCCATCGTGATAGATGACGGGATTGCCATGCCGCACGCCCGCCCGGAAAAAGGGGCATTGCAGACCGGATTTTCGCTTGTCACCACCGCCACGCCAGTGACCTTCGGCCACGATGAGTTCGATCCGGTTACCGTCGTCATCGCCATCGCCGGCGCCGATGCTGACAGTCATATCAAAATGATCCAACTGATAGCCTCGCTGATCGAGTCAGATATCGTGACCTTTCTTCAGCAGGAAACTGACGTGAATTCAGTCTTACATTTCATCCAAAAACAAATGGAGTAGTCATTATGTTAGTTATCAGAACGGTTTGTGGTAACGGTATTGGCAGTTCATTGATGGCTGCGAATAATGTGAAGAAGATTTGTGAAGAATTAGGTATCAAAGCGGACGTCGCCTCGGTCGATTTTGCTAACGCGGTCGGGGAAAAAGCCGACCTTTATGTCACGATCAAAGAACTGGCAAATCAATTTCCGGCCCACTGTCATGTCGCCATTATTCGCAGCTATGTCCATAAAGCAAAAATCGCCGAGGATATTACCGACGCGCTGATGAAAATTGCTGCGACTCACTCTTAATCAGCATAGAGGGAACGACCATGCAGGCTATTCTTAGTTTCTTAACGGAAATATTCAGTCAACCCGCTTTTTTAATGGGGCTTATCGCCTTCGTTGGCTTAGTGGCGCTGCGCTCCCCCGGCAACAAACTCCTTACCGGCACATTAAAGCCGATTTTAGGCTATTTGATGTTGAGCGCTGGCGCAGGCGTTATCGTTGCCAATCTCAACCCGTTGGGCGGCATTATCGAAGCGGGATTTAATATCCGCGGCGTTATTCCGAACAATGAAGCCATTGTCTCCGTCGCCCAGAAGATGCTGGGCGTGGAAACCATGAGTATTTTGCTGTTGGGCTTTATTTTCAATCTGATCATTGCCCGCTGCACAAAATATAAATATATCTTTCTCACCGGTCATCACTCATTCTTTCTCGCCTGCCTGTTCTCCGCCGTCCTGCAGGCGGCGGAGTTCCAGGGCTGGATGTTGATCCTGATCGGCGGATTCCTGCTGGGCTCATGGTCGGCCATCTCCCCCGCCATTGGCCAGCGTTACACCAGGCAGGTGACCGAGGACGGCGGGATCGCCATGGGCCATTTCGGCTCTCTGGGCTACTACCTCTCGGCGTGGATCGCCAGCCGGACCGGTAATCCGGCAAACTCCTTCGCCGATACCGAAATCTCAGAGAAATGGGGTTTTCTGCGCGATACCACCGTCACCACCGGTATCGTGATGTTTGTCATCTACTTTGTCTGCAGCGCTGTCGCCGGGTCGGCGTACCTGAGCACCATCACCGACCAGAACATGCTGATCTTCTCCGTGCTGACCGGTCTGCAGTTCGCCGTTGGCGTAGCCATTGTCTACAACGGCGTGCGCTTGATCCTGGGCGATCTGGTGCCGGCATTCCAGGGCATCAGCCAGAAACTGATCCCGGACTCCATCCCGGCCGTTGACTGCGCGGTGTTCTTTACCTTTAGCCCCACCGCGGTGGTGGTGGGATTCATCAGCTCCTTTGTGGGCGGGCTGGTCGGGATGCTCATGCTCGGCGGTCTGGGCATGGCGCTGATTATTCCCGGCATGGTGCCGCACTTCTTCTGCGGCGGTACCTCCGGGGTCTTTGCCGACAAGCTGGGCGGTAAGCGCGGTTGTATCATCGCCGCCTTTATCGGCGGGATCTTCCTGGCCTTCCTGCCGGCGATGCTGCTGCCGGCGCTCGGCAACCTCGGGTTTGAAAACAGCACCTTCGCCGATTTCGACTTCGCGGTGTGGGACATCATTATCGGTAACGCGTTTACCCTGTTTGGCCAGGTCACTATCTACCTGATTTGTCTGGCGCTGCTCGTCGCGCTGCTGGCGCCTTTCTGCTTCCGTCAGGTACGGGTGGTGGGCAACACGCTCAGCTATGAGGAGCTTATCGCCAAGCAGAAAAATGAATAAGCGAGGTCATTTTTCCCGGCGGGACGGTCAAGCTTCCCGCCGCTGACAAATAATCAGGAGTGGTTATGGCTATTTTGTCCATTGGATTTGCTTGTTTCGATCAGTTTTTCTTTCTCAATGAATGGCCCCAGGAGAATACTAAAAACTTTTGTCATGATTTTATCGAAAGCGGCGGCGGCCCGGCGGCCAATGCGGCCTGGCTGCTGGGATTATGGGGGGAGGAGGTCTATTACATCGGCCATCTGCATCAGGATCTTTACGGTCAGCGCATTATCGATGAGTTTGCCGAAGCGGGCGTGGATACCAGCCAGGTGGTTTTCTCCGATGACATGATCACCCCGCTGGCCTCGGTGCTCGTTAATCGCTTAACGGGTTCGCGGACGATTATTACCCGCAAGATGCAAACACCGCCTTCCCTGACCTACGATCAAAAGCTCAAACTGGACGATCTCGCCGAGCGACTGATTGCCGCCGAGGAGCCAGTCACTATTTTAATTGACGGCCATGAGGCGGAAATCAGTGAATATTTAATTAAGAAACTGCCCAACGCCAGAGTCGTGATGGACGGCGGGTCACTGCGTGCCAGCAATATTAAACTGGCGGCCTGGACCGACTATTTTGTGGTGAGCGAACATTTTGCCCGCGACTATATGAGCTATCGCTCGCTGAGCACCGAAGCAGAAATTAAAGCAGCGCTGATTGAGCTGAATAAAATTTGCCGCGGTGAGGCATTTATTACCCTTGGCGAAAAAGGCTGCGCTTTTTTAAAAAGCGGTATGCTGCAGATCGTTCCTTCCTGGCTGTGCAATGCCGTGGATACCACCGGAGCCGGGGATGTATTTCACGGCGCCTTCACCTATGGCGTCCATTACTCATGGCACATAGATAATATTATTTTATTTGCCAGCCTCACCGCAGCCATTTCTATTGAGAAAAAAGGGGTACGGGAATCTATGCCGGACCTGGCGGTCGTCCACCACTCGTTAAATAGCTACGAGAGAAACTTAAAGCAATATTTTGAAGAATAACTGTATTTAATAAATATCAAGAGGTGAATATGTTAGTGTCGATGAAGGACATGCTTCAGCATGCCCTGAGGGACGGCTACGCCGTCGGTCAGTTCAACATTAATAATCTGGAATGGGTTGGCGCCGTATTAAGCACCGCCCAGCAGTGCCGCTCACCGGTTATTTTGGGCGTGTCCGGCGGCACGGTTAAGCATATGCTCGGGTTAAAATGTATTCATGACATCGTGGTTAACGCCATGGAGTATTTACATATTGATGTTCCGGTGGCGCTGCATCTGGATCATGGCACCACCCGGGAGGCCTGCGAAGCGGCGATCGCCGCCGGCTTCAGTTCCATTATGTTTGATGGCTCACATCTGCCGTTCAGGGAAAACCTGGCCATTACCCGCCATCTGGTGACGCTGGCGCACAGCAAAGGTATCTCCGTGGAGGCCGAACTGGGGACTATCGCCGGTAGCGAAGACGGCATTGTCAATTCCGAAGTCATCTATGCCGATCCGCAGGAGTGCTACACCCTGGTGACAGAAACCCAGGTGGACTGCCTCGCCGCCGCGCTGGGCTCCACCCATGGCCTGTATAAAGGCAAAGCCAGGCTGGGATTTAGCGAGATGAAAGCCATTGCCGAGCGGGTGAAGGTTCCGCTGGTGCTGCATGGCGGCACCGGTATTGCCGATGAGGATATGCGCCGGGCGATTGCCTGCGGCACCGCCAAGATTAACGTTAATACCGAAAATATGTACGCCTGGTGCCAGCAGGTGAAGGCGATCTTCGCTGCCGATACCGGGCACGATGTGAACGATCCGCGGAAAGTGATCGCCCAGGGGCTGCAGCCGGTACGCGAGATGATTGCCCGCCGCATGGCGCTATTTGGCTCACAGCAGCGCTATTGATGCGGGAAAGGTGGCTGAGACCTCCGCCCCTTAGCTACCGGGGCGGAGGCGTCAGGCATCAGAAGGCAAAGCAGGAGCAGCCCAGCACGCCCCAGAAGGCCTGCTCGTCGGAGACCGGGATCGACGATTTCCGCGCGATATCATGCTGATGGCCGTGAACGCCGCAGCTACCGCAGCACTGGTGCATCTGTACCATGGCGCCAATTTTAGCCGCCGCCGGCGGAGCGGAACGGTAATGGCCCGGGACCTTCACCACCGGCGACCACTCCGGCAGCACTGGAATCGGCGGCGGCGCCAGCGGCGAGAAGTGACCGGCGGCATACACCACTTTGCCGTCAACCACCGTCAGCACCGACTCAATGCCTTTGATCTCCTCTTCCGCGACGCTGAAATAGTCCTTCGACAGCACCACCAGATCGGCAAGCTGACCGGCGGCCAGACGGCCCTTTTTCCCCTGCTCGCTGGAGAACCAGGCGCTGCCCGCCGTCCACAGCTCCAGCGCGACATCGCGCGGCAGCCGGTTGTTGTCGTCATACATCGCCATCCCGCCGACGGTGCGCCCGGAGACCAGCCAGTACAGCGCGGTCCACGGGTTATAGCTGGCGACGCGGGTGGCATCGGTCCCCAACCCTACCGGTACGTCCAGCTCAAGCATTTTCGCCACCGGCGGCGTATGTTTCACCGCCTCTTTGCCGTAGCGATCGACAAAATATTCGCCCTGGAAGGCCATCCGGTGCTGCACCGCAATGCCGCCCCCCAGCGCCTTCACCCGCTCAATGTTGCGCTCGGTAATGGTCTCGGCATGGTCGAAGAACCAGTGCAGACCGTTAAACGGAATGTCGCGGTTCACCTTCTCAAACACGTCCAGCATCCGGCTGATGGACTCGTCGTAGGTGGCATGCAGGCGGAACGGCCAGCGATGTTCCACCAGGTGGCGCACCACCCGCTCCAGCTCATCCTCCATGCCTTGCGGCAGATCCGGCCGCGGCTGCAGGAAATCTTCAAAATCCGCCGCCGAAAATACCAGCATCTCGCCGGCGCCGTTGGCACGATAGAAGTCGGTCCCCTGCCCCGGCTTCAGCATGTCGGTCCAGCGTTCGAAGTCCTCCAGCTCCTGCTTCGGCCGCTGGGTAAACAGGTTGTAGGCGATGCGCACGGTCATTTGCTCTTTCGCGTGCAGCTGTTCGATAATTTCGTAATCTTCCGGGTAGTTCTGGAAACCGCCCCCGGCGTCGATGGCGCTGGTCAGCCCCAGCCGGTTCAGCTCGCGCATAAACTGGCGGGTGGAGTTCACCTGCAGATCCAGCGGCAGCTTCGGCCCTTTGGCCAGGGTGGCATAGAGGATCATGGCGTTTGGTTTGGCGATCAGCATCCCGGTCGGGTTGCCGTGGCTATCGCGGACGATCTCGCCGCCCGCCGGATCCGGCGTCTCTTTGGTATATCCCACAGCTTTCAGCGCCGCGCGGTTCAGCAGCGCGCGATCGTAGAGATGCAGTACAAACACCGGCGTATCGGGCGCCGCGTCGTTTAGCTCTTCCAGGGTCGGCATCCGTCGTTCGGCGAACTGGAATTCGCTCCAGCCGCCGACCACCCGCACCCACTGCGGGGAGGGTGTGCGATCCGCCTGCTCCTTGAGCATTCGCAGCGCATCGGCCAGCGAGGGCACCCCCTCCCAGCGGAGCTCAAGGTTGTAGTTCAACCCACCGCGGATCAGGTGCAGGTGAGAATCGTTGAGGCCCGGGATCACCGTATGCCCTTTGAGATCGACGATCTGCGTCCCCTCGGCGGCAAAGCTCATGATCCGATCGTGGCTTCCGGTGGCAACAATTTTTCCGTCGGCGATGGCCACGGCTTCCGCCAGCGGATTCGCGCGATCGAGGGTATGAATCTGGCCGTGGGTCAGAATCAGTGTGGCAGTTTGCGACATAACGCACTCCTTGGGGAGGCTGACTCAGTTTTTCTTTAACCAGCCAGCAAACAGGCGGGTCACGATGGGCATCCAGAACCAGACCACCAGCGCAACCACGCAGGCATCATTGATCAGGTGCAGCAGCAGGCTCCCCTTAAGCGACGGCAACAGCATGCCGGTCACCGCCGGCACCAGGTTGGTGCTGGGGAAAATCACCAGCAGGGTGATCAGAAACTGTTTCCAGCGCCGCGGCTGGCGCACATTCGCCACCGGCGGGGTAAACCAGAAGGCCGGTTCGGTCCGCACCTCCGTCCGATCGCCCTCCGTCAGCAGCGGGGCAATCTCCGCCACCAGCTGACGACGGGTTTCCGACTGCGTCCAGGCGTAGAGATGCTCCAGGGTGTCGAAGCGGATAATCACGCTCCACAGATTCTGCCCTGCGGCGGGCCGGATCACATTCGCCCCGAGATGGCCGGGAAATTCAGCCGCGATGGGCATGATTTTGCCGAGCCACTCTTCGTAGCGCTGGCCGTGTTGCGGATCGAGCAGATGGCTGATGACCAGGGTCACCGATTTTTGCTGCGCCATAAAGAGTTCCTTGCTTCAGGGGAATGGCAGGATTGCTCCTGCCATTAGCGATAAATGGCTCTGCACAACATCATTCATGCTGCGTCGGGGCGGACAAACGCAGCCAACAAAGAGGCAGCTTGAAGGATGAAGTGAGTTACGCTTTACGCTCTGGCGCGCCGTGCACCATGGTATAAGCGTAATCCACGCCCATCCCGTAGGCGCCGCTGTGTTCGCGCACCAGGTCCATGACCGCATCGTAAGTCGCTTTGCGCGACCAGTCGCGCTGGTACTCCAGCAACACCTGCTGCCAGGTCACCGGCACCGCACCCGCCTGCACCATCCGGTCAATAGAACGCTCATGGGCGTCGACAGAGGTACCGCCGGAGGTATCGGTGACCACATACACTTCGTAGCCCGCCTCCAGGGCCATCAGCGCCGGAAACGTCAGGCAAACTTCGGTCCACAGAGCGGAGATCACCAGCTTTTTACGGCCGGTCGCTTTCACCGCCGCGACGAAGGCATCGTCTTCCCAGGAGTTCATTGAAGTACGCTCAATCGGCTTGACGTCAGGATGCACGGCCAATAATTCCGGCCAGATATAACCGCTGAAGCTTTTGGTCTCTACGGAAGTGTAAATCACCGGTACATTAAAAATTTTGCCAGCTTTGGCCAGCGCCACGGTGTTATTTTTGAGGGTCTGGCGATCGATATTCGCCACGCCAAATGACATCTGTGGTTGATGATCAATAAAGATAAGGGCGGAATTAGTGGGATCGAGCAGTTCACGAATAGACATTAAATACCTTCTTAATCAATGAGTTAAAAAGATGACATGATGGTTAATGCGTCGTGTAGATCCTGACTGATAAAGCATGGTGAGTATAGCCAGTTATTTCTAACAAGTTATTAAAGTTTTTTTGTGATTTATATTTTGTCGGCGGTTAGTATTGACTCACGCCAGCTTTCATCAAATTTTTACGTCAAACTGTTCTGATTTATTCACTGGCATTGATTATTGCGCTTAGGTACAACAAGGGGAAAATAAATTAATGGAAACCCCTGATGCGCGTAAACTTTGATGTTCTGATGATCCTTGATGCGCTGGACCGACACGGATCCTTCGCCACCGCCGCGGAGTCGCTGTATAAAACCCCCGCCGCGCTGAGCTATATGATCCAGAAGCTGGAGAACGATCTGGACATTGTCTTATTGGATCGCTCCGGTCACCGGGCGAAGTTTACCGATACCGGGCGATTGATGCTCGAGAAAGGACGCCAGCTGTTGAGCGCCGCCAGAGATCTGGAAAAGCAGGCCCAGCAGCTAAGCGCCGGCTGGGAGCGAGAGCTGGCGATCGCCCTCGACGCCTCGTTTCCCTTTTCAGCCCTGCTGCCGCTGATCGCCGAGTTCTACGCGCAAAACCCGCAGACGCGGCTGAACTTCAGTCATCACACCCTCGCCGGTTCGTGGGAAGAGCTGACCCACCATGGCGCGGATATTATCCTCGGCGCCATCAATGAGCCGCCTACCTCCGCCGAGTGGTCATGGCAAACCCTTGGCGCGCTGGATAACATTTTCGTGGTCGCCCCGACCCACCCGCTGGCCGGCGCGGAAGCGCCGCTCAGCAATAAGCAGCTCAGCCAGCACCGGGCGATAGTGATCCGCGACAGCGCCCGCTATTGCCATCCGCTGAACAGCAACCTGCTTGATGAACAACCGCAAATCGGCGTCGATGATTTCGCCAGCAAAGTCGAACTGCTGTGCGCCGGGCTGGGCTGCGGCTTTCTGCCGCGTCATATCGCCCGCCCGTGGCTGGAAAAAGGCTGTCTGGTGGAGAAAAGCGTCGCCTGCTGGCGGGAAAAAGATATCACCTACATGGCCTGGCGCAGCGGGAATGATGGGCTGGCTCAGCGCTGGTGGCGGGAGGCGCTCCTCCGCGACGACCTGCTGAGCCAGCTCTATCGTTAACGGCCGGACCAGACGCAGGCGGAGATAGCCGGGAGGGTCAGCACCCCGTCATGGAAGGCGCCAGCGCCTTCCTGCAGCGTCCAGGCCCCCACGTCCAGCAGCGGCGAATCCTCGATAACCACCTCGCAGGCTTCGCCGCGGTTAATCGCCACCAGCACCCGCTGCTGTTTATAAACGCGGACAAACACCACCACGTTATCCTCGGCGTAAATCACCTGGCAGCCGCCGTAGCGCAGCGCCTGCTGGGCTTTACGCAGTTTCGCCATCCGCTGATACAGCGCCAGCAGCTGGGTATCCTGCAGCGCCGGATCCCACGGGAACGGTTTACGGCAGAACGGATCGTTATTGCCATCCACGCCCACCTCGTCGCCGTAGTAGATGCACGGTACCCCCGGCCAGCTGAACAGCCACACCACCGCCAGCGGCAGGCGCGCTACGTCTTTGCCAAGGAGAGATTTAAAACGCGCCGTATCATGGCTGTCGAGCTGATTGAACATCCGTAGCTGCTGCTGATGCGACAGCCCGGCGCGATAATTATCCATCCACGCCATACAGGTCTGGGCGTCTATCTTCTGCGGATCGTAAGAGATATCGGTATTGGCAAGGAATCCCCAGATCGGGAAGGTGAAGCCGCGGTAGTTCATTGCCGAATCTTCGGCATCCGCCTGCAGCCACTGGCGCGCGTCGCCAAAATGTTCGCCAAAGACAAAGGCTTCCGGCTGCGTTTGCTTCGCCGCCTGGGTGATGCCGGCGATATGCCGCAGGTTATTTCGCGCCCCGCCGCCTTCGCCGAGCATATGCACCACGTCCAGACGCCAGCCGTCCATGCTCCACGGCGCCTTCAGCCAGTGGCGTACGATGCTGTCCTCGCCGGCATAGATCTCGTTGACCAGGCTGGTCGACCGATAGTCGAGCTTCGGCAGACTGGCATAACCCAGCCAGTTGTGCGCCTGCCCCTCCCCGGAGAAGGTAAACCAGTCGCGCCACGGGGAGTCCGGATGATGGCCGGCGCCGCCGCTGCCCTGCTGGTGACGGTCGAACCAGGGATGGGAATCGCCGGTATGGTTGAACACGCCGTCGAGGATCATGCGCATCCCCGCCCGCTGGGTGTTATGGCGCAAGCGGAGCAGCGCCGCGTCGCCGCCAAACTGCGGATCGACGCGCCGATAATCCTCCGTGTCATATTTATGCACGCTGGGGGCGGCGAAGACCGGGTTCAGATACAGGGCGGTCACACCGAGCTGCTTCAGGTACGGCAGTTTTTCGCTGATGCCGTCGAGATCGCCGCCGTAGAACGTCGAACCGCCCGCCTCGCCGGTAAGCGGTTCGTCCCACGCCTTGCGCACAATCTCCCGTCCCGCCGCGTGATGGTAATAGACCGCGTCCTGTTCGCCGTCACGCGCAGCGCTGCGGGCAAAGCGATCGGGGAAAATCTGATAGAAAACCTGATCGGCCACCCACTGCGGGCCGGCGTCCGGCAGGTCGACGGCGAACTGCTCCAGCCTGGCCGGCGGAAAACGGCTGAAGCCCTGCGGCGTAAACCAGCGCTGATGGTCGGCCCACAGCAGCTTAAAGCTGTAGCGGCGGCGCGGCTGACCGCTGGCGAGATGGATTTCACCGCGCCATGCCACCACCCCCGGCCTCGGCGCCTGGCGGAGGCGCTGCATCGGCAGCGACAGCTCTTCGTTATCTTCTTCCGCGCGCAGCGTGATCCGCTGCGGCAGCGACTCACCGCTTAACCACAGGGTAATAAACAGTCGGTCCTGTTGCACCTTGATAAAGGGTACAACCGGAAGGTGCCATGCCTTCAACATCGTGAATCCTCATTGTGCAGAATGGGCACACCTTGCCATAGCCGTCAGGCGCAGAACTCATCGTCACAGGATTTTTTGGGGGAGGATAACGGGGGAGGACGCGGGTCGGCAAGCCGCCCCGGTCGCGCGATGCTGACCGGGGCGATGTCGATTACTGAGCCTGCGCCAGGCGGCGCTCGCGACGGGTCTTAAAGACCCAGCCCAGCAGCAGCAGCGCAATCCACGCCATACCGACATACAACGAAATGCGGGTGTCCGGATGATAGCCGATCAGGGCGATAATAAACGCCAGGAACACCAGGCCGATAACCGTGGTCGCCACCCCGCCGGGGACTTTGAATTTCAGGGCCTTGACCTCCTCCGGCGACAGACGGCGGCGGAAGGCAATCTGCGACAGCAGGATCATAATCCACACCCACACGGTGGCGAAGGTGGCCAGCGAGGCGATCACCAGGAAGACGTTTTCCGGCATGATGTAATTGAGGTATACCGCAAACAGCAGCGCAATGGTCATCACCATCACCGTCACCCACGGAATACCGCGACGCGAGGTTTTGGCGAACACCTTCGGAGCGCTCCCCTGCTCGGCCATGCCGTGCAGCATACGGCCCACGCCGAACACGTCGGAGTTAATCGCCGACAGCGAGGCCGTCAGGACCACGAAGTTAAGAATGCTGGCCGCAAAGGTGATGCCCAGATGCTGGAAGGTCAGGACAAAGGGGCTGCCGTCGGTACCCACCTGGTTCCACGGATAGATAGACATAATGACGAACAGCGTGCCGACATAGAACACCAGAATGCGCATCGGCACCGAGTTGATGGCGCGTGGAATGGATTTCTCCGGATCTTTCGCCTCGCCGGCGGTAATGCCGATGATTTCAATACCGCCGTAGGCGAACATCACCATCTGCAGCGACATCACCATTCCCAGCCAACCGTTGCTGAAGAAGCCGCCGTTGCTCCACAGGTTATGAATCCCCGTCGGCTGGCCGCCGTTGCCGATCCCCCAGATAATGATGCCGAACCCGGCGAGGATCATGATGATGATGGTGGCCACTTTGAAGAACGAGAACCAGAACTCCAGCTCGCCAAACACCTTGACGCTCATCAGGTTGACGGCGCAGATGATCAGCACCACGCTGAGCACCCAGATCCAGTGCGGCACCGTCGGGAACCAGACGCCCATGTAGATCCCGAAGGCGGTGACGTCGGCGATGGCGACAATCAGGATTTCAAAGCAGTAGGTCCAGCCGGTGATATACCCCGCCAGTCCGCCGAGGTTTTCCTGGGCATAGCGGGAGAATGAGCTGGCGGAAGGGTTATGCACCGACATCTCACCGAGCGCGCGCATAATGATATATGCCGCGACGCCGCCGATAATGTAGGCCAACAGTACGCTGGGTCCGGCCATTTTAATCGCGTCGGCTGAACCGTAAAAAAGCCCGGTGCCGATGGCGGAACCCAGGGCCATAAAGCGAATGTGCCGGGTGCTTAGCCCGCGCTTAAGCTTGTTACTACTTTCCATCGTGGTTTTTCAATGCCGTTTAACACAAAAAATAAAAAACCACGGAACCCGAAGTCCCGTGGTTAAACGCTTGTCCTCAACGCCGGTTAGTGCGCGCTGGAGGTCACCTGACGTCCGGCGGCACGGTCCCAGATCACCGCGAGAATTGCCATCACGGCGGTCGGCATCAGCCAGGCCAGGCCCTGCTCCGCCAGCGGCAGACGCGCGGTCCAGGCCGGCAGGATAGCGGCAAACGCCGATGACTTAATCCCGTCAATGATACCAAACATCAGACTGATAAACATGGCCGGCGCGATAACACGGGACGAATTATGCCACCAACTGCGGGTAAAGCTTAATACAACCAGTGCGATACACGGCGGGTAGATAGCGGTCAGCACCGGAATCGACACCTGAATCAGGTGGCTCAGACCGAGGTTGGAGACCGCCATCGAGAACAGGCCGAGGATAAAGACCAGCGTGCGATAGGAGAACGGCAGATACTGGGCAAAGAATTCGGCGCAGGCGCAGGTCAGGCCCACCGCCGTCACCAGGCAGGCGATGAAGATCAGCGCCGCCAGCAGGAAGCTGCCCGCCCCGCCGAAGGTATGCTGCACGTAGGCGTGGAGGATCGCCGCGCCGTTAGCGGACTGGTCCACGAGGGTGGCGCTATCCGAGCCCAGACGGAACAGCGCCAGATACAGCAGGGTCAGACCGACGCCTGCCATCAGGCCCGCCCAGACGGTGTAGCGGGTCAACAGACGCGCTTCGCTGACGCCGCGGGAGCGTGCGGCATTGACAATCACGATCCCGAACACCATCGCGCCGAGGGTGTCCATGGTCAGGTAGCCGTTGACGAAGCCATTGGAGAATGGCGCGGTACGATACGCTTCCAGCGCGTCGCTGATCGGGCCTGCCGGCCAGACAATAGCGGCGACCGCCAGCACAATCAGGGCGATAATTTTCAGCGGCGCCAGGAAATTGCCCACCGTATCCAGCAGTTTGCCCGGATAGAGCGAGACCAGGATCACCAGCGCGAAGTAGATAACGCTGTAGATCAGCAGCGGCAGCGGGCCGTCGCCGGTCAGCGGCGCAATCCCGACCTCAAAAGAGACGGTCGCGGTGCGCGGGGTCGCGAACAGCGGTCCCACCGCGAGATAACACACCACCGCCAGCAGGATACCAGCCACTTTACCAATCGGGGTGCTCAGGCTTTCAACGCCGCCGCCGACTTTCGCCAGCGCCACCACCGTCAGCACCGGCAGACCCACCGCGGTGATCAGGAAGCCGATCGCCGCCGTCCAGACGTGCTCGCCCGCCTGTAAGCCAACCATCGGCGGGAAAATAATGTTGCCTGCGCCAACGAACAACGCGAAGGTCATAAAGCCCAACGCTATGATGTCGCGAGATTTTAACTGATGGGTCATAAATTCATTACTGCCTGTGGATGTGGTGTTGTAAAAAAATGGAAAAATACCGCGCTACCCTCTCAGGGACGATACAGCGGCGATTGCCGGTAAACTCAGCGAGATATGCTCCCGAAGCGGCGTGGGAAAGAATTGTTTTTGGTATTACCACGCAAAAGCAGTCTGTCATCGACTACGCAGGCGCAATTTAAACGCTTATAACGTTTTAAAGCAAGGCACGATCGCAAAAGCAGATGATTATGCTGGTTATCAGTTTCACGCCAGAATCATTTACCATATTGATGGAAAACCCGTGGCTTATCATGCGAACAAAAAAGCAGCGCGCGTTCATTAAATAGGCGAGAGAAAACGACTGCCAGGGAAAATGACCAGCCGAAGCTGGTCATTGGCAAGATAAGCTGACAGCGGGCCGCTCAGGCGTCATTTCTGGCAATTAATCGTTCCGGGAGCAGGAAGCTAAAACGGGTTCCCTTGCCCACCGTGCTGTCGATCTCCAGCCGGCTGTCATGATGGTTGACCGCATGTTTGACGATCGCCAGCCCCAGGCCGCTGCCCCCGGTTTGCCGGGAGCGAGCCTTATCCACCCGATAGAAGCGCTCGGTCAGACGGGGAATATGCTCCGGCGCAATGCCCGGCCCATTATCCTCGACGCTGAACAGCGCCCCCTGGGGCGTTCGCTGCCAGCTGACGCGAATTTCGGTGCCCGGCGGGGTGTGGTTCACCGCGTTATAGACCAGGTTAGAAATGGCGCTGCGCAGTTGTTCCTCGTTGCCCAGCACCTTGAGCTGCTCATCGACGGTAAAAATCAGCGTCTGCTTATCCTGGCTGAGGGTCTGCGCCTCGCGCTCCACGACCCGCAGCATCATCGGCACGTCGATGCGGTCATTCATCGCCAGCGCCGGCGCGGCTTCAATACGCGACAGCGTGAGCAACTGCTTCACCAGCCCCTCCATACGCTGGGTTTGCTCACGCATGGTGTGCAGGGCCTTTTCACGGGTCGCCCCTTCCAGCACCTGCTCCTGCATCATCTCCAGATAGCCCTGCAGCACCGTCAGCGGGGTGCGCAGCTCATGGCTGACGTTGGCGAAAAAGTTACGCCGCGCCCCTTCCAGCTGATGCATCTGCGTCACGTCGCGCGCCACCATCAGCCACTGTTTGTCGCTGTAGGGCATCACGCGAATTTCCAGATGACGGGCATTATTCAGCACCAGATTGAGCGGCTTTGAAAAATCACGCTGCTTCAGGTAGTTGGCGAATTCAGGATAGCGCAGAAGGTTAAGAATGTTTTGCCCACTGTCGTCCGGCCAGCGCAGGTTTAAAATCTGCTGCGCCAGGCCGTTGCACCAGAAAATGGCCCCCTCTTCCGTGGTCAGGACCACCGCGTCCGGCAGGGATTCCGCCCCGCTGCGAAAGCGTTTGATCAGGCTACCCAGCTCACGTCGACGCTTTTTATTACGCATCTGCATCTGGTGCAGACCATATAGCAGCGGCTCCCAGCTGCCGCGGCCGGGCGGAGGGGTCATGCTCCGGTCCACCCACAGCCACCACGACAGGCGCATCAAATTCCAGAAATGCCAAATCAACAAACCGGTCACTGCCGCCAGTAAAAACCACGGCAAATGACCCACAAACGCCCCCAGAATCAGGGCCGGAATACACGCTAAAAAGAGCTCCAGCGCCAGCCTTTTCCATGACAGCCGTTCCAGCACGGGTCACACTCCTGTCAAAATTCAGAAACGGGCGGAGAAACGATACCCCGTGCCGCGAACCGTTTGCACCATGCGATCATGGCCACTGTGTTCCAGCGCTTTACGCAGGCGGCGAATATGGACGTCTACCGTGCGGTCTTCCACATAGACGTTGGTTCCCCAGACGTGGTTCAGCAGCTGCTCGCGGCTGTACACACGCTCCGGATGGGTCATAAAGAAGTGCAATAATTTAAATTCCGTTGGCCCCATGTCCAGCGGACTTTCGCCGGTCATCACCCGGTGCGATGAGGGATCGAGGCTCAGCCCCTGCATTTCAATCACCTCTTCCACCGCCATCGGCGAAATACGGCGCATCACCGCTTTGATTCGCGCCACCAGCTCCTTCGGTGAGAAAGGCTTGGTAATGTAGTCGTCCGCCCCGGTCTCCAGGCCGCGAACGCGATCCTCTTCTTCTCCGCGCGCGGTCAGCATCACCACCGGAATATCCCGGGTCATCGCCTCGCGCTTGAGCAGCTTAATAAACTGCAGCCCCGAACCGCCCGGCAGCATCCAGTCAAGGAGAATCAAATCAGGCCAGGGTTCATTGAGTTGATTCACCGCGCTGTCATAATCTTCCGCTTCGACAGGCTGAAAGCCATTTTGCTCCAGAACAAAGCAGACCATTTCGCGGATTGGAGCTTCATCTTCAACGACCAGAATTCTTCTCGCCATTATTTACCCTGTGTTTTTTAGCCATCAGTATAGAAGTGCGGCGTCATTATGCGTCACTTTTGTGACAGATTTATGAAAAAAATGACCGTCTGACGATCGGGTATTTTGAAGCATGACGCGGACTTACCCCTCTCCGACAAATGGTATACTGCCGCTCATGCTTTTTTCGCTAGGGAAGATTTATGCGCATCCTTCACACCTCCGACTGGCACCTGGGCCAGAATTTTTACAGCAAAAGCCGTGCGGCCGAACATGACGCCTTCCTGACCTGGCTGCTGGCCCGCGCGCAGGAGCATGAAGTCGACGCCATCATCGTGGCCGGCGATATTTTTGATACCGGATCGCCGCCGAGCTACGCTCGCGAACTGTATAACCGCTTTGTCGTCCAGCTGCAGCAGACCGGCTGTCGCCTGGTGGTGCTGGCGGGCAACCACGATTCGGTGGCGATGCTCAATGAATCCCGCGATATCCTCGCCTTTTTACACACCACCGTCGTGGCGAACGCCGGCTGCCCGCCCATTGAGCTGCCGCGGCGCGACGGCACCCCAGGCGCTATCTTCTGCCCGGTGCCGTTTTTACGCCCGCGCGAGCTGGTCACCAGCCAGGCCGGCCACTCCGGTCGGGAAAAACAGCAGCAGCTGCTGCACGCCATCAGCGACTATTATCAGGAGCAGTATCAGCAGGCCTGCGCCCTGCGCGGCGATCGGCCGCTGCCCGTGATTGCCAGCGGCCATCTGACCACCGTCGGCGCCAGCAAAAGCGATGCCGTTCGCGACATTTATATCGGCACGCTGGATGCCTTCCCGGCGCAGCACTTCCCCCCTGCCGACTACATTGCGCTGGGCCATATTCACCGGGCGCAGGTGGTTGGCGGCTGCGAGCACATCCGCTACAGCGGCTCGCCGCTGCCGCTGAGCTTTGATGAAACCGGTAAAGCGAAATCGGTGCATCTGGTGAGCTTTAGCGATGGGCGACTCAGCGCCGTGGAGACCCTTGAGGTGCCCGTCACCCAGCCGCTGGCGGTCATCAAAGGCGATCTGGCCGCCATCACCGCCCAGCTGGCGCAGTGGCGCGGCGTTGAACAGGACCCGCCGGTGTGGCTGGATATCGAAATCACCACCGAGGAGTACCTGCACGATATTCAGCGTCATATTCAGGCGCTGACGGAGGATCTGCCGGTGGAAGTCTTGCTGGTGCGCCGCAGCCGCGAGCAGCGCGAGAAAATACTGCTCAACGCCCAGCGGGAGACCCTCAGCGAACTGAAGGTGGAAGAGGTGTTCGAGCGCCGGCTGGCGCTGACCGAGATTGACGATGAGAAGCGCGCACGGCTGCACGAGCTGTTCGCTCATACGCTGCATACGCTCACCGCGGAGGACGAAAACGCATGAAAATCCTCAGTCTGCGTCTGAAAAACCTCAACTCCCTGAAAGGGGAATGGAAGATAGACTTTACCGCCGAGCCGTTCGCCAGCAACGGCCTGTTCGCCATTACCGGCGCCACCGGCGCCGGGAAAACCACTCTGCTCGACGCCATTTGCCTCGCGCTCTATCACGAGACGCCGCGCCTGAATAAAGTCTCCCAGTCGCAAAATGACCTGATGACCCGCGATACCGCCGAGTGTCTGGCGGAGGTGGAGTTTGAAGTGAAAGGCATCGCCTACCGCGCCTTCTGGAGCCAGAACCGGGCGCGTAACCAGCCAGATGGCAACCTGCAGGCGCCCCGCGTCGAGCTGGCGCGCTGCGCCGACGGCAAAATCCTCGCCGATAAGGTCTCGGATAAGCTGGAGCAAACCGCGACGCTCACCGGCCTCGACTATGGCCGCTTCACCCGCTCGATGCTGCTCTCCCAGGGGCAATTTGCCGCCTTTCTGAACGCCAAGCCGAGCGATCGCGCGGAGCTGCTGGAGGAGCTGACCGGCACGGAAATCTACGGTCAGATTTCGGCGATGGTCTATGAGCAGCACAAAGCCGCTCGCCATACCCTGGAGAAGTTCGAAGCCCAGGCGGCGGGCATCGTCCTGCTGACGGAGGCCCAGCAGCAGGCGCTGCAGGAAAGTTTGCAGGTACTGACTGACGAAGAGAAAGCCCTGCTGGCGCAGCAGCAAAACCAGCAGCAGCAGCTTCAGTGGCTAACGCGTCGCGATGAGCTGGCGCAGCAGCAGCAGCAGGCGGTCAGCGGCCAGCAGCAGGCCCGTCAGGCGCTGGCCGACGCCGCGCCGGCGCTCGCCAGGCTTGAGCTGGCCCAGCCCGCCGCCCAGTTGCGCCCCTTATGGGAGCGTCAACAGGAGCACGCGGCAGGCCTGGCGCAAACCCGCCAGCGAATCAATGAAGTGAATGCTCGCTTACTTACCAGCACGGCGCTGCGCGCGCGCATTCGCCGCAGCGCCGTGCATGCCCAGCGGCAGCGTCAGGCTGAACTGGCCGACCTGGCGCAGTGGCTGGCGGCCCATGAGCGATTTCGCTTATGGGGCCAGGAGATCGCCGGCTGGCGGGCGCAATTTTCGCAGCTGACTCGGGATAATCAGCAGCTGACGGCCCAGACCACCCGCCTGGCCGCGCTGCGCCAGAAGCTGGCCGATCTGCCGGCCAGCCCTCTGTCGCTGACCGCCGATGACGTTGCGGCGGCGATGGCGCAGCAAACCCAGTCGCGACCGCTGCGCCAGCGGCTGCTCTCCCTTCATGAACAGCATCAGCTGCTGCGCAAGCGTCTGCGCCAGAACGCCGAAAGCGTACAGCAGGCGCAGGCGGAGCAGGCAAAACTCAACGCCACCCTGGCGCAGCGCCGGGAGCAGTACAAAGACAAAAACCAGCACTATCTCGACCTGAAGGCGCTCTGCCAGCGGGAAGAAACGATTAAAGATCTGGAAGGTTACCGCGCCCGGCTTGAGGCCGGTAAGCCCTGCCCGCTGTGCGGCTCCTGTGAACACCCGGCGATTGAACAATACGCCTCGCTGACGGTCACGGATAACCAGCGCCGCCGCGATGCGCTGGAAAAAGAGGTCGCCGCGCTGAAAGAAGAAGGTCTGCTGATCCTCGGGCAGGTCAACGCCCTGACGCAGCAGCTCCAGCGTGAAACCGAAGCGGCCGGGCGGCTCGCTGAGGAAGAGCAAGCGCTCACTAAAGCGTGGCAGGAAACCTGCGCCTCTCTTCAGGTCACACGGGATATTGCGCAAGAGATAAACGACTGGATACAGGAGCAGGAGCGCTACGAGCAACAGCTCTACCAGCTCAGCCAGCGCCTGATGCTGCAGAGCCAGCTTAACGATCAGGAGGCGCTGGCGCGCCAGGCTCAGCAGCAGCTGACGGCCACGCGTCAGGGGCTGGAGAGCGCCCTGCAGACCCTGACGCTGAACCTGCCGGAAGAAGGGACAGAAGCCGCCTGGCTGAACGCTCGCGAAAGCGAATTTGCCCAGTGGCAGGCGCAACAGACCCGGCATGGCGCCATTCAGGAGCAGATTGCCGCCCTGCAGCCGCTGCTGGAGACGCTGCCAGCCAGCGACGAGGCAGAGGCTGAAGCTGAGCCGGTGATTCCCGACAACTGGCGCGCTATCCATGAGGAGTGCCTGGCGTTGCACAGCCAGCTTGTCGCCCAGCAGCAGCTGGAGACCGAAGAGAAGGCGCGCCTGGACCAGTCGCAGGCGCAATTTACCGCCGCCCTGGCCGCCAGCCGCTTTAGCGATCGGCAGGCGTTTCTCGCCGCGCTGCTGGATGACGAGACCGTCCAGCGGCTGACGCAGTTAAAACAGACGCTGGAGCAGCAGCTCCAGCAGGCGACGGCGCTCTGCGAGCAGGCGACCCGTCAGCAGCAGGCGCACCTGGCGCTGCGTCCGCAAGGGACGGACGCGGACATCCCCGCCCTGCAAACCCAGCTGCAGGCCCTGGCCCAGCGGCTGCGGGACAACACCACCCGCCAGGGCGAGATCCGCCAGCAGCTCAGGCAGGACACAGAGAGCCGTCAACATCAGCAGGCGCTGGGGCGACAGATTGCAGAGGCGGCGCAGCGGGCGGATGACTGGGGCTATCTCAATTCGCTGATCGGCTCCAGCACCGGCGACCGGTTCCGCAAATTCGCCCAGGGGCTGACGCTGGATAATCTGGTCTGGCTGGCAAACCAGCAGCTTAACCGCCTGCACGGGCGCTATCTGTTGCAGCGCAAAGCCAGCGAAGCGCTGGAGCTGGAGGTTGTCGATACCTGGCAGGCCGACGCCGTACGCGACACCCGCACCCTCTCCGGTGGCGAAAGTTTCCTCGTCAGCCTGGCGCTGGCCCTGGCGCTGTCAGATCTGGTGAGCCATAAGACGCGAATTGATTCCCTGTTTCTTGATGAAGGCTTCGGCACCCTCGACAGCGAAACGCTGGACACGGCGCTGGACGCGCTGGACGCGCTGAACGCCAGCGGCAAGATTATCGGGGTGATCAGCCACGTGGAGGCGATGAAAGATCGCATTCCGGTGCAGATCAAAGTGAAGAAGATCAATGGCCTGGGCTACAGTCGGCTGGACAGAGCGTTTGCGGTGGAGTGAGGTTTGAATCATTGCGATGTCCCCTCACCCTAACCCTCTTCCGGAGCGAGAGGGTCGGGGTGAGGGGGAGCGGTTCAGGTCCCCTGGAGCGGCCACAGCCATGCCGCGCCGCGTACTCCGCTGGAGTCGCCGTGCATCGCTTTGCGGATCGGCGTTGCACACTCGCCGCCGAAGACCCACTGTTTCACCAGGTCCGGCACCGTCTGATACAGCCGCTCGACGTTGCTCATCCCGCCGCCCAGCACGATAACGTCCGGGTCGAGGATATTCACCACGTGGGCCAGCGATTTCGCCAGCCGCTGCTCGTAGCGGCTCAGCGCCAGTTCGGCTTTTTCGTCACCTTCCCCCACCAGGCGCATAATCTCGCTGCCGGTTAACCCCTTGCCGCTCAGCCGCTGGTAGTCAGTGGCAAAGCCGGTGCCGGAGATAAAGGTTTCGATACATCCCTGTTTACCGCAGTAGCAAGGCACTTCCGCACGGTAGCGCAACTCATCGTCGTTCATCCACGGCAATGGGTTATGTCCCCACTCGCCGGCGTTACCATTGCCGCCGATATGCGCCCGCCCGTTGAGCGCCACGCCCGCGCCGCAGCCGGTGCCGATAATCACCGCGAACACCGTGTGCGCCCCCGCCGCCGCGCCGTCCACCGCTTCCGACACCGCCAGACAGTTGGCGTCGTTAGCCAGCCGGACTTCACGGTCGAGGCGCAGGCTGAGGTCCTTATCAAAGGGCTGGCCGTTGAGCCAGGTCGAGTTGGCGTTTTTCACCACCCCGGTATAGGGCGAAATCGTGCCCGGGATCCCCATCCCCACGGTGCCACGCTGTCCGGTCGCCTGCTCGGCCATCGCCACCAGGGTGGCGATAGTCTCGATGGTTTGCCGGTAATCCTCCCGCGGCGTGGGTAACCGATGGCGAAACAGCTGCTCTCCCTGGTCGCTCAGGGCTATCACTTCGGTTTTTGTGCCACCTAAATCAATACCAATACGCACGCTCAGCTCCTCACCCCGATTAACAATGCAAGCATAGCGACAATTCGCTATCATGCCCGCCTGATTTAACGACAAAGCCGTGGAAATTATCATGCTGTGGTTCAAAAATTTAATGGTTTACCGTCTCAGCCGCGATATCGAATTGCGCGCCGAGGAGATGGAAAAACAGCTGGCCGAGCTGACATTTACCCCTTGTGGCAGCCAGGATATGGCGAAAACCGGTTGGGTATCGCCGATGGGATCGCACAGCGACGCGCTGACGCATACGGCGAACGGCCAGATCATTATCTGCGCGCGTAAAGAAGAAAAGATCCTGCCGTCGCCGGTGATCAAGCAGGCGCTGGAGGCGAAGATCCAGAAGCTGGAAGCCGATCAGGGGCGCAAGCTGAAGAAAACTGAGAAAGATTCCCTGAAAGATGAAGTGCTGCACTCGCTGCTGCCGCGCGCCTTCAGCCGCTTCAGCCAGACGATGATGTGGATCGACACCGTCAACGGCCTGATCATGGTGGACTGCGCCAGCGCGAAGAAAGCGGAAGATACCCTGGCCCTGCTGCGTAAAACCCTCGGCTCGCTGCCGGTGGTGCCGCTGACCCTGGAGAATCCGATTGAGCTGACGCTGACCGAGTGGGTCCGCTCCGGCACCGTGGCGCAGGGCTTCCAGCTGCTGGACGAAGCCGAGCTGAAAGCGATGCTGGAAGATGGCGGCGTGATCCGCGCCAAGAAGCAGGATCTGGTGAGCGACGAAATCGCTGTGCATATTGAGGCCGGGAAGGTCGTCACCAAGCTGGCGCTGGACTGGCAGCAGCGTATTCAGTTTGTGATCTGCGACGACGCGTCAATTAAGCGCCTCAAGTTCTGCGATGAATTACGCGACCAAAACGAAGATATCGATCGGGAAGATTTCGCCCAGCGCTTTGACGCCGACTTTATCTTAATGACCGGCGAACTGGCTGCCCTGATCCAAAGCCTGGTGGAAGGGCTCGGCGGCGAAGCGCAGCGCTAAGCGCCGCTTTCCTTCCTGCCTGGCAGGAAGGAAACATACAACCCGGCGGCAAGCGCCGGGCGTTACGCTGGCTTACAGATAGCGGCACAAATAAGAGGTTGGCTCAGCCACCTGCAGATGGAATTCGCTGTTGCCTGGCACATTGAAGACTTCGCCGGCGGCGTAAACTTTCCACTCAGTCTCACCCGGCAGCAGGACATTCAGCGCCCCGCTGACCACCGTCATCTCTTCCGGCTGCGCCGTACCAAAGGTGTATTCCCCTTCCGCCATCACGCCAACGCTGGCGCGACCGGTACTGCTGCTGGTGAAGCCAATGGATTTCACTTTTCCGTCAAAGTATTCATTGCTTTGAAGCATAAACAAGCCCTTCTGATCGTCGTTTAAAGGCTCAATATAGGGGGCGCTCCTTGCCCCTGTCACGTGAAATTAACACATTAGACTAATAGTTCTGCCGCCAGTCGGGAAACCAGCACATTCGACAGCAAAACCGGGACATCAAGGGCTTTTTGTAACACATCGCGATGATGCTGATAGTAACCAAGACAGTCGAGGACCAGCACGTCGGCGCCCTGCTCCAGCAGCGCTTTACCGGCGGTTAACAGCTCGCTGTCGCTACCGGTAAACGGGTTGGCCAGCGCGTAGTACGGCGACTTCTCCAGTGAATGCCACTTTTGTCGCTGCATGGGCATGATCTCTTCCACCGGCACGATCACCCCGACCTGGTGCCCATCAACGATCGACGCCACCAGCGGCGGAATGATCCGCTGCGGCTCGAGGAGGATCGCGTGGTGGGTGGTAAAACCGGTCAGCTGTTCGGAGCTGAGCAGCAGGATCACATCAAAATGCTGTCGATCCAGCATGGCGATCACGCTGCGAACATCACGTTCAATTTTTTGTCGCGACACCATCACCAGCTGGTTATCGCTGAGCAGGGTCAAGAGACCCTGTTCGCCGTCACCCACGGCGTACTCTGCCATCACGTCATCACGCGTCATCTCGCCCAGCAGGCTGATGTGAGCGATCTGTTCTTCCCTGATATGTTCGGTCAGGAGCGGTAATACTCCCGCCAGCGGCACAACGCCGATGGTCAAAATTGCCATCGTTGCACTACTCATATCATGTACCTTTTCACTACCACTGCTTCAACACAGGCTTACCACACACAGCATTCGCCCCCCTGGTGAGTAAAAATCAACCGTCGAGAAGCGTAGCAGCTCCACGCCGCAGTAGAATGTAAAGATTGCCCGGCGGCAGCGGCGCGCCTGAAAAATCCGTGTGTTAGATATTCATTAGTACGACTGATAAATAAAAAGTGTGAGGTATGCCCGATATTGCCCGCAGAGCAGGCAATCCGGGCTCAGGGGTTACGACTTGTCAGGATCTTCGTAGCGCCGCTTGGCATCCACGGCTTCCTGCTCGGTAGGATGTTCGCTGATCAGCGAATTGGGTTCAGGATAGTCCGCGCGAAGTTGATACCAGGTGACCGTCTGACCCTGCGGGCCTTTCTCTACCGCAACCACGCGCGCTTCTCTCGGATATGGGGGCCTGTTTGGCATAGTTCTTCCTTCTTCTGGTATCAGAACTATCAAGTATAGGCGCCCCTCGCCGCCTTAATGTAAGTAAATTCTTAACTTACCGGGGTGGCCGCCGCGCCGCACAGCATGGTCATAATCTGTTCCACCACCCGATCCGGGGCGGCCGTAGCATCGACAATATGATGGGCAGCGTCACGGTATAACGCTTCACGCTGCGCCAGCACCTCGCCCACTTCCTCACGCACCGGTTTCCCGGTGAGCGTCGGCCGCTGTTCGGCTTTCGGGTAGGCTTCCAGACGGTCAATCAGCGCCGATACCGACGCCTGCAGATAGATCACCACGCCGTTCTCCCGCATAAACTGGCGGTTACATTCCGCAAGAATGATGCCGCCGCCGGTGGCGATCACCGTATTCGGCAGGGTCACGGCCTTCAGCGACAGAGTCTCCAGCTCGCGAAAGCGCGCCCATCCTTCCGCCTGCACGATCTCCGCCACCGTCCGCTGCTCATGGGCCTGCAGCCGATGATCGGTATCGGAGAACTGAAAATGCCGCGCTCGCGCCAGCGCATGGCCGACGGTGGTTTTACCGCAGCCGCGTGGCCCGATGAGAAAGATTGGCTGTGTCATAACCGAAGACCCCCTGGTTCCGTCTGTCGCAAAAAAAGGAAAACGAAAGAACGTATTATCGCTGTCTGTTCCGCAACGCATACGTAAAGAAAACGTTACACAACTTCTTTACACCCCATCACCACAGTGAGACAAGGGGTTCTTGATGTAAACTTATCATTGCATGTACTGTTTAACCAGCTTTACTTTCTGCCGGGCGTTATTTTTTATCCGCTGCTGGCGTAAACGGTAACACATTTATGCATAGCTTTACGAAGCAACATATTTACAACATCGTGTTTCAGACGCACCCTGATGCCTATTCGACAGTGTGACAGAGGAATGTAACATGCAATCTGAAGAACAACGCCTTATTGATGGACTGTTTTCCCGGCTGAAAGAGGCTGAGGCGCACAGTGCATCGCGCGATGCCAGCGCCGAGGAGCGGATTGCCCAACACGTGAGCGCGCAGCCGGCGGCCCCCTACTATATGGCGCAAACCATTCTTATCCAGGAAGCCGCGATTAAACAGCTCAACGATCGCATCCAGGCGCTGGAGAGCCAGGTCAGCCAGCTGCAGGCGGCGAAGCCCAGCAGCGGCGGATTCCTCTCCGGCCTGTTTGGCGGCGGCGGCTCGTCACGCGGTTCTGACCCGATCCCGGGCGCGGAGCAATACGGTCGCCCGCAGGCCAGCGCGCAGCCGCAGTATGCCCCACAGCAGCAGCAGAGCTATGCCCCGCAGGCTGCCGCACGCGGCGGCGGCTTTATGGCGGGCGCGCTGCAAACGGCCGCAGGCGTAGCGGGCGGCGTGGTGCTGGGCAATATGCTGACCAATATGTTCAGCGGCTCGCACCCGCAGGAGATTGTTAATATCATCGAAGAGAAGCCGCAGCCTGATGCCGCCGCGCAGGACGCCGCCGCAGGTGACGATCCGTTCCGTCAGGGAGACGATCAGTTCCTTGCCGACAACACCTGGAACGACGACTTCGACGCCGGCTTTGGCGATGATGTTATCGGCAGCGATGACGACAGCTGGGTTTAACCCTGCTGACGTTTAACCGCCAGCAACCACTTCTCCAGCTCGGCGGCAAACTGTTGCCGATCGCGCTGCGATAAACTATCCGGGCCGCCGGTCTGAACGCCGCTGGCCCGTAATGTCTCCATAAAATCCCGCATCGTCAGCCGCTCGCGGATCGTCGCCTCGCTGTAGCGCTCTCCGCGCGGATTGAGCGCCGCCCCGCCCTTCGCCAGCACCTCCGCCGCCAGCGGAATATCTGCGGTGATCACTAAATCCCCCGCCGCGCACTGACGGACGATTTCGTTATCCGCCACGTCAAAACCCTGCTCAACCCGCAGGGTGCGGATGAAACGCGACGGCGGTACGCGCAGCGGCTGGTTCGCCACCAGCGTCAGCGGCGTCTGGGTCCGCTCTGCCGCGCGGAACAATATCTCTTTAATCACGTTCGGACACGCGTCTGCATCCACCCAAATGGCCATGCCAGCTCCTGTTACCTGCAATAAGTGCCGCCAATGTTACCTGCTTTTCTCCCCCATGAAAGCGCCAGGATGATAAGCTAATCAGATCGTAACGAAAAAAGCAGAGGGGAATGGTGATGGATAAGAAAATTGGCTTTATCGGCTGCGGCAATATGGGTAAGGCCATTCTGGGTGGACTGATCGCCAGCGGCCAGGTACAGCCGGGACAAATCTGGGTCTACACCCCGTCGCCGGACAAGGTTGCGGCTCTGCGCGACCAGTACGGCATCAACGCCGCCGATAGCGCCCAGGAAGTGGCGCAGATTGCCGATATCGTCTTCGGCGCGGTGAAGCCGGGGATCATGACCAAAGTGCTGGGCGATATCGCCTCCAGCCTGAATAAAGAGTCGCTGGTGGTCTCTATCGCCGCCGGCGTCACGCTTGACCAGCTGGCGCGCGCGCTCGGCCACGATCGCAAAATTATTCGCGCGATGCCCAATACGCCGTCGCTGGTTAACGCCGGCATGACCTCCGTTACGCCAAATGCGCTGGTGAGCAGCGAAGATGTGGCCGAAGTGCTGACCATTTTCCGCTGCTTTGGCCAGGCGGAGCAAATTGCCGAACCGATGATCCATCCGGTGGTCGGCGTTAGCGGCTCCGCGCCGGCCTATGTCTTTATGTTTATCGAAGCGATGGCCGATGCCGCCGTGCTCGGCGGAATGCCGCGCGCTCAGGCTTACAAATTCGCCGCTCAGGCGGTGATGGGCTCCGCCAAAATGGTGCTGGAGAGCGGTGAGCATCCGGGGACGCTGAAAGATATGGTCTGCTCTCCTGGCGGGACCACCATCGAAGCCGTGCGCGTGCTGGAAGAGAAAGGCTTCCGCTCCGCGGTGATCGAAGCCATCACCCAGTGCATGGAAAAATCAGAGAAACTGAGCCGCTCCTGAAGCTGAGCAGGCGGGCTGCAAGCCCTGAGAGGTCAAAGAACAAGGGAGCGCGCGCGCTCCCTTTTTTTCAGGCTTTCTTCAGGCAGCTACTCATGAAGGTGTTGCGTTCATCGCCCTTCAGTGATTTTGCCGAAGCCGCTTTGTTGCAGTCGCTCATCTTCTGCTGCTGAGGCGTGAGGGTCTTTCCTTGCGGCGTGGTGGTCTCTTTTTTCAGGCACTGGCTCATAAAGGTTTTGCGCTCATCCCCCTTCAGCGCCTTGGCTGACGCTTGCTGATTGCAGTCCGTCATCTTTTGCTGCTGGGGAGTAGGCGTTTTTTCTGCCGCGCCAACCGCGCTGATAAAGATCAAGCCAAACAGTAGGGTCATCAGTAAGGTTATTTTCATCGCACCATCCTTCTGTGAGTGGAACGTTGTAAGTCTGGACGCAGATAGAAAAAAAACCAGCCGGTGACGCGAATTCGCCACCGGCAGCGACTTATTTGAGACTCAGGGCCGCTTTCATGGTCGAGAAGAGGTCGGTCTGGTCGGTCAGGCCGACGACGTTAGCCGCATGCGGACCGTAGGCCGCAATGCGCAGCTGGGTGCCGGTGTGCTCCATCGACTCTTCCTCGGAGTTACCGTAACTCATCACCATCACCGCGCCATCGTGCGTGTTCAGGGCCTGGGTCAGCCCCGGGGCTTTGCTATCCGCCGGGATAATCTGGCTGGCGTGCGCATGGTCGGCGGTGACGATCACCAGGGTATTGCCGTCTTTTTTGGCAAATTCCAGCGCCTTCTGCACCGCCTCGTCGAGGTCCACGGTTTCGCCGATCTGGCCGCACGGATTCGCCGCATGATCCTGCTTATCGATGGAGGCGCCTTCCACCTGCAGGAAGAAGCCTTTCTCGTTGCGGCTCAGCAGGTCAATCGCTTTCTCCGTCATCTGCGCCAGCGTCGGCACCGAGGCGTCGCGCTTCGGGTTTGGCGTACAGGTCACCGGCGGCTTATCGATATTACCGTGATAAGACGCCTTCGGCCCTTCCCAGCGTACCGGCATATTGCCGTCGGCGAAGAGTCCCAGCAGCGGTTTATCCTGGCTGGCTGCCGTCGCGGCGGCAAGAGAGGCCGCGTCGGTCACAATCTGGTAGCCGCGCGCTTCCGCCTGCTCGCGCAGGGTTTTGCCCTGCCACTCGCCCGCCGTCGCCGTTTCGGCAAAGGTCTTCGCGCCGCCGCCCAGGGTGACATCCGGCCGGGCGTTCAGCAGCTGTTCGGTAATGGAGCCTTTGCCCCCTTTCTCCAGCGCATTACTGGGGCATTTTTCGCTGGTGACCGTGGGGCCGTAGCATTTACGCGATGTCACATGCGCCACCAGCGCCGCGGGGGTGGCGTCCTGCAGCTCGGCGGTAGAAACGTTGCCGGTGGCCAGGCCCGCCGCTTTCGCCAGCTCGAGGATGGTCTGATGCGCGTTCTCATGAATATCGACGCCCAGCGCGCCGTTATAGGTCTTCACGCCGGTGGTCCAGGCGGTGGCGGAGGCCGCCGAGTCGGTGACGTAGTCCGGTTTACCGGTTTTTTTATCCAGCGAATAGTGCGTGTACTGCCCGGTTAACGGCAGGGCGTCAATGCCTTTAAAGAAACCGCCCGCCCCTTCCGCATAATTTCGCGCAGCGGTAATTTCAGAATCACCCATGCCATCGCCAATCAGCAAAATAACGTTTTTGGCCGGCTTATTGATTATCGAGGCGCGCAGCGCTTCGGTTTGATCGCCCGTTAAACGACGCGCGCCGCCGGGAGTGGTGATATCTCCCTGGGCAGCGCGATTTTCCAGAACCGGCGCGGCAGTAGTTTCCGCATGAATAACCGGCGAGCCCAGCAGAGGCAGCAGGGCAATAAACAGGGCGCTTAATTTCACTTTTGTCATCTCCATGTAAAAAATACTTAAAAAAACAAAACGTGGGAGACTTTATAAAAGGGAGATGACAGAAAAATGACGGCATCCTTGTCGCGTCGCAAAGATTAGCTACGAGGATGCCGCAACAGCTTCTTTAGATATTGCTGCAGCAGGATGGCATCCTGGTCGTTGACCGGCGGACAGGGCGTCACCTGGTCTATCGCCTGCTCAATATCCTGAATCAATGCCTGCTGGGCATCATGCTCCATATGGCGCAATAATGCGGTGACCACGATCTCCAGCGCTTCAACCTGCACCGTCAGTTCCTTTGCTTCTTCTTCCTTTTGCGCCAGTTTAACCAGTAACTCAGCAATGAGATTCTTCATAGCACCAGTTCCTTATGCGAGGTCTGTTTTTCGATTGAGATGTCATACCCGATGACGGACCTCAGAATTACTTAAAATAAGAATCGTCGCAACACCCAATATACAGCGAAACGTTTTACCACAACAAAATACCACTATAAATAGTATTGTTTAATCATGAGCGGCGCTGTTTATAACCAAAGTGCGTCGGAAATAATAAAACGGAATAGCGCTCACGCCATGGCGATAACAAAAAGTAATGATAAATCTACTGTCGGGGAAAAACGCTGACGGTATGGCGTTAAATACCGTCAGCCGAGGTTCAGGCCTTCGCCCGGCGGGTGCGGCGCAGCATCCATGCCAGCTGCCAGAGGTTGATGAAGACGATAATGGCGGTGGCAATAAATACCCAGCGGAAGCCGGCCATCGCCGATACGGAGGCGCCAATCAGCGGCCCGGCGACGTTGCCCAGATACATAAACGACTGGTTATAGCCAAAGATGCGCCCGGTGACGCTGTCGCTACTGTATTTCAGCAGCAGGGTCTGCACCGCCGGAAGCATCGCGCCATCGGCAAAGCCGAGCAGAAAACGTAGCGTCCCCAGCTGCAGCGGGGTGGTGACAAAGGACATGGCGAAGAACATCACCACCGCGCAACAGAGCGTCGCCAGCAGGATCCGCGAAGTGCCGATGCGGTCGCCAAGCTTACCCAGCCGTGGGGCAGAGATCAGCGCCGACACCCCGGGCACCGCGGCGATCATCCCGGCCAGAAAAGCGATATTGTTGCTGTCCGGCGCCATCGACTTGATAAACAGCGCCAGGATCGGGCCAATTGAGCCGTTGCACAACTGGATCACCAGGGTGGTGAAAAAGAGGCTGATCACCAGCCCCGGATAGGGCAAGGAGGCAAAGACCTGTTTCCCGGTGAGACGATCGGTTTTGCTGACCGGCGGGCGGCCCCCCTCTTTGATCAGAAACAGGGTGACCAGAAAACTGATGGTCAGCAGGATCGCCGTAATAAAAAAGACCATCCGCAGCCCGACGTGGTCCGCCAGGAAACCGCCCAGCAGCGGGCCGCCGATCACCCCGCTGATTTGCGCCGTCGACAGGGTGCTCAGCGCCCAGCCGCTACGCTCGCGCGGCACCTGGGAGGCCACCAGCGCCATGGCGTTGGGGATATAACCGGAGGTTAAGCCCATGATCGCCCGCAGGATAAACAGCTGCCAGACGTTGGTGGCGAAGGCCTGAAGTAAAATGGCGATCGCCATTCCCAGCGAGGCGCGCAGCAGCATCAGCTTGCGGCCTTTGCGGTCCGCGAGGCTCCCCCACATCGGCGAGACGATCGCCGAGACCAGAAAGGTGACGCTGAAGGTCAGCCCCGACCACATCGACAGCGCTTCATGCGAGGTGACGCCCAGCTGGGAGACGTAGAGGGGTAAAAAGGGGAGAATTTGACTGATCGCCAGGCCGGTAAAAAAGCACCCAAACCAGACGGAGATGAGATTAACCTTCCAGGATTCCATAACTACGCGTATTCATTAATGATTTGCCAATTATTACCTAGCTTAGCAATTTCATTCCACTGGTGTACTACCATAGATGCGCTGGCGGTGAGTTTGGTGTTTTATGAATGCGCATGAGAGGCTGACGAAGCATTTTCTGGTTATTCAGGCTGCTCACAGGGCTTTATGCTCAAAAGCAGAAGCCCTGCCCCCGCATCCCAAAGTGAAAATGGTTGGCGTGCGCCGCGTTGTACTCCGGCCCCAGCGCGTTGCCGAAGTAAGGGCAGCTGTTGCTCAACAGCGCTGCCAGCCAGGGGTGAGAGCGCTCGCTGCGCCAGCCCTGCAGGACGCTGATGCGTCTGCCGTCCGTCAGGCGGAAGCCGCTGACATCAAGGGCATCCGCCGTCGCGTGTTCACTGCGCCGCGCCTGTTCCCGATGGTAGATATTACGGCAGGCGAAGCTGCCGAGATGATCGATCTGGCGCAGATCGCTGGCCATCAGCTGACGGGTCAGCGGCTTCGCCTGCTGTTCGACGTACAGCGCGCTGCTGAGCGCCAGCGGGCAGCTGGCGAGGAAACTGCTGCTCAGCTGCACCGAGCCAAAATTAGCTACCCGCACCACGTTACGCAGCGGGCAGGCGCCCTCGCTGTCGGCCACCGGCTGGCTGACGATGAGCCGCCGGCGGTTGGCCTCCGCCAGCAGAGAGGCGCACTGGTCGGCCGTCAGGCTGCGCAACTTGAACGACGTCAGCCAGCCCGGGGGATCGTCAAGGGCCAGCGGCGCCAGCGGATTCAGGTGTGGCGGCAGATAGCGATATCCCACCAGGCCCGCGCCGAGCAGCCCGGCCAGCACCAGCAGCGTCTTTCCTCTCACGCCCGCTCCCGTCAATTGATCAGGTAAATATTATGGCAGGCAGGCGGCGGTTTCACATGGTATGTTATGCCCTTTGATGTAATCTGGATGGAAGTTGAAATGGCAAAGATGAGGGTTGGGATCGTTTTTGGCGGTAAGTCGGCAGAGCATGAAGTGTCGCTGCAGTCAGCGAAGAATATCGTGGAAGCGATTGATAAATCACGCTTCGATGTGGTTCTGTTGGGGATTGATAAACAGGGGCTATGGCACATCAACGACGCCGGCAACTACCTGCTCAATGCTCAGGATCCTGCCCGCATCGCCCTGCGCCCTTCAACGGTGACTCTGGCGCAGATCCCGGGCCGTGAAGCGCAGCAGCTGATTAACGCCGAAAGCGGCCAGCCGCTGGCGGCCATCGATGTGATTTTCCCCATCGTCCACGGCACGCTGGGCGAAGACGGCTCCCTGCAGGGGATGCTGCGCATGGCCAATCTGCCTTTCGTCGGATCCGATGTGCTGGGCTCTGCGGCCTGTATGGACAAAGATGTGACCAAACGCCTGCTGCGCGACGCCGGGCTCGCCGTCGCCCCGTTTATCACCCTGACCCGCGCCAACCGCGCGCAGTTTAGCTTTGCCGATGTCGAAGCGAAGCTGGGCCTGCCGCTGTTCGTTAAGCCGGCCAACCAGGGATCGTCGGTTGGCGTCAGCAAAGTTAAAAACGAAGAGCAGTACCATCAGGCGGTGGCCCTGGCCTTTGAATTTGACCATAAAGTGGTGGTAGAGCAAGGCATTCAAGGCCGGGAAATTGAGTGTGCGGTGCTGGGTAACGACCACCCGCAGGCCAGTACCTGCGGCGAAATTGTCCTCAACAGCGAGTTTTACGCTTACGACACCAAATATATCGACGACCAGGGCGCGCAGGTGGTGGTCCCCGCCGCTATCGCCCCGGAGATCAACGACAAGATCCGCGCTATCGCGGTGCAGGCTTACCAGGCCCTGGGCTGCAGCGGCATGGCCCGCGTCGACGTCTTCCTCACCGCCGACAACGAGGTGGTGATCAACGAGATCAACACCCTGCCGGGCTTCACCAACATCAGCATGTATCCGAAGCTGTGGCAGGCCAGCGGCCTCGATTACACCAGTCTGATCACTCGCCTGATTGAGCTGGCGCTGGAGCGCCATGCCGCGGACCGGGCGCTGAAAACCTCCATGAACTAAAACGCGTTTACCCCGCCTGGCAGCGGCGGCCTCAGGCCTCTTCTGCCGGGCGGCGGCGGATCACAAAGCCCGCGATCCAGAAGCTTATCACCCAGGTGACCAGACCGACGGCGTAAGATTGCCAGCCCTGCGTCTCAAACCCCAGCAGCCCCACCACGCCATTTAGAATAAAAATTAACCCCAGCGCCACCGCGTAGTAGTGCCAGTCACGGCGAATTTTATCAGTGAGCTTCATGCGGCCTCCAACAGCAAAAAACGCATCTTCGCATAGCCGCCCGCGGCGGTCTGTAGCGATATGGAGAATGTTGCTGGATTGCGACGCCGGTCTCCCTTTTCCCTTCCTGTGGCGCGGTTAACACTACGGCGAAAACAGGATTATTCCTGGAGGGCAATTACCAGCAATCTGATACTGGCGACGGCGTCGCACTGCCAGAATACCTGCCATAGAGCTGGAGAAAAAACCAGCAGTACAGAGGTGGGAGGGCCTATGGCTGAATTCAGTTTTTCAAAATCGCTTTTGGGAAATAAAAAAAGAGGGGCGCTGACCGGCAGCCATGTCGCTTACGGACTGTTCGTCCTGATCTGCTGCTGGGCCGGCGCGCAGATGCTCAGCATGCTGATCCACGCCCCGGGAGTCTTTGAGCGCCTGATGCAGGCCCAGGACGCCAGCCGTCCGCAGGTCGATATCAGCCTCGCCGTTGGCACCCTCTTTGGCCTGATCCCTTTTCTGATCGGCTGCTCGTTCATCGGGCTGCTGGCACTCATTGTGCGCTGGCGTCGGCGCCGTTAACGCCGCGCCATACAGCTTGCCCGCCGCTCATCGACCCGTTTCGCAAACCACGCCGTCGTCAGATTACGGGTGATTTTCGGACTCTCAAGCTGGATCCCCGGCAACATCTCCCGCGGCAGGGTTTTGCCCGTTTTTTTATCCGCGAGGCGGAAAACCTGTTGATAGAGGTCGGTCTTCTCAAACGCCAGGCTGTCGCCCTTTTTCAGCTGGCTATGGATCTCGCTGTCGCTCATCCCCAGCTGGCCCGCCAGGCGGCGCACCGCCAGCTCGGTGCTGCCCGGCTCATCGCTGTCATAGCGGATAAGGTCGCCGTCGAGCGCCAGTTTCACCCCGCTGGCTTTCACCACCGAGTTCTGGAAGGCGGCGTTACGGCTGGCATACCAGCCGGCGTTAAAGTCGGCAAAACGGTACAGCGGCACGCTGTAGCTGGCCGGGTAGTTCAGCAGATGATAGGTGCCAAACCACAGGCCGCCGCGCAGGCTGAAGACCTCCTGGCGCACCGTACCGTTCATTTTCCACGGGTAGCCGGAGGTGTGCTGCTCGGCAAAGGCGATGCTGACCTGCATTGGGCCGCCGGTGTGCACCGGGTTCAGGGAGCCGAACAGCTTCTGCCCCATCGGCACCATCCCGATAAAGTCATCAAAAATAGCGCTCAGCTGCTTTTCCGTCTTCACGTTGTCCAGACGGTCGCTGTAGCTTTTGCCGTTTGGCGAGGTGATCTTCAGCGCGGTATGGACCAGAAACAGCGGAATGTGCATTTTTTCCGCCCGGCGGTCGATCTCCTGCCAGGCGATTTTATTCAGCCCCGGCACCACCGGGTCGGACTGATAATTGGACTCCTGCTGCGCGACCGCCAGCACCGAGCAGACGTTCTCTTCCGTCGGCGCCAGCTTCTGGCTGTCAAAGGCGGTGGCGATGGCTTGCGCCCAGGCCTCCCGATCCTTCACGCTGGCGGGCATTTTCTGCCGCACCACCGACGCCACGTCAACGGGCTTCTCGCCCTCTTTCAACACCGGCGCCTGTTGGCTGGTACAGGCGCTTAGCACCACGGCCGCCAGCAGCGTCAATGAACCGGGTATAATGCGCGATAAACGTGCGGCCATCCTGCTTCCTTGTCTTGATTAACGTAATGTCGGGATCGCTTCCTGCAGCGGTTTGCCGTCCAGTTCGCGCTCAAAGCTGCGCAGACGTTTGTAGATGGACATCAGTTCCACCAGCGTCGTCCACGAGCTGATCAGGTACTGGAACGAACCGCGCACCTGGCCGAAAACGTTGGTAATTTGCGTCATCAGCCCGAGGGTAATCGTACCGGCAACGATCGACGGAAACAGCAGGAAAAGGCCGAAAACGTTATCCACCTGCAGATAGAGAATGCGGGCGATATTGAAATACATATAGTGGAAATAGAGACGGAAATAGTTGCGACGCACCGCGCTGAACAGCTCGCGCACCGTCGGCGGCGTGGCGCGGGTTTCATCGTCCTCGCCGTAGACCAGCTCTTTACGATAGGCCGCTTCCACGCGCTGGTTTTTAAACTCCAGACCCGGCAGCTTAATCCCCACCACCGCCAGCAGGCCGGTCCCCATCAGCGACCAGACGATCGCGGCAATCACCAGGCCATACGGCAAGTGACCGACGATGGGCAGGTCGGGAACGTGTTGCGAGAGCGTCACCAGCACCGGCAGGAAGGCGATCAGGGTCATCACCGCGTTGATAAAGCTCACGCCCATATCCTCCAGGGTGGAGGCAAAGCGCATGGTGTCTTCCTGCACACGCTGCGCGGCGCCTTCGATATGGCGCAGATGCTGCCAGTGGGCCATGTAGTGTTCGTTCATCGCCGTGCGCCAGCGGAAGACGTAGTGGCTGACGAAGAAGTTGTTCATCACGCCGATGATCACCGCGATGAGCGCGATGCCGAGAAAGATGCCGATCTCATGATAAAACTGGTTGATGCTGACCTTATGCGGGGTGGCCAGCGCGCTCTGGATCAGGTCATAGAACGGCGCATACCAGGCGTTGATCGCCACCCCCACTTCCACCAGAAACCAGGTGACGAAGATGATGAGCGACGTGCCGAGAATCGACCAGTACTGCCAGCGATGCGGGCAGTAGACAAACCAGAACAGCGCAAACACGCCGACGCAAAACAGATAGTAAGCGTAGAACACCAGATAGTTGAGCGACCAGAAGCGCGCCGCGCTGATCGCCACATCCTGCGATGCCCCGGTGACCCGCAGCAGCCAGTCGCCGCCGCCCGCCTGCCAAAAGATCACCGCCAGCAGCGACCAGATAAAGGCAGAAATAAAAAACGGCCCCGGTTTGGGGAAAAAAGATTTAAACATCATTGTCTCCTGCTAACTTCTTATCGTTCTGCTATTGCTGTATACGACGCATACGTCGGCCGCCGCGTGAAAGCGTTCTCGCGGGGCAGACGGATGATAAGACCGGATATCAACAGCTTAGTTCTGCTGCCAGGCGTGCAGAATTGTTTCTGTGGGTTTCACCTGTAAAGGATTGCCAGGAACGGTCAGCGTACGCCACACCTCATTGTAGTGGGCGATGAGCGTCGCGGCCTGCGCGGCGGGGCGGTTGGCGGTGGTGTGGGCATCTTCCGCGATAACAATGCCGTATCCGCGGCTGGCGCCGTTTTTAATGGTGGTGTCGAGGCAGTAGTCGGTGGCGCAACCGCAGATGACAAACTGCTGAATGTCGTGTTCCCGCAGCACCTGCTCCAGCGAGGTGTGATAGAAGGCGTCGCAGGCGGTTTTAGTGACATAGAGCGCGCCGGCCGGCTGCTCCAGCTCAGGGAGCAGGGCGAAGCCTTCGCTGCCGGCTTCGAGGCCGCCGGCCTCATCATGTTGAATAAAAATGACCTTATCCGCCGCGCGCACCAGACGATTAATTTGCGCGACGCAGCGCTCGCGCGCCAGACGCGGCGTGGCGAACACGCCGTTTTGCATATCCACGACCATCACTACCCGTTGAGCCGCCATTGTTTTCTCCCGCGAACCTTCAGCCAAACGGTCATCATACGCGCCGGCGAAAAAAGCCGATATCCGAAAGCGTAAAAAAGTCTTTTTTACGCACCGTTACCTTTTTCCTGCAGGAATGTCGTGAATCCCGCTTTGTTCTGCGCCACTTCGTAGTATAAATACCCTCTTCTCTTTTATTTATTTAATGGATGATTTCCGTTGAAACGTAGTTTGCTCATTTTTGCTGCGCTGTGCGCGGCGTCGTGGACCTCGGCGCAGGCCGTACAGCCCACCGTTGACCCGGTTTTCGCCTCGGATGTGGTCGATCGTTACGCCAATCATATCTACTACGGCAGCGGCGCCACCGGCATGGCGCTGGTGGTGATCGATGGCAATCAGCGTGTGTTTCGCAGCTTTGGCGAAACCCGCCCCGGGAATAATCAGCACCCGCAGCTCGACTCGGTGATCCGTATCGCCTCCCTCAGCAAACTGATGACCAGCGAGATGCTGGTGAAGCTGCTCGACCAGGGGGTGGTGAAACTCGACGATCCGCTGAGCAAATACGCCCCGCCGGGCGCCCGGGTGCCTGACTGGCAGGGAAAACCGATCACCCTGGTGAATCTCGCGACCCATACCAGCGCCCTGCCGCGCGAACAGCCTGGCGGCGCCGCCCATCGCCCGGTGTTTGTCTGGCCGACCCGCCAGCAGCGCTGGAGCTGGCTCTCTACCGCGACCCTGAAGACCGCGCCGGGCTCGCAGGCGGCCTACTCCAACCTGGCCTTCGATTTGCTGGCGGACGCGCTCTCCACCGCCGCCGGCAAACCTTATCCGCAGCTATTTGAAGAGCAGATCACCCGACCGCTGGGGATGAAGGACACCACCTTTACCCCGTCGCCGGACCAGTGCCAGCGGCTGATGATCCCGGAAAAAGGCGCCAGCCCGTGCAATAACACCCTGGCGGCGATCGGCAGCGGCGGAGTCTACTCGACGCCGGGGGATATGATGCGCTGGATGCAGCAGTTCCTGTCATCCGATTTCTATACCCGCGGCCAGCAGGCCGACCGGATGCAGACGCTGATTTATCAGCGTAACCAGCTGACCCGGGTGATCGGTATGGACGTGCCGGGCCGCGCCGACGCGCTGGGGCTTGGCTGGGTGTATATGAAGCCGAAGAATGGCCATCCGGGGATTATTCAGAAAACCGGCGGCGGCGGCGGGTTTATCACCTATATGGCGATGAATCCGCAGGCTAACGTCGGCGCTTTTGTGGTGGTGACCCGCTCGCCGTTAACCCGCTTCAACAATATGAGCGATGGCATCAACGACCTGGTCAGCGAGCTGAGCGGCGCGCAGCCCAACATGCAGACGGCCAGCCAGTAAGCCCGGAGGAGGTTTCGCCGATGCGACATAACGATCGTTTTGGCGAAACATCCCGCTGCCATTTCAGTTACACTACCGTCTTTCATTTCACAAAATCAGGCAAACCATGACAGATTTAATCACTCGCCCCCGCCGCCTGCGTCAATCCGCTGCGCTGCGCGCCCTGTTTGAAGAGACAACACTGAGTTTGAACGACCTGGTGTTGCCGATCTTTGTTGAAGAAGAAATTGATGATTACAAAGCGATCGAGGCTATGCCCGGCGTGATGCGTATTCCGGAAAAATATCTGGCGCGTGAGATCGAACGCATCGCCAATGCCGGCATTCGCTCGGTGATGACCTTTGGCATTTCTCATCACACCGACGCCACCGGCAGCGATACCTGGAATGAAAATGGTCTGGTGGCGCGTATGTCGCGGATCTGTAAGTCCACGGTGCCGGAGATGATCGTCATGTCCGATACCTGCTTCTGCGAATACACCTCCCACGGCCACTGTGGCGTGCTGTGCGACCACGGGGTGGACAACGACGCGACCCTGGAAAATCTTGGCAAACAGGCCGTTGTCGCCGCCGCCGCCGGCGCGGACTTCATCGCCCCTTCCGCCGCGATGGATGGTCAGGTGCAGGCAATTCGCCGCTCGCTGGACGCTGCCGGATTCACCAATACGGCGATCATGTCCTACTCGACCAAGTTCGCGTCTTCCTTCTACGGCCCGTTCCGCGAAGCGGCCGGTACCGCGCTGAAGGGCGATCGTAAAACCTATCAGATGAGCCCGATGAACCGCCGGGAAGCCATTCGCGAGTCGCTGCTCGATGAAGCCCAGGGCGCCGACTGCCTGATGGTGAAACCGGCTGGCGCCTACCTGGATATTCTCCGCGATATCCGCGAGCGCAGCGATCTGCCGCTCGGCGCGTATCAGGTCAGCGGGGAGTACGCGATGATCAAATTCGCTGCCCAGGCGGGCGCTATCGATGAAGAGAAAGTGGTTCTGGAAAGCCTTGGCGCGATCAAACGCGCGGGCGCCGACCTGATCTTCAGCTATTTCGCCCTCGACCTGGCCGAGAAAAAAATCCTCCGTTAAGCCTCCCTCTCCCCGGTGGCGCTACGCTTACCGGGGCTACCAAACCTCATCCCCGGTGCGCTGTATTTATCGCGACCACCACACCGTAGCCCGGATAAGGCGCTTGCGCCGCTATCCGGGGACAGGCGCTAATCAATATCTGTAGCTAAAACTTTGCGCGCCGCTTTCCACCTTCTGCGCCTTCTCCTTGGCGTACCGGATTTCGCCTTCTAACGTGTTAAACCACATCATAAATACCGAATTCCAGGAGATCCTGTGGTGGCTTATCGACGTTATTACATTAAGGGGGGAACCTGGTTCTTCACTGTTAACGTTAAAGACCGTAGAAGCATGCACCTAACTGAAAACATAGAATTATTGCGCTACTCTGTCGCTGTTGTTAAACAACATCGCCCCTTTATTATTGATGCCTGGGTGGTGTTGCCTGAACATCTGCATTGCATCTGGACACTACCTCATAATGATGACGATTTTTCTTCACGCTGGAGAGATATCAAAGGCTGTTTTACCAGAACGTTAAAACGACAACCCCTCTGGCAACCGCGCTTCTGGGAGCATGCCATACGCGATGAAGATGATTACCGCCGACACGTTGATTACATCCATATCAATCCACTTAAGCATGGCTGGGTCACCCGGGTGATCGATTGGCCATTTTCAACCTTTCATCGCGATGTCCAGCGCGGGCTATATCCCCCAAACTGGGCTGGCGATAGCTTTGATCTTAGCTGCGGTGAACGCCGATAGCCTCTCCCCGGTGGCGCTGACGCTTACCGGGGCTACAAATCGGCGCCAACCGTAGCCCGGATGAGGCGTTAGCCGCTATCCGGGAAACCTCCCCCGCTGCGAGCGAAACTTCACCCAACTGTAATCTGAACGACATCTCTACCTTCTACTGTCTGGGCAGGACGGAGGAGGAGCCACTATGTTTAGTCTCGACAACGTACTCGATGACCTGTGGCCTCAGGCGAGGCCCGCCCCCTGGCAAAAGAAACTGTTAAAAAAGCTATTTTATGAGGAAGAGTTTCAACAATTTGCCGACCGTCACCGCCACCTGAAGGGGCTTGATACGGTCGAACAGGTGCTGGAATACCTCAATATTCGCTGCGCTATCCCGGCGCACGATCTCGAACAAATCCCCGAATATGGCCCGCTGGTCATTATCGCTAACCACCCCACCGGCACCCTCGACGGCCTGGCGCTCCTGTATGCGGTATCCCGCGTGCGCCGCGATGTCAAAGTGGTCACCAACCGCATGCTCACCCACCTTGAGCCCCTGAGCTCGCTGTTTATCCCGGTGGATAATATTCATGGCCGCACCGCTAAAACGGCGCTGCAGCAGATGGACCAGCAGCTGCAGGCCGGCGGGGTGCTGATCTTCTTCCCGGCGGGGGAAGTCTCCCGCCTCACCCGTCGCGGCATCCGCGATAAAAAATGGCACTCGGGCTTTATTAAGCTGGCGGCAAAATATCGCGCCCCGCTGCTGCCGGCGTGGATTAACGCCCACAACAGCGCCCTGTTTTACGCCAGCACCCTGGTCTCCGACAACCTGCCGCTGCTCCTGCTGATGCAACAGATGTTTCGCCGGCGCAACAGCAGCCTGCCGGTGCGCATCGGCCAGCAGATCCCCTGGTCGAGCTGGTTCGATGCCCAGTCCAGCGCTCGCGAGCTTACCGGCCGCTGCTATCAGCACCTTGACCAGCTGCGCGAAGGGCTGCCGGGGCGGTTTAAAACCGAAAGCGCCATCGCCCGTCCGGAAGACCGGGCGCGGCTTAAACGCGAACTGCACAAGGCCGAATGCCTGGGCCGCACCGCCGACGGCAAAGTGATTTACCTCTGGCAGCGCAACGGCCAGGAGGAGGCGCCGCTGCTGCGCGAGCTGGGACGCCTGCGGGAAATCGCCTTCCGCGCGGTCGGGGAAGGCAGCGGCAAACGGCGGGATATCGACCGGTATGACGACGACTATCTGCATCTGATCCTGTGGGATGAAGAAGATCTGGAAATCGTCGGCGCATACCGCTTTATGCCGACGGCCATACAGCTGGCAAAGCGCGGCCTGGAGGGGATCTACAGCTCCAGTCTCTTCCACTACGACGGGCGGATGGACGACATCCTGCAGCACGGCATTGAGCTGGGGCGCAGCTTTATCCAGCCGCGCTACTGGGGTCGACGCGGGCTGGACTATCTGTGGTCCGGCATCGGCGCTTATCTGGCGCGCTATCCGCACTATCGCTATCTGTTTGGCCCGGTGTCGATTTCTGGCGGGCTGCCGCCCGCCGCTCGCGATCTGCTGGTGGCGTTCTACCGGCTGTGGTTCCCGGCGACGCATCCGCTGGCGGAGTCGCGTCGCCCTTATCCGGCGTCGCTGCCCGACGTGCTGGCGCAGTTTGGCGGGGAGGATTACAACGACGACCTGGCCCGGCTGAAGTCCCTGCTGGGCAATCTCGGCTGCGCGATCCCGCCGCTGTATAAGCAGTACTCGGAAGTGTGCGAGCCGGGCGGAGTGCAGTTTATCGATTTCGGCAGCGATCCGGATTTCAATAACTGCGTGGATGGTCTGGTGCTGGTGGATCTCACCTACCTGAAGGCCAATCGCTATCAGCGCTATATTGGCGCGCATCTGGGTGCGCAAAAATCGGCATAAACGCTTTTTCCCGGCTTGCGGCGCGTTGCGCCTTAGCCGGGCTACGGTTCACCGTTTCCGACGGTTCGGTCGCCCGGAAAAGGCGCGTCAGGCGCCGCCTCCGGGAAGCAGCGGGCAATGCAGCATCCGCTTTTCTCCGCGGCTCGCGGCTGATACAAGCCTTACCCCGCCCGGTAATACGGCTTATCGCCAAGGATCGTCGCCCGGTGCATGATCCGCCGCTGCGGCAGATAGTCGGCATTGGCGTAATGCTGGGTTACCCGGTTATCCCAGATAGCGACATCGTTCGGCTGCCAGCGCCAGCGCACCTGAAACTCCGGTTTGGTGATATGGGCAAACAGGAAGCTCAGCAGCGCCGCGCTCTCTTTCTCGGTCACGTCGACAATCCGCGTGGTAAAGCCTTCGTTAACGAACAGCGCCTGCTTGCCGGTCACCGGGTGGGTACGCACCACCGGGTGCAGCAGCGGCGGATGCTTCGCCACCGCCTCCTGCCAGCGCCGATGCTCGGCTTCCGTGTGGTTGTACTTATACTCCTGGAACGATTTACGGAAATCGTGTTCCGCATGCAGGCCGCTCAGCAGCTGCCGGAAGGGCTCTGATAGCGCTTCCCAGGCGGCGATGCCGCTGGTCCACAGGGTGTCCCCGCCGGTCGTCGGCAACTCTTTCGCCGCCAGAATAGCGCCGGCGGGCGGCGTGTCGATAAAGGTGACATCGGTATGCCAGTTGTCATTATCCGGCGGATTATCGTTATGGGTATCGAGGACGATAATTTCCTCCACGCCCGGGGCATGAGGGTAGACCGGATGGATATGCAGGTCGCCAAACCGCAGCGCCAGGTCGCGCTGTTGCGCCGGGGTGATATTTTGCTCGCGCAGGAATACCACCTGATGACGCAGCACCGCGTGATACAGCTGTTCAAACTGGTTGTCGCTCAGCGGACGGGTTAAATCCGCCCCGGTCACCTGCGCGCCAATATACGGCCCCAGCGGGGTAATGCTCAGACGTTCACTCATTGTACTTCTCCATGCCAGGGCGTCAGGCGCCGCTGCAGCCCGCGCAGACCCAGTTCCAGTAAAAAGGCGATAATGGCAATCACCGCAATCCCCGCCAGCACCACATCAGTGGCGAGAAACTCGCCGGCGGACTGCACCATAAATCCTAACCCGCGGGTGGCGGCGATCAGCTCAGCGGCCACCAGCGTTGACCAACCGACGCCAAGACCAATGCGCAGCCCGGTGAGGATCTCCGGCAGCGCGCCGGGCAGGATCACCAGCCACAGCACCTGCGCCCGGCTGGCGCCCAGCGAACGGGCGGCGCGAATCCGCACCTGCTGCGCGCTTTTTACCCCCGCCAGCGCCGACATCGCTACCGGGGCGAAAATCGCCAGGTAGATCAGCAGGATCTTCGACGTTTCACCGATGCCAAACCAGATCACCATCAGCGGTAAGTAGGCCAGCGGCGGCACCGGACGATAAAGCTCGATCAGCGGATCGAGGATCCCGCGCACCGTTGAGTTGAGCCCCATGGCGATCCCCACCGGCACGCCGATCAGCACCGCCGCCAGCAGAGCGATAACGATCCGCGTCAGGCTCGCCGCCAGGTGCTGCCAGAGCGTCGCATCCATAAAGCCCTGCGGCCCGGCGATAGTGATAAGCTTCTGCAGCACCTGGCCCGGCGGCGGCAGAAACAGCGGGCTAATCAGCTGCAGCGCCGCGACCGCCCACCAGACGGCCAGCAACACCGCCAGGGTCGCCACGCTGAGGGTGAGCTGACGGGAGAGCGGCCAGCGCCACTTCAGCGTCAGTTGACGCGGTTTGTCGTTCAGTACCACGCTCATGAGAAAGCCTCCCGTTGGTCAAACACCCGGCTCAGAATGTATTCCCGCTGTTCAATAAACCGCGGGTCGGATTTGATGCTGCGGCAGGGTTCGCCCGCGACAAAGCGGCGGCTGAAATCCAGCGGCAGCCGCTCCACCACCCGCCCCGGCCCCGGCGACAGCAGCACCAGCTCGGTCGCCATAAAGATGGCCTCTTCAATGTCATGGGTGATGAGCAGCACCTGTTTGCCGGTCTCATGCCAGAGCGTCAGCAGCAGCGTTTGCATCTGCTCGCGGGTAAAGGCGTCAAGCGCGCCGAAGGGCTCATCCAGCAGCAACAGCTGCGGATTCGCCGCCAGCGCCCGGGCGATGCCCACCCGCTGGCGTTGACCGCCGGACAGCTGCCAGATAAAGCGCTTTTCCGCCCCTTCGAGGCCAACCTTTTTCAGCATCTGCGCCGCCGCTTGCCGCCGCTGCGCTTTATCCACGCCCGCCAGCTGCAGCCCCAGCGCCACGTTATCCTGCACATTGCGCCATGGCAGCAGGCCTTCGTTCTGGAAGACCACGCCGCGCTCTGCGCCCGGCCCGGTCACCCGCTGACCTTCGAGGGTGATGCTGCCGTGCTGATAGGGCACGAATCCGGCAATCAGGTTCAGCAGGGTAGTTTTACCGCAGCCCGAAGGCCCCAGCACCACCAGCAGCTCCCCACTCTCCAGCGTCAGGTTGATATCCGCCAGCGCCGGTTTACCGCCGTAGTCGGCGGAAAGATGCGAGATTTGCAGCATCGCCGCCTCCTTTACTTCACGAAACGGTCAGTAACGTACTGACGATAATCGGTTCCCGCCGCGGGCACTTTGCCCTGCTCTTTCAGAAAGCGCGCGGTATCGACGATGGCCTGATTGACCGGCCCGTTCAGCGCCTGCGCCTGCTCAGCGGCGGTCAGGTAGGTGTTCCCCTTCACCAGCCCGGGGACATCGGCTTCCGGCACGCCGCTCAGGCGCGCCAGCTTGCTGATGTTGTCCGGCTGTTTCAGCCATGCCTCCGGGTTGGCGATGTAGGGCTGCTGGGCGTCGATGGCGCTTTTAGCAAACGCTTTGACGATCTCCGGATGCTGCTCGGCGAAGTCCTTACGGACCACCCAGACGTCGAGGGTCGGTGCGCCCCACTCCCCGACCTGCGCGGAATCGGTCAGCACCTTGCCCTCTTTTTCCAGTTCGTTAACCGCTGGCGCCCAGACGTAAGCCCCGTCGATATCCCCGCGCTGCCATGCGGCGATAATCGCCGGCGGCTGCAGGTTAATAATCTGCACCTGGCCCGGCTTGATGCCCCAGTGTTTGAGCGCCGACAGCAGGCTGTAGTGGGTGGTGGAGATAAACGGCACGGCAATGCGTTTGCCGATCAGATCTTCCGGTTTGGTGATGCTTTTCTTCACCACCAGCGCTTCGGAGTTGCCGAGCTTTGAAGCGAGCAGGAACACTTCAATCGGCACCTGCTGGCTGGCGGCCACCGCCAGCGGGCTGGAGCCGATATTGCCGATCTGCACATCGCCGGAGGCCAGGGCGCGCACCACGCTGGCGCCGCTGTCAAATTTCCGCCAGTCGACGGTCGCCCCGCTGGTTTTGGCGAAGGTGTTGTCCGCCTGGGCGACTTTCGCCGGCTCAGCGGAGGTTTGATACGCCACGGTCACATTGACCGCCTGCGCCTGGAAGGCGGCGACGGCCAGCGCCGCCAGAAGAGTAATTCGCGATGTGAATGCCATAATGTCTGCTTCCCCTGAGTTGTTATAGGTGCAGTATTTCCGGCATCAGGATGGAGATGAAGTAATTAAAAATTCTGGCTAATAGCGAATCGTTTTTAGAAAAAAAGCGGGAAAGGATAGTTGATTTTGCGCGGTGGGTTGGCGGCAGAGGGTTGGCGCCGGGTGGCGGCTACGCCTTGCCCGGCCTACAGATCGCGCAAGGTGTAGGCCGGATAAGCGCAGCGCTACCCGGCACAAAACTCAGCGCTTCGCGTTAAGCTCAGCGATATCCTTCGGCGTGGTGCGGCAGCAGCCGCCGATCAGCCTCGCCCCGGCCGCCAGCCACTGCGGCAGATAATCCGTCAGGCTGGCGCACGCTTCGCCATGATGGTGCCAGGTCTTGCTCACCGCATCATAATGTTCGCCGGAGTTAGGATAGACCACCAGCGGCAGCGCCGTCAGGCTGTGCAGATGCGCCAGCGCCGCGGGCGTATTTTCCAGCGCGATACAGTTGATGCCCACCGCCACCACCTGCGGGTTATCCGCCAGGGCGGCCATCACCTCGCGCAGCGGCGTGCCATCGCTGAGATGTTCGGCGTCGCGCAGCGTGAAGGAGTACCAGGCGCGGGCGCGGGGATACTCCTGCAGCAGGGCTGTCAGGGCCTGGATCTCGGCGAATGACGGCAGGGTTTCACAGGCCAGCAGGTCGGCGCCCGCATCCAGCAGCGCTTCGACGCGCGGGCGGTGGAAGGCCTGGAACTCTGCCGCGCTGCGCTGATAATCGCCGCGATACTCCGAGCCGTCGGCGAGAAAGGCGCCATACGGCCCCACCGAACCGGCGACCAGCAGCGTGCCGGCGTGTGGATTCTCGGCGAGGTACGCCTCGCGCGCTTTGCGCGCCAGCTCGACGCTTTTGCCGATCAGCGCCCGGGACTGCGCATCATCCAGGCCGCGCGCGGCAAAGCCGGCGGGAGTGGCCTGATAGCTGGCGGTGATCGCCACCTGCGCTCCGGCGCGAAAGTAGTCGAGATGCACATCGCGGATCAGCTGCGGGTTCTCCAGCAGCACTTTCGCCGACCACAGGCTGTCAGCCAGATCGCAGCCGCGGGCCTCCAGCTCGGTGGCCATGGCGCCGTCCAGCAGCACAAAAGGCTGGGCGGCAAGCAGGGCGGTAAACGGATTAGTCTGCGACATGTTGTGGCTCCTGAGTCATTTTCCGTGAACGAGTAAGATACCAGGCACCATAGCACAGGGCCACAAAGGGGATCCCGCACCACAGCGCAATTCTCTGGCTCGGGTCAAAAGCGAGGCCCACGCAGGCCACCAGGCACAGCACAAAGCCCAGAATCGGCACCACCGGATACCAGGGGGCGCGATACTGCAGATCGCTCAGCGCCTTACCCTGCTGCAGATGGCGGCGGCGGAACATAAAGTGCGAGGCGCAGATGCTCAACCACACCGCCACCACCGCAAAGCCGGAGATCGCCGACAGCGCCACAAACACCGTATCGGGCGCCACCACGCTGGAGAACAGCGCCAGCACGCCGCCCAGCATACTCACCGACAGCGCGGTCACCGGCACGCCCCGTTTATTGACTTTGGCAAAGCAGGCCGGCAGCGTCTTCTCGTTCGACAGCGACCACAGCATCCGCCCGGAAGCGTACAGGCCGGAGTTGGCCGCCGAGAGGATCGCCGTCAGGATCACGAAGTTGAAAATATCCGCCGCGTAAGGGATGCCCACCTTTTCAAACACCAGCACGAAGGGGCTTTTCTCCACCCCCGCCTGTTGCATCGGGATCAGCGCCGCCAGCACAAACACGGTGCCGATAAAGAAAATAATCAGCCGGGCGATGGTGGTGCGAATGGCGACCGGAATGACCTTATGCGGGTTTTCCGTCTCTCCGGCGGCAATGCCGATAAGCTCCGTCCCGGAGAAGGCGAAGTTCACCGCCACCATGGTCATCAGGATCGGCAGGCCACCGTGCGGGAACCAGCCTTCGGCGGTGAGATTGCGCAGGCCCGGCGCCGGGGAGCCATCCTGCATCGGAATGATGCCGAAAATGGCCGCGCCGCCGAGAATAATAAACGCGATGATGGTGATCACTTTCACCAGCGAGAACCAGAACTCGCCTTCGGCGAAGAAGCGGGTCGAAATGATGTTAAGACCGAAAATCACCGCGCAAAACACCACGCACCAGATCCAGACCGGCACCTGCGGGAACCAGTACTGCATACAGAAGCCGGCGGCGGTGAAGCTCGAACCCAGCGCCACCGTCCACGTCAGCCAGTAGAGCCACGCCACGGTATAGCCCGTCGCCGGGCCAAGGTAGCGCGCCGCGTAGACGTGGAAGGCGCCGGTCTCCGGCATCGCCACCGACAGTTCGCCGAGGCACTGCATCACCAGCCAGACCACCAGGGCGCCAATCAGATACGCCAGCAGCGTTCCGGCCGCGCCTGTGGTGGAGATGATATAGCCGGTATTAAAGAACAGGCCGGTGCCAATCACGCCGCCGAGCGACAGCATGATCAGATGGCGCGTTTTCATGGTGCGCTTCAGTTGCCCACCTTGTTGTTGTGTTGTGCTTTGCATTTTATTTTCTCACGCCAGCCCGCTTGCCCGGGCCATGATGCGTATAAACGTATAGACATCTAAACATCCAAAAGAAGAAGTGTTATACCGTGCCACCGCGGAAAAAGCAAAGCCGCTGCACCAGGTCGCGCGCCGACAGCGTGCAGCCTGCCCCATTTTTGCGCAGCGCCGGTGAGCGCGCCACGGGCTGGCGCCTCATCGCGGCGGACAACGTTCTGGCACTCTCTTTGCAGCCTGTCGTTCAGAACCTTTCTATCTGGCGAGGCAACACGTATGACAGAGCACACCACCACCTTAAAAAGAACGCTCGGCAGTTTTCGTTTATGGGGGATCGCCGTCGGACTGGTGATATCCGGGGAGTACTTCGGCTGGAGCTACGGCTGGTCGCAGGCGGGCACGATGGGGTTTATGGTCGTCGCCCTGGCGGTCGCCGCCATGTACTGCGCCTTTATTTTCAGCTTTACCGAGCTGACCACCGCCATCCCGCACGCTGGCGGCCCTTTCGCCTACGCCTACCGCGCCTTCGGGCCCACCGGCGGCTTTATCGCCGGTTTTGCCACTCTGATTGAATTCGTCTTCGCCCCGCCGGCCATCGCCATGGCCATCGGCGCCTACCTCAACGTGCAGTTTCCGGCGCTGGATCCGAAGTGGGTCGCCTGCGGCGCTTACGGGATCTTTATGACGCTCAATATCCTCGGCGTCGGCATCGCCGCCACCTTCGAGCTGATCGTCACCCTGCTGGCCATCTTCGAGCTGCTGGTGTTTATGGGCGTGGTCGCCCCCGGCTTCTCCTGGAGCCACTTCACCGCCAACGGCTGGGCGGGCGCGGAAAGCTTTAGCGGCCTGGCGCTGCCGGGGATGTTCGCCGCCATTCCGTTCGCTATCTGGTTTTTTCTCGCCATTGAGGGGGCTTCCATGGCCGCCGAAGAGGCAAAAGATCCGCAGCGCACCATTCCGCGCGCCCTGGGCGGCGGCATTCTGACGCTGACGGTGCTGGCGATCGGCGTGATGGTCTTCGCCGGCGGCGTCGGCGACTGGCGCGCGCTGTCCAATATCAACGACCCGCTGCCTCAGGCGATGAAGACGGTGGTGGGCAACGGCAGCGGCTGGCTGCATATGCTGGTGTGGCTGGGGCTGTTTGGCCTCGTCGCCTCCTTCCACGGCATCATTATGGGCTACTCGCGGCAGATCTACTCCCTCGCCCGCGCCGGCTATCTGCCCGCCGGGCTGGCCTCCCTCAACCGCCGCACCCGCACCCCGCATCTGGCGATCCTCGCCGGCGGCGTGGTGGGTATCGCCGCGATCTTCTCCGACTCGCTGATCACCATCAGCGGCATGCCGTTGACCGCCTGCATCGTCACCATGTCGGTATTTGGGGCTATTGTTATGTATATCACTTCCATGGCGGCGCTGTTCAAACTGCGCCGTAGCGAGCCGAAGCTGATCCGTCCGTTCCGCGCGCCGCTCTACCCGCTGGCGCCGGCCTTTGCCCTCGGCATGGCGGTGATCTGCCTGGTGGCGATGGTCTGGTATAACCTGCTGCTGGCGCTGATTTTCGCGGCGATGATGCTCGGCGGCTACCTGTGGTTCCGCAAAACCGCAGCGGCCCGTGAACGGGCGCCAGTGGATCCTCAACTGCGCACGGTCTCCTGAGGAGGCGGCATGTATAAAACCACGCTATCGGGCCAGGTATGGCGCTTTGATAGTCTGAAAACGCTGATGGCGAAAGCGTCGCCGGCCCGCTCCGGCGACGCCCTGGCGGGCGTTATCGCCCACTCGGCCGAAGAGCGGATGGCGGCGAAAATGACCCTCGCCGAGGTGCCGCTGACCGACATTCTCGACAATCCGCTTATCCCCTACGAGCAGGACGAAGTGACCCGCCTGATCCTCGACACCCATGATGCGCAGGGCTTTGCCGCCCTGCGTCACCTGACGGTCGGCGATTTCCGCGACTGGCTGCTGGACGATGCCACCGATACCGCCACGCTGCAGCGGGTCGCCCGCGCTATCACCCCGGAGATGGCGGCGGCGGTAAGCAAGCTGATGCGCAATCAGGATCTGATCCTCGCCGCCAGCAAGTGTCAGGTGGTGACGCGCTTTCGCAACACCATCGGCCTGCCCGGCCACCTCAGCGTGCGCCTGCAGCCCAATCATCCCACCGATGACCTGAAAGGCATCGCCGCCAGTATGCTCGACGGACTGCTGTACGGCGCCGGGGATGCGGTGATCGGCATCAACCCGGCCAGCGACAGCTTACCGGTGCTGGCGCAGCTGAACGTGATGCTGGACGATATTATCCAGCGCTTCGCCATTCCCACCCAGTCCTGCATTCTGACCCACGTCACCAATACGCTGCAGCTGATTGAGCGCGGCGCGCCGGTGGATCTGGTGTTTCAGTCGGTGGCGGGAACCGAAGCGGCCAACAGCGGCTTCGGCATCAACCTTGCCATGCTGCAGGAGGCCCGCGAGGCGGCCCTCAGCCTCGGTCGCGGCACCCTCGGCAACAATGTAATGTATTTTGAGACCGGCCAGGGGAGCTGCCTGTCGGCCAACGCCCACCACGGCGTCGACCAGCAGACCTGCGAGGCGCGGGCCTACGCCGTCGCCCGCCACTTTGAACCGCTGCTGGTCAATACGGTGGTTGGCTTTATCGGTCCGGAGTATCTCTACGACGGCAAGCAGATTATTCGCGCCGGGCTGGAGGATCACTTCTGCGGCAAGCTGATGGGTCTGCCGATCGGCTGCGACGTCTGCTATACCAACCACGCGGAAGCGGATCAGGATGATATGGACACCCTGCTGACCCTGCTGTGCGCCGCCGGGCTCACCTTCCTGATCGGCGTGCCAGGGGCGGACGATATCATGCTTAATTACCAGAGCACCTCGTTCCATGACGCGCTCTACGCCCGTCGTCTGCTGGGCTTAAAGCATGCCCCGGAGTTCGCCGACTGGCTGGCGAAGATGCAAATTATCGATCCGCACGGCGCGCTGCGGCTCACCGACGCCCGCCATCCGCTGCTGTCCGTTCTGCCGCAAGGAGCCCCCGTATGAACCGTCCCGACGCCTGGAACCCGCTGCGTGAATTTACCGATGCGCGGATCGCCCTGGGCCGCAGCGGCGCCAGCCTGCCGACCCGCGAAGTCCTTAACTTTGGTCTGGCCCACGCCAGAGCGCGGGACGCCATTCATCAGCCGTTCGCCAGCCAGCAGCTGGTGGCGCCGCTGGCGGCGCTCGGCCTCGACACCCTGACGGTGCACAGCGCCGCGCCGGACCGTCATACCTATCTGCGGCGCCCGGATCTCGGGCGTCAGCTCGCCGACCAGAGTCGCGCCGACCTCGCCGCCAGCGGCGTCCGCCCCGCCGACCTGCTGCTGGTGATCGGCGACGGCCTCTCTTCCTGGGCGGTAGAGCGTCAGGCGGTGCCGTTGATCCGCGCCCTGCTGCCCTGGCTGCAGACGCTGGGGATCGGCCTGGCGCCGGTGGTGCTGGCCCATCAGTCGCGGGTGGCGCTGGGGGATGATATTGGCGAAACCCTGAAAGCCCGCGCGGTGGCGATCCTGATTGGCGAACGACCGGGCCTCTCCTCGCCGGACAGCCTCGGCGTCTACCTCACCTGGCAGCCCCATCGGCAGCGGCTGGAGTCAGAGCGCAACTGTATCTCCAATATTCGCCCGGAAGGGCTGAGCCATGACGCCGCCGCCTTTAAACTGGCCTGGCTGCTGGAGCAGGCTTTTTTACGACGGCTTACCGGCGTGCGCCTGAAAGATGAAAGCGATAATCCGGCGCTGCATGGAAAAATAAAACCATTGACCCCTTTAAAATAATAAGTCACGCGAGCCGAAGAATAGATTTTTAATATTACCTGGCGCACCTGAATATTATATTCGGGTGCGCGCTGAAATCGCCCGGCGGCGCTTCGCTGCGCGAGCCTGTGGAAACCGTTCAACCGGTTTATATTGCTTTTTTTCCAGGCCGGATAAGGCGCCAGTCGCCACCTTGGAAAATACGTTCAGCGTATCAAAAGCCGTGTTGTCACCAGCCTTATGCCCTTGCCTGCAGGTAATAAGAATATTGCATGAGTAAAAACGAAACGGACGTTGTAAGGTAATTCAGCGCCTTAAAAATACCCGTCATACTTTAAGTTGCATGTGCGTTGGCTGCGTTCTCTCCCCCCAGTCACTGACTTCTGCAAGCGCCTGGGGACTCGCTCACATGCCGCCTTCATGCGACTCGAATTATTTAGGGTATATATCTCGTTATCTATTCAACATAACAGCCAATAATTCGCCAGATACGCTGGCGAATTATTCCTCAATGTTATGCAGTCATTGATGGTTAAAGATAAATAATCGACCGACGGAGAAATACCAATGAAATCGTTTTCCGGGAAAGCGTCTTTAATGGCCACGCTGGTAGCCGCGCTGGCCGGCGCGAGCAGCGCGCAGGCAGCGGAAATTAAAATCGGGGTGGTATTACCCCTGAGCGGCGCCCTCAGCGGCTATGGTCAGCCGTCGCAGAAAGGGCTGGACATTATTCAGACCATCACCCCGACGTTAAAAAATGGCGATACCATCAAGCTTATCGTTATCGATGATAAAAGCGACAAAGTCGAAGCGGCCAACGCCATGCAGCGGCTGGTCTCCAGCGATAAAGTGGATGCCGTGATCGGGGAAGTCACCTCCTCCAACACCCTGGCGATGACCAAGATCGCCGACGACAGCAAAACGCCGCTGGTCTCTTCCACCGCCACCAACGACCGCGTCACCCGCAACCATCCGTACGTCAGCCGGGTCTGCTTCTCGGACAGCTTCCAGGGGGTGGTCGGGGCCAATCTGGCCTCCCGCGATCTGAAAGCCAAAACCGCCGCCATCGTGTTTGACAGTAGCAACGATTACTCCGTCGGCCTGGCGAAAGCGTTCCGCACCCAGTTCCTGAAAAACGGCGGCACCATTCCCATCGAGGTACAGGCCCCGGGCGGCAGCAAGGACTTTAAAGCCCAGCTGGCGAGCGTCAAGGCGAAGAATGTCGACATGATTTATATGCCGATCTACTACACCGAAGGGGCGCTGATTGCCGTGCAGTCAAAACAGCTGGGGCTCAACAAACCGGTGGTGGGCGGCGACGGTCTGGCCGCGGATCAGGTCTTCTTCGATGTGGGTAAAGACGCGGTCAACGGCTATATGACCACCGATTACTACTCGCCGAACGCCAAGGAGCAGACCCCGGCCGGGGAAACCTTCATCAAAGCCTGGGAAGCCAAATACCAGCAGCCGACCCATACCTGGGGCGCTATGGCGGCGGACGCCTATAACGTTATCGTCAACGCCATGAACCAGTGCAGCGATCCCCACGATCGGGTCTGCGTGAATGAAAAAATCCGCGCCACCAAAGATTTCCAGGGCGTGACCGGCACGCTGACGTTACAGAACGGCGACGCCATTCGCAGCGCGGTCATCAACGAAGTGAAAGATGGCAAGCTGGCGTTTCGTACCGTGGTTAACCCTTAAGTTGTGACGAGGCTACAAAATGGACGGCGCCATTTTTCTCCAGCAAGTGGTCAATGGAATGAGTCTTGGGGGCATGTACGCCCTGATTGCCATCGGTTATACGATGGTTTATGGCGTGCTAAGGCTGATCAACTTCGCCCATGCGGACGTGATGATGGTCGGCGCGTTTAGTACGCTGTTTTTATTTTCTTCGATTGGGCTACCCTTCGGGGTAGCCGTTTTCCTGACTCTCGGGCTGTGCGGCCTGTTTGGCATGCTGATTGACCGGGTCGCCTATCGTCCGCTGCGCCAGGCCTCGAAAATTTCCATGCTGATCACCGCCATCGGCGTCAGCTTCTTCCTCGAAAACCTGTTTAACGTGCTGTTTGGCGGCAGCTCGCGCTTCTTCTCCGCCCCTGACTTTTTCAACCAGACCCGGGCCTTCGGCAGCGTCATCATTACCAACGTGGCGTGGATTGTGCCGCTGATCACCGTCCTGCTGCTGCTGGCGATCCTCTGGCTGCTGTACCGCACCCGCTATGGAATGGCGATCCGCGCGGTAGCCTTTGACGTCAACACCGTGCGTCTGATGGGCATTGACGCCAACCGGATCATCTCCCTGGTCTTCGCCCTCGGCAGCAGCCTCGCGGCGCTCGGCGGCGTGTTCTACTCCATCAGCTACCCGACGATCGATCCCCTGATGGGCGTGCTTATCGGCCTGAAGGCCTTCGCCGCCGCCGTGCTGGGCGGGATCGGCAGCGTCACCGGCGCGGTGCTGGGCGGCTTTATCCTTGGTTTTACCGAGGTGGTCGCGGTGGCGATCTTCCCCGAACTGGGCGGCTATAAAGACGCTTTCGCCTTCCTGTTCTTGATTCTGGTCCTCTTGTTCCGCCCGGTCGGCATTATGGGCGACGAACGTCTGGAAAGGAGCCGTTTCTGATGCTCAACGCGACGACCACCGCCGGGGCGCAGCTGCGCAACCTGGCCATTATTGTCATCTGTATCGCGCTGCTGGCCGGAATCAACGTGGTTTTCAATGACTACATTGTTCGCGTCATCAGCACCATTTTTATCTTTATGATCCTCGCGGTCAGCTACAACCTGATCAACGGCGTGACCGGCCAGCTGTCGCTGGAGCCGAACGGCTTCGTGGCGGTGGGCGCCTACGTCACCGCCCTGCTGATCCTCTCCAGCGACAGCAAAATAGATATGTTTGAAATGGCCGCCCCCAGCCCGTGGATCCTCAGCCTGCACGCGGGCTTCCTCCCCGCCCTGCTGATAAGCGGCCTGTGCGCGGCGGCGCTGGCGGTGTGCCTCGCCGTGCCGGTCTTCCGGGTGCGCGGCGACTACCTGGCCATCGTCACCCTCGGCTTCGGGTTTATCATCAAGATCCTCGCCATTAACAACCCGCAAATCACCAACGGCGCCATCGGGCTGAACGATATTCCGCAGCAGCCGCATCTCCTGTTCTGGTGCGGCCTGTTCGCCCTGCTGGCCACCGGCATGATCCTCCAGCTGGTGTGGTCGAAGTATGGCCGGATGATGAAAGCCATTCGCGACGATGAAGATGCGGCGATCGCCATGGGGGTCAACACCTTCCGCATTAAAACCTGCGCCTTCGCCACCAGCGCCTTCTTCGAAGGGATCGGCGGCGGTCTGCTGGCTTCCCTGCTGACCACCATTTCCCCGGGGCTGTTCGACTTTATGCTCACCTTCCAGCTGCTGATTATTATCGTCCTCGGCGGGCTCGGCAGCACCACCGGCGCCCTGCTCGGCACCGTGCTGGTGGTCGGCAGCGGCGAGTGGCTGCGCTTTCTCGACCAGCCGCTGCAGTTCTTCGGTCACGATCTCGGCGCCTATCCGGGCCTGAGAATGGTGGTCTTCTCCCTGCTGCTGCTGATCATCATGCTTTTCGCCCGCGAAGGGCTGCTGGGGAAAAAAGAGATTTGGCAGATGGGAAGAAGGAACAGCAGCTATGGCGGAAAATAAAATCATCCTGCAGGTGCAGGACGTCACCATGCAGTTTGGCGGCCTACGGGCCATCGACAACGTCAGCTTCCATGTTGATGAAGCGGAGATCTTTGGCCTTATCGGCCCTAACGGCGCGGGCAAGACCACCCTGTTTAACGTCATCACCGCCAACTATAAGCCCACCAGCGGCAGCGTCACCCTCGCGGGCACGTCGCTGAAGGGGCTGAAGCCCAACCAGGTGGTCAACGCCGGGATCGCCCGCACCTTCCAGAATATCCGGCTGTTTAACTCGATGACGGTGCTGGAGAACGTGATGGTTGGACTCGACCGCGCCAGCCGCTACTCGCTGCTGGAGGCGGCCCTGCACATTGGCCGCTACTTTCCGGCCGAGCGGGCGGCGAAGGCCAAAGCGATGGCCATTCTGGAAGACATCGGCATCGCCCACTTCGCCCATATGCAGGCCACGAACCTGAGCTATGGCAACCAGCGCAAAGTGGAGATCGCCCGCGCGCTGGCCACCTCGCCGAAGCTGCTGCTGCTCGATGAGCCGGCCGCCGGGATGAACCCAAAGGAGACCGAGGATCTGGCGGAGCTGATCTTCCGCATGCGCCATGACTATCAGCTCAGCGTCCTGTTAATCGAGCACGATATGCCCTTCGTCAACCGTCTGTGCGAACGGGTGATGGTCCTGGAGTATGGTAAGCCATTGTTCAGCGGCCTGATGGCCGAGGCGATCCAGCATCCGGACGTCATTTCCGCTTATCTGGGAGAAGCCAATTATGCTTAACGCCAGAGAACTGAAGGTCTTTTACGGCGTGATCCAGGGGCTGAAAGGCGTCGATATCGATGTTTATGACCGGGAGATCGTCACCCTGATCGGCAGCAATGGCGCCGGTAAAACCTCCACCCTCAATGGGATCGTCAACCTGGTGCGCTCCAGCGGGCGCGTCAGCTTCCTCAACGACGATATCTCGCGCAGCCAGACCCACCAGATCGTACGTCGCGGGCTGGCGCTGGTGCCGGAGGGACGCCGGGTCTTTACCAACCTGACCATCGAAGAGAACCTGCGCATGGGCGCTTACAATAATCTCGCCGGCTACACCCGCCTGCGCGATCGTATGTACGCCCTCTTTCCACGGCTCAAGGAGCGGCGCCATCAGATGGCGGGCACCATGAGCGGCGGCGAGCAGCAGATGCTGGCCATCGCCCGGGCGCTGATGAGCGAGCCGGTGTTATTGATGCTGGATGAACCGAGCCTCGGGCTGGCGCCGAAAATTGTCGGCGAGCTGTTCGGCATCATTAAGCAACTGCGCGAAGAGAATATGACGGTGCTGCTGGTGGAGCAGAATGCGACGGCCGCGCTGGCGATCGCCGATCGGGCGTATGTCCTGGAGAATGGCCGGATCACCTTGTCAGGCGCGGCGCGGGAGATGCTGACTAACCCGGAAATTAAGCGGATGTATCTGGGGGGATAAGGGGGGTTAAAACTGCCTGGGCTGCGGCGGCGCCTCCTGCGATGCCGCAACCTCAGGCAGTCTCTTGCTACACAAAGCACACCTCGTTCCAGTAGGCTTCTCGCGTCCTGCGTCGCTCAGTATGTCTTATCATGACGGAACCACCGGGTTTCCACGTTGCCAATGTCCACGCCGTAGAGGCTGGCCACCGGCAGGATCGCCTCCATGACGCGTTGAGTATCTTGCTGTCCGGCTTCACCGTTGGACAAAAAAGCCAGCCAGCCCGTTAACCGTTGCCACAATGCCACTTTCGTTTTCTCCTCTGTCGGGAAGCGAATCGCCTGGGTCTATTTCAACCACAGTTGGCCGGGCGTGGGAAATATTAATTCCGAATTTGCAATCCTGGCTGGCGCATATTACGCCCGGTCCTGTCACCCTCACCCTCTCTCCGGAGGGAAAGAGGGCCGTTCGGCACTCGTGACTGCGCCGGTAAAACGCTACCAGCGCATAAAGAATACCCACAGGTTTGTTAAGTTCTTTTTCGTTATAGATAAGAATTTTTTCTTCTTTGCCGCCGACGGGGAATGTGTGGGAGCGTGATGTCCACAAAACAAAACAGGGATTCAGGGGAAAAAATATGCGCAACAAAACCACAAAAATCGCACTGGCGCTGGGTATGCTGCTGCTCGCCTCGCAGGCGCAGGCCGACCAGCTGGCTGACATCAAAGCCGCCGGCGTCGTGAAAGTCGCCACCTTTGACGCCAATCCGCCGTTCGGCTCCGTGGACGCCAAAACCCACCATATCGTCGGCTACGACGTCGACTTTGCCCAGGCGCTGGCGAAAGCGCTCGGCGTCAAACTCGAACTGGTGGCCACTAATCCGGCCAACCGTATTCCGCTGCTGCAGTCCGGCAAAGCCGACCTGATCGTCGCCGACATTACCATCACCCCGGAGCGGGCCCAGGTTATTGATTTCTCAACGCCGTATTTCGTCACCGGCCAGCAGTTCCTCGTGCCGGCCGGCTCTCCGGATAAGCTTGATGAGTACAGCAAAGCGCGCATCGGCGCGGTGAAAGGCACCACCGGCGAACAGGCGCTGCACCAGCGTTTCCCGCAGGCTCGCGTCCTCTCCTATGACGATATTCCGCTGGCCCTGACCGCCCTGCGCAACGGCAACGTCCAGGCCATCACCCAGGACAGCACCATCCTTGCCGGTCTGCTGGCGGAAGCGCCGGATAAAGCCAAGTTTAAAATTCTGCCCGACCTGCTCAGCAAAGAAGAGATTGGCGTGGGGGTGAAGAAAGGCGAACCGGCCCTGCTGAAGGCCGTCAACGATGAGCTGGTGAAGCTGGAGAAAACCGGCGAAGCCGCGAAAATTTACGATGTCTGGTTTGGCCCTGCCACTAAAACGCCGCAGCCGCGCGCCTTTACCATAGAAGCGAAATAATATGTTCTCGGGTTTATTCTCCCACTCCGCGGCTCCGGCCGCGGATTTTTCGCGTCTGCAGCGCGCCAGCATTACCTTTCGTGAGGTGGCCAAGCGCTACGGCGATCATCAGGTGCTTAACGCCATCAACCTGCAGGTCGATCCCGGCGAAGTAGTGGCGATCCTCGGCCCTTCCGGATCGGGAAAATCGACGCTGATCCGCCTGATCAACCAGCTCGAATCCTTAAGCGGCGGCGAGATCCTGATCGACGGCAAACCCACCAGCCGGCTGAGCGGCAGCGCCTTGCGCCAGCTGCGCAGCCGCGTCGGCTTTGTCTTCCAGCAATTCAACCTTTACGCCCACCTGACGGCGCAGGAGAACATCACGTTGGCGCTGGAGCGCGTCCACGGCTGGGGAAAAAGCGCGGCACAGGATCGGGCGCTGGCGCTGCTGCGTCAGGTCGGGCTGGAGGAGAAAGCGCAGCAGATGCCGGCGCAGCTCTCCGGCGGCCAGCAGCAGCGGGTGGCGATCGCCCGCGCCCTGGCCTCCTCGCCGCAGATTATCCTGTTCGATGAGCCCACTTCAGCGCTCGACCCGGAGATGATCGGCGAAGTGCTGCAGGTGATGAAAAACCTCGCCCACAGCGGGATCACCATGCTGGTGGTGACCCACGAGATGCAGTTTGCCCGCGAAATTGCCGACCGGGTGGTGTTTATCGACGGCGGCGACATTCTCGAGGTCGCCCCGCCGGCTGAGTTTTTCGCCCATCCGCAGCATGCCCGCGCGCGGCGTTTTCTGCAGAAGGTGCTGGATCCGCTGCACCAGGAGAGCCTCGAGTGACGCCGATGCTTGACTGGCACGGCGTCCTGAGCGGACAGCCGTTGCAATGGATTATCTCTGGTTTTCTCACCACCGTCTGGGTCAGCGTCGCCGGGATCCTGCTCGCCACTGCGCTGGCGGTTCTGCTGCTGGCCCTGCGTCTCGGCGGCGGCCGCGCGGGGCGCGGGCTGGTGGCCGCGTGGGTCTCGCTGTTTCGCAATACCCCGCTGCTGGTCCAGCTGCTGTTCTGGTACTTTGCCGCCTGGAATCTGCTGCCGCTGGCGGTGAAGAACGTGGTGAACGACGAACACGCCTGGTCCATTTTGCCGGGCAACGTCTGGTGGCTGACGCCGGAGTTCCTCTGCTCAATGTGGGGGCTGGGGGTTTTTACCTCCGCCTTTCTGGTGGAAGAGATCGCCTCCGGACTGCGCGCCGTCAGCCACGGGCAGCGGGAAGCCGCGCTGTCGCAGGGCTTTACGCCGTGGCAGGAGCTGCGCTTTATCCTCCTGCCGCAGGGGTTGGCCAACGCCTGGCAGCCGATTGTCGGCCAGTATCTCAACCTGATGAAACTCTCATCGCTGGCCAGCGGCATCGGCTTTGCGGAACTGACCTATCAGGTGCGGCAGATTGAGAGCTATAACGCGCACGCCCTGGAGGCTTTTGCCGTCGGCACCGCGCTGTACCTGGCGCTGGGGGTGGCGATGGGCGTGGCGCTAACGCGTCTCGGCCCGGGAAGAAAACTGCAACGGAGCGCCCAACATGAACGCTAATCTGGCGGTGATCGCCGATAACCTTGATTACCTGCTGTGGGGCCGGCTGGCGGAGGGCCAGCCCGGCGGCGTGGCCCTGACCCTGCTGATGGCTATCGGCGCCACGCTGCTGGCGCTGCCGGGAGGCATTGCGCTGGCGGGCCTGGCCTGGCGCTACGGCGGGCTGACGCGGCGTCTGCTGTTTCTGTGGGCGGAAATTATCCGCGGCATCCCGCTGATATTTGTCATCTTCTGGCTGTGGTATCTGCTGCCGATGCTGACCGGCGGCGATCTGCCCGGCGCGGTGACCGTGACCCTGGCGCTGGCGTGGTTTACCGCCGCCTCGGTGATGCACTCGGTGCTGGCCGGGCTGCAGTCGCTGCCGAAAGGTCAGTATGAGGCGGCGCTGACCCAGGGCTTCGCCCCCGGGCAAACGCTGCGCCTGGTGCTGCTCCCGCAGGCGCTGCGCAACGTTCAGCCGTCGCTGGTGGGGATCTTTATCGGCCTGCTGAAGGACACTTCGCTGGCGTTTATCGTCAACGTCCCGGAGCTGACCACCGTGGCCGGCCAGGTCAACAACCGGGTGCAGATCTATCCCCTGGCGATCTTCGTCTTCACCGGCGCGGTGTACTACCTGCTGTGCTGCGGTCTGAGCCTGCTGGCCAGCCGGCGCTTTACCCGCCGCGCGGCCGCCGGGTAAGGTTCACTCCGCGGGGCGGGGCTTCAGCGGGCAGGTATCGCTGATCTTAATAAATTTGTCGTTATAGACCAGATAGTGGTTCCCCGGCTGGCGCAGCGCCGGCTGGCGAACCACGTCCCCGGGACGCAGATACCACGCGTCCCCCTCCTCTTCGGTCGAATCGCATCCTGGCTTAATCAGCAGCTTAAACCAGGTATTGCCGGTATTGCTCACCGTCCCGGCCACCTTATCGAAAGACCATTTAAACTGCACCTCGCGCGGGCGCACCACCAGAATGGTATCCATCACCACCACCGGCTCCATGCTGACCTCGCCGCCGGTCGGGCCGCGCCTCGTCAGGTTGCGGGTGGGGATTTCGCGAAACGAGACCCGATAATAGCGCTCGCGGTTGTCCCGCGGGCCATGATAGTAAAATTTGAAGTATTCGCTCTCCCCGGCCTGCAGCGCCAGCTGACGGGGGGCGAACAGCAGCTCGCCATCCACCGGCCGGGAGCGCACTTCGCTGCCGCCCGGGCGATCGATGGCGCTGACGGCGATGCGGTACAGCCGCGCGCTTTTATTGTTGTTGACCACCCGTTTGCTGGCGAAATCCGCTTCAGCCGGCAGGGAAAAGGTCAGGTTGCCGACCGAGATAGCCTGCGCCAGCGGAGCCACCATCAAGCAGCCCACCGTCAGCAGGGCCTTAGTTAATGTTGCGCCACGTCGCCTGGACATGAATCTCTCCTGAAGCGCTGACTTCGCCAAACCAGCCGTTATCGTCTACCGTCCGCAGCGAAATGGCGTTATCCATCGGAATCGAGAATTTCACCGTGGTCTTATCCATCTGCCCCACTTCGCCGGAGATATCGGTCCACGGCGTGGTCAGCCACAGCGCATCGGTCATATCCCGCCAGCTGTCATCGCACCCGGCGTCGTAGGTCTGCGTCGCGCCGCTGCGGGTGATAAAAGAGAGCGTCGCCGGGAACGGCACTTTCGCCGTACCGTCATCGGAGCTAAAGAGACAGTAGGAGCGCCCGCCAATCACCTGCGCCGGTCCGGTCACTTTGATCAGCACTTCGTCGGCGGCCGTTTTACCGCTGGTGGTGACGATGTAGCCGAAATCGAGCGCCGGTTCGCCGCTGCCGACATACCCCTCCCGCGACGGCGCCGAGGTATATTCGTCGGAGATAATGCTGATGCTGAAATCACGGGGCTTGATAATCAGCGTATTGGAGGTGGAAAACTCATACCAGCCTGACTCCGGCGAGGTGGTGTTCTGGAAGCGAAAGTTGAACAGATCCTTGGTATTGATATCGCTGATCCCGAGATTCACCATCTGCTTAAAGAAGTTGCTGGAGAAGAACACATAGATCGCGTCTGAGCTCTTCATCTCGTTGAAGGTGTAGTAATAGGCGGTATTGCTCACCGGCTTCCATGAGCTGCCGTTGAGGCTGAACTGCATATCGTACGCCCCGACGGCCGAGGCCAACGACGAGTTGGCGATCGCCGGGAAAATATGGATCGAGGTGTTGCTTAACCCATTGGTCTGCAAGGTATAGTTAACCATCTTACAGCTTAATCCTGAGCGGCTGCCGATGGTCTGCGTCCGGCAGTCGGCGTTCCCTTCCCCGAGGGTCGGCACGCCATCGCTGTTGATAAACACCTCCGCCAGCGAGTGGGTGTTTATCAACCGCAGGCTCGCGGCTTTGGTGTGGGTGACGTTGCGCACATACCAGTTGCCGGAGGCCTGATCTTTACAGCGCGCGCCGCTGCTGGCGTCGTAGTTCACCGAGGTCTGGCAGGCATTGATGGTCATCGTGAAGCTGCCGCCGACCGGCATCTGTTGCAGATACTGATAGAAGGCGTCCGACATCATACCGTGCATCCACTTCGCGCCGCCGCTGGTCACCGTCGCGCCATAGAACCCGCTGGCGTCGGTGGTTTGCGGCAGGATCAGACTGGTGGCCATATCGCATCCGGCGTACCAGTTGATGCAGCGCAGGCCGGTTAAAGGGTGCGAAACCGGCGAGTTTTCCAGCCACATATCAAACTTCCAGTTGGCATTGAGCCCGGTGTTGTAGCCGTTATCGATATAGCCGAGACTCTGCTGATAGATGGTCCCGGAGCCGGTGTATTTTAAGCCGGTCCAGCGGTTGGCGCCGGTCATGCGCGGATCCAGCGCCCCGCCGGGGGTGACGAAAAAGTTGTCGTCGGAGTTGTTTTCCACAAACACAAACTCGCGCGCCGGCGCATCCGACCAGGTGGTCTTCGACACCGCCGCCCTGAGCGCGGCCGCCGGCCAGAGCAGCGCGAGGATCGCCAGGGCGATTAAGGGGTTAACTTTCATTCTCTTCTCCTGTCTGCTGCGCCGCCGCCCACGACGAGAAGCCGCTGCAAACCACATCCCCCACCCAGACGGCGCCGCGCGCCTGGCTGAGCTCCAGCGCCACTTCGCAGGTTTTATTGCCGCCGTAGCTGAAATCGATCGTGGGGTATTTCTTATCCACATCCATGACAAACTCGCCGTTTTCATCGGTGCGGGTACGGCCGATATGGTTGTTAATCCGCGCATTCGCCAGCAGCGTGCCGTCTTCCGCCCGAATACGACCGGAGACGGTGACCATCTGCTTCACCTCAGGCTCAATCACCGCCACGTTGCCGGGATAGAGGGTCAGATGACTCTTACGCCCGCTGACGATGTCGTAACTGTCGAGCGAGTTTTTGCTGTTTTGCAGCTCCACCTCATAGCGGCCATAGGGAGAGAGCGGCAGATAGTTACGCTTGCCGCTGAGCGGGAAGATCCGCCCGTTGACCCTGGCGCTTATCTGACCGTCATCCTCCAGCCCGGTGTTGAAGATCACCCCGGCGTTGCCGTCGGTTCGTCCGCTGGCGGCGATGTTTTTGCCCTGCCAGCCGACGCTGCCGCTGGCGGTGAGGTTGGTGTTGACGTAGCCGTCCGCCGCGCTGTTAACGTTCAGCGTGCCGCTGGCGTAGCGGGCGTCGAACTGGGCATACGCCCCGCCGCTGAGGGTTTTGTCATCCCCGGTGTCGCCGGAGATGGCCCGCGACAGATTGGCGCCGATGGTGCGAATGGTGCCTTCATCAAACTGCTTGCGCGCTGAGAGGTTAGCCATGGTGTAGCCGTTCTGATGGGTCATCCCGGCGCTGAACCAGTTGCCCAGCGGCAGCGACAGATCGAGGGCGATATATTTCCCGGTGTTGGCGCTGCTGTCGCCATTGTTATAGCGCTGGATCCCCGCCCGCAGGCCGAGCGAGCCAAAGGCGCCGCTGTAGACCGTCTGATAGTAATCCGCGGTGTAGTAATGGCTGTTGTAGCGACGGTCATCGTTGTAGCTGACGCTGAACGTCCCCAGCTTCGACCACAGCGCGTTGAGGTTGAGGGTGCCGCCGATCGCCCGGTTGTCGGCATCGCTGCGCCGCAACTGATCGCCAATGCGGGTTCTCTCCTGGTTGACCCACACTGAACTAAAGCCCCCCGGCAGCGTGGCGCTGATGCTGCCGACGCTGCTCCACGAGCTGTCGCTGGCCAGCATATTTTGCAGGTTAACGTTGATCGACTCGCCCAGCGGCAGCGTCAGGCGGGTTTCTCCCACCGCCTGGTTGTCGTAGCCATAGCCCGTTGCCGCCCAGCTCAGGGTGCTGAGCGACCCGGAGGCCGAGAGGCCCGCCAGCCAGCTCTCTTTCGCCGGCCGGGTCTTTTTCCCGCTCTCCGACCAGCGATCCATATGAAAACTGCCGCCCCACACCTGCCACGCCAGCGGCGCGCCGGCGCCGCGTCCCCGGCTGAACAGCTTATTGACCCGCTGGGTGCGTTTGCTGACCACCCGCCCGTTGACGATCACCTCGACCTCCACGTCGTAAATACCGTACGGCAGGCCGCGGGTATCCACTTCATGGTTCCCCATGGCGAAGTTCTGGACGCTCAGCAACCGGCCGTCACGAGTGAGATGCACCTCGCCCGCCGCCGGCAGAAAGGCGATCACCGGCGTGGCGGACTGGCTGTTGTCGAAGACGGTGGAGCTGGCCTGGTTCCCCCAGGAAAGGCCGTAAATCTTGCCCGCCGAAATAGCGGTCATCGGCCCCAGGGACTGCAGGTTCCAGGTGTCAAGCATCCCGCCGGCAAAGCGGTGGCCGGCGAAATCGCGTTCATACATGGCCTTATATAATTCACTGTCCTGCTGACCGCTGCCGATCCCGTACAGCGAGCCGTCGAGCACCACATGATGCTCACGCAGCGCCGTGACGTTGTTCAGCGACAGATAGCTGGAGGTGTTGCTCCCGCCGTTGCGCATCTGGTTGTTATAGACGCCGAGGTTATAGCTCAGGTTGCTGCTGAGGGCGTTGACGCTCGACTGGCCGATGTCTTCGCTGCGCGAGCGCAGCACGGTGCCCAGCGCCTCGCGCTTGACCACCAGCTGCAGCAGCAGCTGGCGCAGGCTGAGATCCAGCTGCGCGCTGTCGGTCAGCGTGATGGTGAGCGCCTCGCTGAACGGGGCGTTGGCGAGGCCAGTCAGCTGCTGGCGGGTCTGTTCGCTGACGCTGGCGTTACCCTCATTGTCCTCCAGCCGGATCTGCCGAACGCGCAGCTGGCCGCCGTCCAGCCAGATAAAGGCGCTGCCGATCCGCTGATCGTCCCGGGTGTCCTGGCTGCCGGCAAGATGAATATAGAGAGGAACGCTCATGCCGTCCTGCAGCGCCTGGCTGAAGGCCTGCGGAATAATCACCCCGCCAATCTGCTGCGCCCCTGGGGCAGCCGCGCTGGCGTCGGGCTGAACGAACAAAAAAAACATGCCGAAGGCAAGCCGTGTTTTCAGTCCTGGGGAAATCCGTTGTAGAGGCATCGTCGTTATCCATCTGCACAGCTGTCTATTTCACGGGAACAAACTGCTCACCCTGCCAAAGCGCAACCCGTCCTTTTTTATCCGCCGTGTCCACGCGCGTAAATCGGCGTGATTTACCCGGCATCAGGTAGTAGTTCTCTTTACACTCCTTACCCTCGGCGGTCTTCAGGCAAGGGCCGTAGGCGAGGATCCGCAGCGTCGCGTTCCCGGTGTTGGTCAGGGAGCCGTTGGCGTACTGAAAGCGGTAGTTCACCTGCCGGGGCGCCACCACCAGGATGGTGCCGATGCGGGCGGAAGCGGTGGCCACCGCGCTGCGGGTGGCGTTATCGCGCTGGGCATCGCTGAGCGCCTGGTCGAACCAGACAATGCGGTAGTAGCGCTCTTTGTCATCCGCCGGGCCTTTGTAGAAGAAGCGGATCACATCGCTGGCCTGGGCGGGTAACAGCAGGCTGGCGGGAGTGAGCAGCACCTCATCCGGTTTATCCATCGGGATAACCTGTCCGTCATCCAGCGGGGAAGAGAGCCGTTCGAGATGGATATTGATCAGCCGGCCGCTGTCGGTGCTGTTCTTGATCGTTTTGCTCAGCGTGCTGCTGCCGCTGTTCATAAAAGATGAGATATCGCCGACATCCAGCGCCTGCGCCGGCGATACTCCGGCAAGCAGCAGCCCGAGGGCCAGAAGGTGCTTTTTCATAACAATTCCGTCCGTGAAAAAAGCAGGGGGAGCCCCCCCTGCTGGTGCATCAGAAGGATCAGCTGGTCCAGGTGGCGTCGAACTGGACGCTAACGTCGCCGCTCCAGATCCCTTCCGGCAAGGTGCTGTAATCGGTCACGGCGGTGGTGCCGTCAGTGGTGCCGCTGATGATAGAGAAGGTGAAACCATCCTGCGCGGTGGTGCGACCGCTGGCGTTGTAGCCATTAGCCAGCGCGCTGAGGTTGCCGCCCAGAATGTTGTTGGCGGTATCGATCATCACGGTATCACCGGTTTTTTCCACCGCTGCGCCGTTATAATCCACGCCCACGCTCAGCGTGGAGCCGGAGGTATCCAGCTGGGTTAAGGTGTTGGTGATAAGACGCGAGGTCAGCTTAAAGGCGGTCGCCGTTGCGTCACCCTCAATTGCCACGTCAAACAGACCTTTCTGTGAGTTAAAACCTTTCACGCCTTCGGCATACTGGAACGCCAGGCTGCCGAGCGGGGTGACGACCAGTTTGCTGGTGGTGTCTTTTTTGGCGGTCGCAGACCAGGTCGCTACAGCCTGAGCCGTTACGTCAGCAGCCTGCGCCACACCCATACCGGTAAACGCCGTTACCAGAGCTATTGCCAGAACCTTTTTTTTCATCGCTTTTTCTTCCTGAGTTGAATTAAGGACATGATGTCCCGGTGAACCATTCAAAAATTAACTTGCCTGGGTGTTACTGAACTAACTTATATATTTTGGAATACAGCTTGGCCTCAGCATTGCGCCGATGGGTATACACTGTCTTCACGCTACAATTTTCAATTCTGGCGATCGATTTCGGCTGCATGCCCTGGGCGGTCATGCGGATAATTTTCATTTCCCGGTCTGTAATTTTATCTTTCTTAATATCTTTACGGAGAAACCTGCCATTAATCACATAGGCCAGCTCTTTTCGAATATCGCGACTCAGGCCAACATATACCACGCCGCGAATATCGCTATTGTAATACCAGTAATTCGCTAAGGCCTCTGACTTTCTGGCCGCAATTAATACGACCTGTTTCCCCTTTACCGCGGATAGCCATTCGCTGTCGCGCCTGATAAATTCGTTTAACGAAGCCGTATTGAGATTGATAAACACGAAATCTCTTCTGATTTTCTCTAGCGACAGATAAATTAATTCGTCGATATCTACAATCAGTTCGGATAATCCTTTATAGAAGTAGGAGTCATGGGCAGACCAAATATACTTATCGGAACAGCTTTTATATTCCATATAGTTTTTAACCTCATAGTCCTTGAAGTAATCATTTTTACAACTTCACTGCTTGCCAGGCCTATAAAGTTAACTGGCGTATTCCATTCCTTTAATAAATCGCCATTAAATAAGACACGCATTACCTATCAATATTGGATAAGCGGGGTTAAACTATAATTATTTTCTGCTTGGCGTTGAATTTAAGTTTTTTCCTATAGAGTGTCAACATGCGGAAAGGCAATGAATTTCGCGCCCAGGTCAATATTTACAAAAACTGAAAATATCGTTTTTTTGAGGGAAGAAAAAAGACATTTATTTTCATAAGGTTATTGGCAATATTACCGTCGATTCTTAGCTGAATTTTATATTACCCAGGATCTTCACCCTATTATGTTAGGAATATTCTTAATGGAGGGCAGAATGAAGTTGTCGAATAAACCAAATTTATTAAAAAATAAAGAATATAAATCCAAAAAGAAGCAACAACCAGGATGATTCACCAACACATAAGACTCATGAATAGATTAACCTGCCGCACAAAATAGTTATGTATATGTTAATACCTGGGGAATGTTGAATGCTAAACAAAGGCAGACGCATTATCTATTCGATATAACAGTTCTCATCAGCAAGATTAAGCGAAGATTGACGAGGGTTCCGGCCGTCAAGGGGCGCCTGTCTCCGCGCCCCCGAAAGCATAGCCGCTTTTCGGCGCTTCGCCAGCGCGCCACGCGCGCGCGGGTGGACCGGGGGCCGAGGGTGCCGTGATCGGCAACATTGCCAGCGCGCCGCGCGCGCGGGTGGACCGCTCACCGCCGCCCTTTCCCGCCTGTTCACGGTTTGTTCGCAATACCGTCATCGAAATTTCACATAAAGACCTATTAATAGTGGCCAGTTAATGACGAACCTGGACACTCTTATGAACAGCTCTCTTGCCGCGGTGGCCGAAACTGATTTCCAGCCGTTCACCGATCTCAATGCCGGCCGGCAGCGGAAGGTCTTAAGCGTGCGTAACCTGAGTAAAGCCTACGAGGCTCAGCACAAGGTGCTGGACGGCATCAGCTTTGATCTGCACGCCGGTGAAATGGTCGGGGTTATTGGTCGCTCCGGCGCCGGTAAATCGACGCTCCTGCATGTTCTCAATGGCACCCACAGCGCCAGCGGCGGCGAAATTCTTAGCTACCCGGAAGTCGGTACCCCGCACGATGTCTCCCGGCTGAAAGGCCGCGCGCTCAACGCCTGGCGCAGCCACTGCGGGATGATCTTTCAGGACTTCTGCCTGGTGCCGCGCCTCGACGTGCTCACCAACGTTCTGCTGGGCCGCCTCAGCCAGACTTCAACCCTGAAATCGCTGTTTAAAATCTTTCCCGCAGCCGACCGGGCGCGCGCCATTGCGCTGCTTGAATGGATGAACATGCTGCCGCACGCGCTGCAGCGGGCGGAGAACCTCTCCGGCGGGCAGATGCAGCGGGTGGCGATTTGCCGGGCGCTGATGCAAAACCCCGGGATCTTGCTCGCCGACGAGCCTGTCGCCTCGCTGGATCCGAAAAACACTCAGCGCATCATGGATGTGCTGCGCGAGATTAGCGAGCAGGGCATCAGCGTGATGGTCAACCTGCATTCGGTGGAGCTGGTCAGGACCTACTGCACCCGGGTTATCGGCGTCGCCAACGGACAGCTTATTTTTGACGATCACCCCGCCCGGCTGACGCAGGATGTACTGCAGCAGCTGTACGGCGATGACGTTAGCCAATTGCATTAATTTCACTCACACGGGCAAGATAATGAAAAAATATATGACTGGCGCAGTTCGTTTATCCGCAATGGTCGCGGGCATGATGATGGCATGGCAGGCAGCGGCGGCACAGCCGAAAGAGCTGAATCTGGGCATTCTCGGCGGCCAGAACGCCACCCAGCAAATCGGCGATAACCAGTGCGTGAAGACCTTCCTCGATAAAGAGCTGAACGTGGATACCAAACTGCGTAACTCTTCCGACTATTCCGGGGTGATTCAGGGTCTGCTGGGGGGTAAAGTCGACGTGGTGCTGAGCATGTCCCCCTCCTCTTACGCCTCGGTTTATCTTAACAACCCGAAAGCGGTGGATATCGTCGGCATCGCCGTGGACGACAAAGATCAGTCTCGCGGCTATCACTCGGTGGTGATTGTCAAAGCCGACTCCCCGTATAAAACGCTGGACGATTTAAAAGGCAAAGCCTTTGGCTTCGCCGACCCGGATTCCACTTCCGGGTATCTGATCCCTAACCATGCGTTTAAAGAAAAATTTGGCGGCAACGCCGACAACAAATACAACAACACCTTCTCCAGCGTCACCTTCTCCGGTGGCCACGAGCAGGACATCCTCGGCGTGCTGAATGGCCAGTTCGCGGGGGCGGTGACCTGGGCCTCGATGGTTGGCGATTACAACACCGGCTACACCACGGGCGCGTTCAACCGCCTGATTCGCATGGATCATCCGGATCTGATGAAGCAGATCCGCATTATCTGGCAATCGCCGCTGATCCCGAACGGCCCGATCCTGGTGAGCAATGCGCTGCCGGCGGACTTTAAGGCGAAGGTCGTGGCGGCGGTGAAAAAACTGGATACTGAGGATCACGCCTGCTTTATCAAAGCGATGGGCGGTACGCAGCACATCGGCCCGGGCAGCGTGGCTGATTTCCAGCAGATTATCGATATGAAACGCGAGCTGGTGAGCGCGCGTTAATCCTGCCTCAACGCCGCCGGCTTGCCCTGAGGTGAGCGGCGGCGCTACGTTGAAGATCCCCGACGCATGAAGACGACCCACATCGAATTTGAACGCTATTACCAGCAGGTACGCTCGCGGCAAAAGCGCGATGCCGTCTGCTGGTCGCTGCTGTTGCTGGCGCTCTATTTTGCCGCCGGCAGCGCCGCGGAATTTAATCTGCTGACTATCTGGCACTCGCTGCCCCACTTCCTGGACTATATGGCAGAGACTATTCCGCCCCTGAGCGCCGGCAACCTGTTCGCCGACGTGCAGACCAAAGGGTCGCTGGCCTGGTGGGGCTATCGCCTGCCGATCCAGCTGCCGCTGATCTGGGAAACCCTGCAGCTGGCGCTGGCCTCAACCCTGGTGGCGGTCGCCATTGCCACGGTTTTCGCGTTTCTCGCCGCCAATAACGCCTGGTCCCCGGCGCCGGTGCGCTTTGCCATTCGCGTGCTGGTGGCGTTTTTGCGCACCATGCCCGAGCTGGCGTGGGCGGTGATCTTTGTGATGGCGTTCGGCATCGGCGCGATCCCAGGCTTTCTGGCGCTCATGCTGCATACCGTCGGCAGTCTGACCAAACTGTTCTACGAGGCGGTGGAAAGCGCGCAAAACAAACCGGTACGCGGCCTGGCGGCTTGCGGCGCATCGCCGCTGCAGAAAATTCGCTTCGCCCTGTGGCCGCAGGTGAAACCGCTGTTTCTCTCCTACGGCTTTATGCGGCTTGAAATCAACTTCCGCTCGTCGACCATTCTCGGGCTGGTGGGCGCGGGCGGCATCGGCCAGGAGCTGATGACCAACATCAAGCTCGACCGTTACGATCAGGTGAGCATCACCCTGTTGCTGATCATTCTGGTGGTGTCGGCGCTGGACATGCTGTCCGGTCGTCTGCGCCTGTGGGTACTGGAGGGTAAGAAATGAGCGTCTGGCACATGCAACCGGATATCGCCGCCAGCCGTCGGCAGCATAAACAGCTCTATCAGGTCCAGGGGCGCTACCTGCGCTACGTCGGGCTGGTGGCGCTGGCCTGCGTGCTCTATTACGTCTGGTTTTTTCTGCAGTTCGGCATCAGCGGCGAACAGCTGACCACCGGCCTGCAGCAGATTGGCCGCTATCTGGCGCGGATGTTCGTCTGGCACGACTTCTGGAACTGGCCGTTTGGCTATTACTTCACGCAAATCGGCATTACCCTGGCTATCGTCTTCGCCGGGACGCTCACCGCCACGGTGCTGGCGCTGCTGCTCTCCTTCTTCGCCGCCCGCAACATCATGCGCGGCGTGGTGCTGGGGACCCTCGCCCTGCTGATGCGCCGCCTGTTTGATGTGCTGCGCGGGATCGACATGGCTATCTGGGGGCTGATTTTCGTGCGCGCGGTAGGCCTCGGGCCGCTGGCCGGGGTGCTGGCGATCATCATGCAGGACACCGGTCTGCTGGGACGGCTGTACGCGGAAGGACACGAAGCCGTGGACCGCTCCCCCGGGCGCGGGCTGACCGCCGTGGGCGCGAACGGCCTGCAAAAGCATCGTTTTGGCATTTTTACCCAGTCGTTCCCGACCTTCCTCGCGCTGAGCCTGTACCAGATTGAATCCAACACCCGCTCCGCGGCGGTGCTGGGCTTCGTCGGCGCCGGCGGTATCGGGCTTATCTATGCCGAGAATATGCGCCTGTGGAACTGGGATGTGGTGATGTTTATCACGCTGCTGCTGGTGGCGGTGGTGATGATCATGGACACCCTCTCCGCCTGGCTGCGCCGTCGCTATATCGGCGGCGCCGTAGTGCCGCTGTATCAGGAGGAACGCTAGCGCGCCTTTGTGCCGGGTGGCGGCTGCGCCTTACCCGGCCTGGAGGATCCTCTCACAGGCTCACACCCCGTAGGCCCGCGCAAGCGCAGCGCCGCCGGGCGAGACGCCAGGCGCGGTACCCTTGATTTCGCCGGGTGGCGGCTGCGCCTTACCCGGCCTACAAGTTCCTCTCACAGGCTCACAC
>NZ_JBEAJA010000057.1:0-160481 GCF_040064755.1 Klebsiella sp. GB_Kp056 | reverse complement strand
CCGGGCGGCGCTACGCTTGCCCGGCCTACAGGAGCGCGCAGGGAGAATGTAGGCCAGGTAAGGCGCAGCCGCCACCGGGCATCGAAGCGGGAGCGGCGCAGAATGCTCATTGCCGGGCGGCGCTACGCTTGCCCGGCCTACGGGAGTGCGCAGGGAGAATGTAGGCCCGGTAAGGCGCAGCCGCCACCGGGCGTTGAAACGGGAAGGGTGCTGGATGCCCATTGCCGGGCGGCGCTGCGCTTGCCCGGTAAGGCGGGTTACGTAGCGGGTGGAGACAAAATGTTTGCCGGGGTAACAGACGCTGCCGAACGGTTCCCTTTCCCTCCGGGAGAGGGTGAGGGAAATTGGCGTGACACTGTCACCGAACAACCCACTCCTGCAGGGCCTCGGACATCAGTTCGCCGAGCAGCGTGACCGCGGCGGAATGGGGTTCCTGACGCGGGGTTTGTTGCAGACTGACGGCCAGGTTGCCGGGGGATGGCAGTGATCCGCCGGCGGGGCGCAGATTGCCTGGCATGCCGATGCGGGTGCGTACCGTCAGCCCCAGGCCGGCCTGCACCGCCGCCCAGATGCCGCTCAGGCTGTGGCTGACGAACACCACCTGCCAGGGGATCCCTGCGGCATCGAGACAGGCAATAGCGCGGGAACGCATCAGGCACGGGCTGTCGAACATCACCAGCGGCAGCGGCTCGCCGGACGCCAGCCGCGCGCGAACGTCAAAGTCAGGATGCGCAATCCACGCCAGCGGGCTGCGGCCCAGCCCGGGGCCCTGATCTTCGGTTTGCCACAGCAGCGCCAGATCCAGCGTCTGCTCCGCCAGCGCCTGGCGCAGCGGGCCATTGCGATCCACCCTGGCGACGATCCGCACCTGCGGATGGTGGCGGGTAAACTGCCCAAGGATCCCCGGCATCAGCGATTCGCCAAAATCTTCCTGCATGCCAAGGTGAATTTCGCCAGTGAGCCGTTCGCCCTGCAGCGCGCGCAGGGTTTCATCATTGAGCGCCAGCAGCCGTCTGGCGTAGCTCATTAGCTTTTCGCCCTCCGCGGTCAGCGCCAGGTGACGCCCCTGTTTAACCACCAGCGCGGCGCCGCACTGACTCTCCAGCTTTTTGAGCTGGGCGCTGACGGCGGAGGTGGAGCGCGCCAGACGCTGCGCCGCCAGGGCGAAGCTGCCGCACTCCATGCCGGTCACAAAGCTGCGCAGGGCGTCGAGATCGAGGCCGGGTAAGCGTTTCTCCATTATCATCCTTATTACCGGGACGTTGGATTCTGGCGATTGCCATTATCGGGACCTTACTGTGGCATCGCGGCGGGCAGGCGTCAACGGACCCTGCGGCGAGAAGCGTAGAAGTCGCGCAGGCAGGCATAAAAAAAGCCGATAAGGGAACTTATCGGCTTAGTGCAGGCAGGGCTGGCCGCTGAGCGGGGCGACAGGCGCCGCCTCGCTCAGGCAGATTATTGCGCCAGCAGCTCCTGAGCGGTGCGCTCCACCAGGCTCAGCAGGACCTTCACATCATCCAGCGTCACCACCGGGTTCAGCAGGGTCAGCTTCAGGCAGGTAACGCCGTTGTGCTCGGTCACGCCAACGTTGGCGCGGCCGGAAGCCAGCAGGGCGTCGCCGACGCGCTGGTTGAGCAGGGCGATAGCCGCCGCGTCGCTCTGCGCCATCTGCGCCGGACGGGAACGGAACAGCACGCTCGCCAGCTGCGGCTGCATCACCAGCTCCAGCGTCGGCTGCGACTTCACGTACTCCGCGACGTTTTTCGCCATGGTGACGCCGTGATCGATGATCGCCGCATACTGTTTCTGCCCCAGCGCTTCGAGGCCCATCCACAGCTTCAGGGCATCGAAGCGGCGGGTGGTCTGCAGCGATTTAGAAACCAGGTTCGGCACGCCGTGTTCTTCATCGAACTCGGAGTTCAGATAGGCCGCCTGATAACGCATCAGCTCGTAATGGCGGGCATCCTTCAGCAGGAAGGCACCGCAGCTGATGGTCTGGAAGAACTGCTTGTGGAAGTCCAGGGTAACGGAATCCACCAGCTCCAGACCGTCAAGATAGTCGCGATACTGCTCAGACAGCAGCAGCGCGCCGCCCCAGGCCGCGTCAACGTGCAGCCAGATCTGATGCTCCGCGGCGATACCAGCGATGTCGCGCAGCGGGTCGATAGCCCCCGCGTCGGTGGTCCCGGCGGTGGCGACGATCGCCATGATCTGTTCGCCGTTAGCCTGCGCCTGCGCAATCTTCGCCTTCAGGTCGGCCACGTCCATCCGCGCGAATTCGTCGGTTTTCACCAGCGTAACCGAGCGGTAGCCGAGACCCATCAGCGCCATGTTCTTCTGCACCGAGAAGTGGGCGTTTTCCGAGCACAGCACTTTGTACTGGCGGATATCCCCCGGCAGCCCATCCTGCTGGATGGAGTGTCCCTGACGGGCGAAGAAGGCGTCGCGCGCCAACATCAGGCCCATCAGGTTGCTCTGGGTGCCGCCGCTGGTGAAGACGCCGGCGTCGCCTGCCGGATAGCCGACCCGGGCGCGCAGCCACTCGATCAGCTTCATCTCAATGATGGTCGCCGACGGGCTCTGATCCCAGGAGTCCATGCTCTGGTTGGTGGCGTTGATCAGCACTTCCGCCGCCTGGCTAATCACCAGGCTCGGGCAGTGCAGGTGCGCCACGCACTGTGGGTGATGCACCGACAGGCTGTCTTTCAGGAAGTACTCGATCGCACGATCAATCGCCGCCTGGTTACCCAACCCCTGTTCGTTAAATTCAAGGGAGATACGCTCACGCAGTTCGTCAACGCTTTTCCCCTGATACATCTCAGGTTGCTTCAGCCACTGCACAACGGCCTGACTGGTCTGCTCGATAACCTGCTGATAGGCCTCAACGCTCTGCGCCGAACCAGCAAGAATCGGATTCAATGTGGACATGGTGGTCACTGACTCCACTCAGACCGGTTTCACACCGGCGGCCAGCAGGGCCTGTTCAAATTTGTCGAGGAACACATTCAGTTCCGCGTCGCTGATCAGCAGGGACGGCAGCAGGCGCAGCACGCAGCCGTGACGGCCACCGCGCTCCAGAATCAGGCCCGCTTCGAAGCATTTCTTCTGCAGCAGGGCAGAGAGTTCGCCGTCAGCCGGGTAGCAGCCCATGTGATCCTGCGCGTCGTTCGGCTTGACGATTTCGATACCGATCATCAGACCGAGACCGCGAACGTGGCCAATGACCGGGTAGCGCTTCTGCAGCTCCGCCAGTTTGCCTTTCAGCCACTCGCCCTGGGCGGCGACTTTGTCGGCAATGTTGTTGTCGCGCAGGTGACGCAGGGTGGTCAGGCCGGTAGCCATCGCCAGCTGGTTGCCGCGGAAGGTGCCGGTGTGGTGACCCGGTTCCCAGGCGTCGAACTGCTTTTTAATGCCCAGCACCGCCAGCGGCAGACCGCCGCCAACCGCTTTCGACATCACGATGATGTCCGGCTGAATACCGGCGTGTTCGAAGGCGAAGAATTTACCGGTACGGGCAAAGCCGGCCTGCACTTCATCGACGATCAGCAGAATGCCGTGCTCTTCGGTCACTTTGCGAATGCGCTGCAGCCACTCGACCGGCGCCGGGTTCACGCCGCCTTCGCCCTGAACGGCTTCGAGGATCACGGCCGCCGGTTTACGGACGCCGCTCTCCACGTCGTTGATCAGGTTTTCGAAGTAGTAGGTCAGTGCTTTGACGCCGGCTTCGCCGCCGATGCCCAGCGGGCAGCGGTACAGGTGCGGGTAAGGCATAAACTGCACTTCCGGCATCATGCCGTTGACCGCCGCTTTCGGCGACAGGTTGCCGGTGACCGACAGCGCGCCGTGGGTCATCCCGTGATAGCCGCCGGAGAAGCTGATCACCGACGTACGGCCGGTGTATTTTTTCGCCAGCTTCAGCGCCGCTTCCACGGCGTCAGCGCCGGAAGGACCGGTGAACTGCAGGCAATACTCTTTCCCTTCGCCCGGCAGGCAAGAGAGCAGGTATTCGGAGAAACGATCTTTTAACGGAGTAGTCAGATCGAGAGTATGTAACGGCAAGCCGCTGGTAATGACACTTTGGATGCTCTGCAATACATCAGGGTGGTTGTGGCCCAGAGCGAGAGTACCGGCGCCGGCGAGGCAGTCCAGGTACTGTTTGTTATCCGCATCCGTCAGCCACACGCCTTCAGCTTTAGTGATAGCCAGCGGTAACTTACGCGGGTAACTCCTGACATTCGATTCGAATTCGGCCTGACGGGCCAAAAAGGTTTCGTTGTTTGCGTCTAATAAATCGGCACGTAAAGTATCAATACGGACTTTATCCGTCATCATATCACTCCCACAACCAGCATTGCGGTTGAACGCTGGTTGAATAATTGGTGTAAGGAATTGAATTGGCATTCATAAAGCGCGCACAATATATGGCTTTTTAAATCCGCATTCAACGTTTTATTGATTGCGTTATTTTGACGTTATTCTTACCGGGGTAAAAATTAACGTAACCTGCTGAATTATAATAAAACAACCCAGGGTAACGATAACCCTTTAAAGTGTAATTATTAGTGAGAAAGTCTCTATATTTTTATTGCCGCTGCGTTAAAGCGCTGACGGAAAGCCTTCCGTCAGCGATAGCAAGAGTCAATGCAGCTCAACCGCATAATTTGTTAAAGGTGTAACTTTTTTCACCAACTTATTGTTATATAAAAACTGTTCGTAAGTGTCGTAGCGCGCTTTATCCAGCGCCGCCGGATCGGCGGCGAACAGCGGCACGGTTTGCAGCCACGCCTGATGGTTAAGCTTGGTCTTCAGCTCCGGATGCGCGGCGGCGAACGCCTCCCAGCTCTCCTGCGGATGCGCGCGCAGGTAGCTGACCCCGGCCTGCAGGGCGGTGAGGAATTTACGGATTTTCGCCTCATGAATCGCGTCGCGGTGGGCGACAATCACCAGCTCGTCATAGGCCGGTACGCCATAATCCTCAACGTTCATCACCACCGGGGCTTTGCCCTGCAGCTTCAGCTCCTGCGCTTCTATATTACGATAACCGCCGATGACCGCGTCCACCTGGCCCGCCAGCAGAGCGCTGGTCAGCTGAAAATTGACGTTGACCAGCTTGATACTGGCCGGATCGATCCCCGCATGCTGCGCCATGGTCGACAGGGTGGCCTGCTCAATGCCGCTGACCGAGTAACCCACCTTCTTGCCTTGCAGATCCGCCGGGGTTTTGATCTGCTTATCCAGGGCGATCACCGTGTTCAGCGGCGAGCCGATCAGGGTGCCCACGCGCACCAGCGGTAACCCTTCGTCAGCGAAGAAGTGCACCTGCGGCTGGTAGGTGATGGCCAGGTCCGCCTGTCGGGCGGCCACCATGCGGGGCGGCAGCGCTGGATCCGACGGGGGGACAATCTTGACGTCCAGACCCTGGGCCTTAAAGGCGCCGATCTGCTCGGCCACCATAATCGGCGCATGGTCGGGGTTAATATACCAGTCCAGCACCAGGGTGAGCGGTTCATTGGCCAGCGCGTGACCGCTGAGCAGCGCCGTCAGGGTTGCTCCGGCGAAAAGCGACGTTTTCATCTGTTTTCCTTTATTACTTCATGATTATTCCGGCGACCAGTCGATCAGCCGGTGCAGCAGGGTGTCTACCGCCAGCCACAGGAAGAGGGTTAGCAGCACTAAAATAAACAGCGCGGCGAAGCAGATATCGGTTTGCAGCCGCGCGTTGGCATTAAGCATGACGTAGCCCAGCCCCTCGGCGGAGCCGACCCATTCGCCGATAATGGCGCCGATGGGGGCCACCGCCGCCGCCATGCGCAGGCCCGAGCCCAGCGCCGGCAGGGCGGCCATCAGGCGGACATGCCGCAGCTGAGCGCCGAAGGACGCGTTCATACTGCGCGCCAGATCGAGATACTCGTGGTTGACCCGTCGCAAGCCGTCAAAGAAGGCGGACGTGACGGGAAAGAAAATCACCAGCACCGCCATCGCCACTTTGGCGCTCATGCCAAACCCCAGCCACAGCACCAGCAGCGGGGCGAGGGCAAAGACCGGGATCGCCTGACTGGTGAGCACCAGCGGCATCAGCCAGCGCTGCAGGCGCGGGGAGAGGATCATGCCCAGCGCCAGCGTGACGCCGAGCGCCACCCCCAGCGCCAGGCCGCTGAGGATCTCGCTGAGGGTAATCAGCGTGTGCCAGCCGAGATAGGCGCGATTGACCCACAGCGCCTCGGCGACCGCCGCCGGGGAGGGTAAAAGAAAGTGCGGAATGCCGCTGCGGCTGGCCAGCCCCCAGAGAAGCATCAGTCCGCAGAACACCATGCCGCCGCGCCAGAGACGTCCAGTCATGAGTGGGCCCTCATCAACTGCTGCAGCAGCGCCGCCTGGGCGTTCAACAGCTCGGGCGCATCCGGCGCGCGCGGAGGCGCGCCGGTGAGGTGATGGCTGTCGTCGATCTCCCCGTCGGCGGCCGAGAGGACCAGCAGACGGTGGCTCAGCCGGCAGGCTTCCAGCGGATCGTGGGTGATCAGCACCACCGTGCGCCCCGCCAGCAGAGTGGCTGCGAGGGTCTGAATGCGCGTGCGGGTGAGGGTGTCCAGCGCCGAGAAGGGCTCATCCATCAGCACGATGGGCCGGTCCTCATACAGGGTGCGGGCCAGCGCGGCGCGCTGACGCATCCCGCCGGAGAGCGTCGCCGGCCGGGCGTCGGCGCTGGAGGCGAGCCCCACCTGTTCAAGCAGGGTGGCGACCCGGGCGTGATCCACTTTCTCACCGCGCAGCCGCGCGCCGAGGGCGACGTTCTCCCGAACGCTCAGCCAGGGGTAAAGCAGGTCTTTCTGCCCCATCCACGCCAGGCGGCCGGGTATCGGCTTTCCGTCGCTGGCGACCACTTCCCCGCGGGTGGCGGGGGCCAGGCCGGCCATGACCCGCAGCAGGCTGGTTTTACCGGCCCCGCTGGCGCCGAGCAGCGACACCCACTGGCCGCCGGGGACCGTCAGCGACAGGTTATCGAACAGGCGGCGGTCGCCGAAATGGAGGCTCAGCTTGCGGACCTCGATACCTGGCGCCGTCACGCCCGGGACTCCGCCGCGGCGTTAAGCCCCATCTGCCAGAACTGCGCCTCCAGGCGGGTGGCGGTGGTGAAGATGTCGCTCAGCCCGGCGAGGCGGGCCTCGCTTCCGCGCTGTTGCCACACGGTCTCCAGCAGCGCCAGCGCGGCGCTGACGCCCTGCAGATAGCCTTCATCGCCATAGTTACGGATCCACGAGGCGTAAGGATTATCCTCCAGTCGGGTGGCTGGGTGATGCAGCAGGCCCAGACCGATTTCGGCGTAACCCGCCACGCAGGGCATCAGGGCGACCAGCAGATCCAGCGCGTCGCCTGAATGACCGATATCCAGCACGTAGCGGGTATAATTGATGGTTTCTGGCGCTTCGGGCTGGGCGGCCATCTCCGGTTCGCTAATGCCCCACTGGGCGCAGTAGCCGACGTGCAGCGGCACTTCGTTAAGGATGGCGTTCATGGAGGCGGCCGCGGCGCGCATCTCCGGCAGTGTGCGCAGTTTACTCACCAGCAGCGCGTAGCTGCGGGCGAAATGGATCAGAAACAGATAATCCTGGGTCAGATAGCGACGGAACGCGCTTTTCGCCAGGGTGCCTTCGGCAAGCTGCTGGACGAAAGGGTGCGCCACATAGTGCTGCCAGTCAGCGGCGGCCAGCTGGCGTAAACGGCCATAAAGACCTTGGCTAAACGCGGGAACAATCACAGGACCTCCATTTATGCAGGGGAGATCCGGGCGTGCAGGGGTGTGAACAGGCAATGGCGGTAATGCTGGCAAAATTGCCGACCCGTCCCTTCGCTGGCATGACCCAGATCAGGTTCAAAGGGTTCGGCTTGCGCCATCTCAGCCCTCACGGGACACCCCTCGGTAGCGCTATGTTATACGACATTCACCTTATGAATACAATCATCGCGCCGTCCGGCGGCGCGAAGGTGTTTTTCTGTGACGGCCAGCTCTTTTTTGTACAAAAATACCCGAAAAACAGGCCGCTGCGCGTTGGTGAGGGTTCTCCGGTTACGTTATATTTTCATTATTCCGTTGTAATAATCCTGTTCGCCACGCGTGTCGTGCGCGCCCCAACGCCCTGGAGTGAGCATGAAATTCCCGCTGTCCGCGCTGGCGCTTCTGTTCCTGTTGTGCCCGCCTGGCGATGCCGCCGATCTCTTCGATGCGGAAGATAGCATGCTCGACATGAGTCAGTATCTGGCGGAAAACCGTTACGGTTTTCTGCCGGTGCCGCTGGCGATAACCGAGCCGGCGATCGGCTATGGCGGCGGACTGTTTGGCCTGTTTTTACACGGTAAAGGCAGCCGGGAGGGCGGGCAGTTTATTCCTCCGCCGCTCACCGCTTTCGGCGGGGCCGCCACACAGAATGGCACCTGGTTTATTGGCGGCGGCCATCGTCACACCTGGCGGCATGATCACATTCGTTACCTGGCGGGAGCCGGCTACGCTAACGTCAATCTGGATATCTATTCCGGCGACATCGGCGGCTTCAGCCATGCTAAACCGGTGCAGACGCAGACCAAAGGGGTCGCCGCGCTGCAAAAGCTGCTGTTTCGCGTGGGCGATACGCCGGTGTTTCTCGGGGGCTCCCAGGTGTATGCCCGGGCGGATGTCGCTTTCGATAATCCGCGGGTCAACCGGGTCTGGCAGCAGGTGCTCGGGCAAAACAGCACCTCTTCGGCGCTGGGGGTGGTGGCGGAATATGACACTACCGATAATATTTTCTATCCTCAGAGTGGGTTAGCGCTGAAGGGCGAATATCGGTTTTTCCGTTCGCTGCTCGGGGGCGATTATCACTACAACACGTTTTCGCTGGACGGGAAGGTGTTTATTCCGCTCAGCCAGACGCTGACCCTGGCGGTCGCGGGCAATTATCAGTCCTTAACCCACCATGATAAGCACCTGATGCCGATGGCGCGTCCTTACATCGCGCTGCGTGGGATTTCGCGCTACCGCTATCAGGGCGACTACGTGGCCACGGCGCAAACCCAGCTGGCCTGGGCGGTCACTCCGCGCTGGATCCTGCAGGGATTCGTTGGCGCCGGGAGCGCCGCTGACGCGGCGGAAACGCTATGGGAACAGTCAGAGGTGGCATGGGGGGCCGGTTTTCGTTACCTGATCGCGCGACAGTACGGTTTGCGTACCGGGATTGACGTGGCGTTCAGCGAGCATGAGCAGGCGGTCTATTTCAATGTCGGTTCGGGTTTATAACTACACATGAGAACAAAAATGAGAACATCCGGCGCGGTGTTAACGCTACTATTAGCGGCCTGGGGCACGTCGGCTGCGGAGCCGGACGACAGCGACAGCTATTTTCCGATCTGGGGCGATGAGGCTCGCGCCAGAGGATATTCCATTCCGTTACCCTACGGCGTCAACCTGAGCTATATGAATATCCGCCAGGATATCATGGTCGACAGTATTACCTTTTCCGGGCTTAAGCTCGGCAATCATCCCATTCCCAGCGATATGTTCGCCATCGATGCCGGACACACCCGCGAGAAAAGCAAAACCGAAAACCTGCGCCTGGATATGTGGGTCTTTCCGTTCCTTAACGTATACGGACTGGTGGGGCATACCCGCGGGTCGTCCGTCTCCCAGGTTTCAGTGGATTCAGACCCATCGCAGTTTCGCGGCCTGGATCGGGCCATCGCCGGCGCGGTTCACCAGCTTTATCAGAGCGGGAAGTTGCAGGATATTGATTTTACCCTTGATTTTAAAGGCACCACCTGGGGGGCCGGCTTTACGCTCGCCGGCGGCTACGGCAACTGGTTTGGGTTAGTGGATACTAACTACACCCGCACCGACTTCGATATCCTCGACGGCAGCATTTCGGCGGTCACCGTCTCGCCGCGCGTCGGCTATCGGTTCAGTTTTCAGGGGATCGACGGGCCGTCCCATCTCAGCCTGTGGGTCGGGAGCATGTATCAGGACGTGCAGCAGGAGTTTAAGGGTGATCTCGCCGACCTGCACATGCCGCCAGAGCTGCAGCCCCTTATTGCCGCGGTCAATAAAGACGGCGAGGGCAAATTCGACGTTAAGCAGAAGCTGACCTCGCCGTGGAATATGCTGATTGGCGCCCAGTATGAGGTCACCAAAAACTTTAACGTGCTGACTGAATTCGGTTTTAACGACCGCAACAGCTTCTTTGTCTCCGGTGAATACCGTTTTTAACTAAAACTGCAGGCGCCGTCTGCCGGTAAGATGCGCGCTCTTTTGTTGCTGTGGAGAGGCTGTTGATGCGTAAAGCCTTATGGCTGTTATTCGCGCTGGCGCTGCCGGCGCTGGCGCAGGACCCGGTGTTGCCCGCCGTGACGGCGATCCATCCTGCGCCCACCCTGGGCGAGCTGTCGCCGCCGGAATCGCTGCGGCCATGCTGCGCCTTTGGCTACGACCTGCACGTGCGGGCGGTGGGCATTCCGATCCCGGTGTATCAGATTGGTAACGTGCTGACCCTGGATACCCTGGGCAAGCACCATTACAACGACAGCGCGCTCGGCGCGGTGAAAAATCTGCTGGGGCTGAGCGAGGAGCAGAACGGGCTTATCTATACCCGTCGCGGCGGGTTTATCGATATTGCCCATGTGCGCGACACGGCGGATTACACCTTTTATCTGTTCAATCGCATTTCGCCGACGCTGGGCCAGGCGGGGCGCATATTCTACAGCGAAGAACTTGGCGTGCGCCGCGTTCAGCTCAATGCCTTTACGCCGCCGGCGGGGGTCAGGCAGCGCTATCAGCTGGCGGCCTGGCTCGCCGGGCATCTGGCCTTCGAAATCGCCCAGTGGCATGAGATCGCCCAGTGGTATGGCTTCCAGTCAGTGCCCGGGTTTTCAGAAGAGATCTCCGCGTTTTCGCCGGAGGATCTCTACTCCAACTTACTGGGTGCCAGGCTGGCGATTAACGTCATCCTTAGCGGCCACGGCGGGTCGGTGGAAGCGTATAACCGGGCCATGGAGGCGGCGCTGAAAAAGGCGCTGACCCGGCTGATGGTGGCCACGCGAGGGGAGACGGAAGCGATGTTCCAGCGGATCGATGGCGACTGGTGGAACAGTCGCCGCCGGGTGCCGGATAAGTTTCTGGTGCTGAAGCGTAATTACGATCTACAGGAAAACCGGCTGCCGACGCCGGTCCCTTTCGAAACCATGCCGCCATATCGCCTGACCATGCCGGCGCAGGTGGGGGGATTCCGCTTGCGCGACCTCGGCGAGCTGCAGATCTATCCGGGGCACGATATGCAGGCGCTGCCGGTTCCTGAGCAATACTATGGCGCTGCCGCGTTTCAGGGGCTGGCCGATCGCGCCCGCGAGGCCGATAAAACCCAGCTGGCGCGCATTGAGAAGTAGCGAGAAAGGCTCAGGGCGAGGCCCTGAGCCGGCGAATTAGCGGAAGTTGACCCAACAGGCGCCGTTGTCGGCAGAGCGTACGCAGTTTTCCACCCAGCGGACGCCGAACGCCCCGGCGCGGGCGTCCGGATACCAGAAGTCCGCCAACAGCGCCTCGTCACGCCGGTCAGCGGCGTCCATGGCGATGGCGAAGCGGCGATAGAGATTCGACCAGGCGTCGAACAGCCCCTCCGGGTGGCCACCGCCGATGCGATCGTCCTGGCGCGCCAGCGGATCAAGATAGCCCATGCCGCGCTCCAGAACGCGCGCCGGTTCGCCCTGCACCTCGTAGCGCAGCTGGTTGGGCTGTTCATCCCACCATTCAAGACTGGCTTTTTCCCCCACGATGCGCACCTTTTGCCCGTGCATGGAGCCGCAGTTAACGGCGGAGCTCCACAGCGAGCCGACGGCGCCGTTGTCATACTCCATCAGCACATGCGCGTTATCTTCCAGCGGGGCGCGGCTTTTGACGAAGCTTTGTCTGGCGCACATCAGCCGGGCGATCTTCAACTGCGGGGCCATGGTTTCGACCAGAAACAGCGGGTGAGTGGCAAGATCCCCCAGCACATAGCTGGGGCCGACGAAGCGGGGATCGACCCGCCAGCGGGCACTGGCGTTTTCCTGCTCCACCGGCTGGGCGTGGAAGCCATGAGCAAACTGCATATTGACGATACGAATGTCGCCCAGCAGTCCGTCGGCGATCATCTGCCGGGCCTGCAGGATCATCTGATGGCCGGCATAGCCGTAGGTCACGCCGATGATCTTACGCTGCCGCTGGCTGAGGGCCACCAGTTCGTCCGCCTCTTCGCTGCTGAAGCACAGCGGCTTTTCGCACACCACGTGCAGCCCGGCCTCCAGCGCCGCCCGACAGATGGCATAGTGAGTGTTATTCGGCGTGGCAATCGACACGGCCTGAATACCGTCCGGGCGGGCAGCCTCGCCGCGAAACAGACTCTGGTAATCGGCGTAACAGCGTGCGGGATCGACCCCCAGCTGTTGACCGAACTGGCGCCCGCGATCGGCATCAATATCAAAGGCGCCGGCCAGCAGCGCAAAGGTGTTATCGCGCAGGGCGGCAGAGCGGTGAATATAGCCGATTTGGCTGCTGCCGCCGCCGCCGACCATGCCCCAGCGCAGGGTGCGGTCGAGCGGTCTTAAACCGTTAATCATGGGGTTCTCCTGTCAGAATCCAACGCCGCGCAGATAGCGCAGGCTCTCCGTGACCGCCTGCAGGCTGCCTGCGGCATGGCGCGGATCACGCTCTTGTTCAATGGTTATCCAGCCCTGATAGCCGCGGCGGGCAAGAAAATCGTTAATGGCCGGGTAGTCAATGGCGCCGCTGCCGAGCGGGCACATCACCCCTTCGGCGCAGGCGGTGAAAAAGTCGATGCCTTCGGCGACGGCGCGCTGGTAAACCTGCGGATCCACATCCTTGAAGTGCAGGTAGTCGAGCCGCGCGTAATAGCGATCCAGCCAGGTGAGCGGATCCATTCCGGCGTAGTAGAGATGCCCGGTATCCAGACACAACCCTGCCACGTCGTGCGGGATAGCGTTGGCCAGCCGCTCGATTTCATCGGCAAATTCGATGCAGCCCCCGGCGTGGGGATGGATAACCGCCCGCACGCCGTACTCCCGCCAGGCGAGGGTGCTGAGGGCGGTAATGTGCGCCATCATCCGTTGCCAGTCTGCGTCATTGAGGCGCGGAGCCAGCGCGCTGCGTCCGGCAAAGCGCGCCCGCTCGGGGTTGCCGAAGTCGATAATCACCAGATAGGGCGGCTGGAAAGGGTGTCCCGGGATGGGGTCGGCGGCCGGAGCCTGCGACAGATTGCGGCAGATTTGATGGGTCAGCGCCTCCAGAGTGGGATAATGGTCTTCGCTCACCAGATCGTCAAAGATCGTCCCGGCGACCAGCGACAGCTGATGCTGCTCCAGCGCCGCGCGCAGGCTGGTCGGGTCGGTGGGCAGGTAGCCCCACGGGCCGAGCTCGATGCTGCGATAGCCGGCCTGCGCCGCCTCCTTCAGCACGGTAGCCCAGGCGGGAAGGTCAGGGTTTTTCGGGTCATCCACGCCCCAGCTACAGGGGGCGTTGGCGATAGGATAGGTCATGTCGGCTTCCTTTTATCACAGGGGATGCCGCTGAGTATTGAATGAAAATTTCATAGCCAACAATGTTGGAATGATAATTTTATGATGGCCGTCATGATTTGTATTGAGGTTGTATTTGATAGTTATTTATCAAAATGAGTCCAGGCGTGGTCCAGGCGTGAGGCCGCCCCGTCGGCGACGGGGCGGGCGTTTACATATTTTCTTTGGTAATGATATCGAAAGGCTGAGGGTGCGAAATCACTTCGCTGGGCGGCCGCGAAACGGCTTCCGTCATGGCGCGCAGGGTGGCGGCGGCAAAGTCATCCAGCCGGTGGTTGAGAATGACATCGATGGTGCCATCGATCAGCGCCAGTTCACTGTCGCTTAGCGGGCCATGGCAGACCAGGGTGACGGCCTGCTGGCGGCCGCTGTCGCGCAGCGCCCCGACAATCCCTTCAATGCCGCCGCAGGGAGCATAGATCGCCTGCAGGGCCGGGTACTGGCTGAGCAGCTGTTCCGTTACGCTTCTGGCGACATCCGCCCGTTCATGGCTGCGAACCGGCTCAAGGATCTGCTGCCCTTTACCCTGCTCGCGCAGACAGGAGCGGAAGCTGATCTCACAGCTTTCCTGACAGGTAAAACGATTATCGCCAATGATAATGGCTATTTCGCCTTCGCCACGGCATAAGCGGTCGATAAACCAGGCGGCGGTGCGCCCGGCTTTTTGGTTATCGAGGCCGATATAGCCGCTGCGCTGGGGAACCGACAGATCCGAAAGCAGGGTGAATACGCGAACGCCGCGGGCGGCGGCCCGGCCCACCGCATGGCGAATCAGCGGGTGATCCAGCGCCACCAGGCCGAGCACCTCCACCTCATCGCTGAGCCGGTGAATGGCCTGGGCCATCGCTTCCACCGCATCAATGGCAAAATGCAGGATCGCCGGCGTCTCGCCCGCCGGCAGCCACGGCGCGGCCTCTCTTGCGAGCGCCCTCGCCAGCGGCAGGTAGAAGGAGTGGGTCTCCTGCAGCAGAATAAAGCCCATCCTGACGGTAACCGGCGCTTTGCCGGCGGCCAGGCGATAGTGCGGCTGTTCGAGCGTAAACCCCAGCCGCCGGGCGGCCTCCAGCACGCGGTACGCGGTAGATTCTTTCACCGCCGCGCGCTTGTTGAGTACCCGGTCGACGGTGGCCACGCCGACGTTGGCTTCGCGCGCAATGTCGGTAAGCGTGATTTTGCTGGCGGATTTTTTCACTGTGATGACCATTGAAAATGAGCGTTATGATAGAAACTATCATGATAACGCTGAGCAGAACAACGGCCATCTGCGTGCCACGGCACAAGCCTGCCCCCCTGCAGCGTAAAGTGTGACGGGTATACACAGTCTGTGATCAAAAGCGACTACCCGTTCTGGCATTGCTGCTATGCTATTGAAATAAAATTAATAATAAAGGCAGTGTCTCCTCTGTCGGTTAAACCGTGCGCAAAGTCGCTCCGGGTAGGCGTCGCTGGGCCAGGAACCGACTATACTTGCCGCGCACGCGCGTAATGACGGTTACTCGATTATTTTTGCTATCACTTTATGCCAGCGTCAGAGCTGCACTGAATGATGTGCCGTTCCGCGCCGGGAGTGGGTCGGTTTGGGGCCTGTATGTTATTAAAAGAACTGGCTGTTTTTGATGTATTAAGCACCCCGATCTGGGTAGTCCATCCTTTTACAGAGTGTGTGGTCTATGCCAATCAGGCTTCCCGGACGCTGAGCGGCGATATGTCGCTGAATGAGATGCGCAACGGTATCTATTCCACCTGCCCGGAAACGCAGCTGCAGCATTATTTGCGCTATCTCGACGCCATGACTGAGATATTTGAAGTCTGGACGCTGCTGACCGCCAAAGGGTTGCAGTCGGTATATTGTAAAACCACCCTGGTGGAGACCGAGGACAGCGGCACCTTACTGTTATTCGAAGCGGTGAAGCTGCTCGCGCAAAATCAGTCGATTCATACCGGCTCCCGCCGCTACCAGCGGCGGAACAATGGCTTTTTTGCCCGCTTTTTTATGACCAATACCGCGCCGATGCTGTTGATCGATCCTCAGAAAGAGGGCCGGATTGTCGATGCCAATATTGCCGCGCTGCGCTTTTATCATTATTCCGATGAGGAAATGCGCACTAAACATACCTGGCAAATTAATACCCTGGGCCGGGATGTGATCCCCATTATGAATAACATTGCCAATATGCCCGGCGGGCATAAGCCGCTTAATTTTACTCATATTCTGGCTGACGGCTCGCTGCGCCATGTTCAAACCTATGCCGGGCCGGTGGTGCTGTATAATATCCGGCTGATGTTATGCATCATTCACGATATCACTGAAGAAGTGCATCTGAAAAAAGAGCTGGAATTTTCCGCCGCCCACGATCCCTTAACCGGACTGTTAAATCGCCGCGAATTTTACCGGCTCGTCGACGCGCCGTCGTTTATCGCCCATGGTTTTTGTCTGTTGTTAATCGATATCGATCATTTCAAGAGTATTAATGATATTCACGGTCATCAAAAAGGCGATGAAGTTCTGCTGGTGATCTCCCGCATTCTGGAAACCTCGGTGGACCGTGAAGATAAGATATATCGCTGGGGAGGCGAGGAGTTTCTGCTCTTTTTGCCCCATTCGCCGATCGCCCGCGCGCTGATGGTGGCGGAGGCGATCCGCCAGGCGGTCAGCGAATATCAGACGCTGTCGGTCACCGTCAGCATTGGCGTCGCCGAGCATCATGATGGCGAAGCGATTGATCAGCTGTTTTACCGCGTCGATAAAGCGCTGTATGCGGCGAAAAATGACGGGCGCAACCGGGTAACGCGCATGCCTTTTGACAGTGCGGAACTGTTGCGCAATAGCGGTGGCGCAGCTTGATTCGGGCTCTCCGTCTATACTGAGGATGAGCCAGCCTGCTGTAACGGGTGGTAATAAGATTAGCCTGTGTTTGAGGTGGCAAACAACGTATGGTGCGTCTTCTCGTTCTGCTGTCGGTAGTCTCTCTTTCTGCGCCGACGACGCTGGCGGCGGACGGGCACGCGATTAAACAACGTGCCGATGCGGTATTGACCTTGATGAGCTATACCGTGGTTCCCGACGTGACCGCCAGCGATCTCAACATCGGTTCCGGGAGCAACGATAAACACAACCTGACCATCACCCAGTTTGGCGGCGGAGCGACCCTGAGCGAGTCGTTTCCTCTTTACCTCGAAGGCACAATGGGCTACAGCCGTTACGACCCGCGATTCGTCGTCAGCAATGGCCAACAGACGCGGAATGTGCCGACCAAATGGAACAGTCTGACCACCACCGGCGGCGTCGGCTGGGATTTTTCGCTGCACCGGGACAGCCTCGGAGGTAACCTGGTGCTGCGGCCGATCGTCAATGTGATGCTCGGCACCCTGGCCAGCGATGTACGCCTTGGCCGCTGGGTCATAGAGCGAAAAACCAACGCCGATCTGCAGTTTCTTGACGGCGGACGCTTCAACGCCTGGGGGCTGGGCGGGGCGCTGATGCTGGATTATGAACGCTTCTCCGCCACCCAGGATATTGATGCCGAATTGCGTTACTCCTATATGCGTCTGCAAAGTTTCGGCAGCAGCGCCGAGGTGGTGCAGGGCGAAGCCAGCGCGGAGAATCTCGGCCTGTATCTGCGCCGCCGCGCGCCGATCGCTGACTGGACGCTGCTGGGCAACCCGTTGCGCTACGTGCTGGAGGGCGCGCATACTGAATTTATCGGCGACCAGCGAGGGGCGCTGGGTTTTACCGGTTTGACCTCCCTGGGGGTTGGTCTCGAACTGGACAGCAGTAAATACCCGGTCTTTATCACCCGCACCCGGCTGGTGGCGCGCTATATGTTCGGCAATAACACCACGGGCTATGGCCTCGGCCTGGCGATGAGTTTTTGAATGCCACTAACCCAGCCAGCGCCTTCTCCCTTTTGAAGAGGGCCAGGGCGAGGATCAATCCTGACACCACACCCGCTCGCCGTTCACCCACGTCTCGCTGATATTGCGCTCATCGCCCAGGGTCATCAGTACGAACAGCTGCTCATAAATATCATGGCAGCGGCCCATCCGCAGACGCTGCAGCGGAGTGACTGCCGGGTCAATGACCACAAAGTCGGCCTCTTTGCCCGGCTGAAAATTGCCAATCTTCTCTTCCAGCCGCAGGGCGCGCGCCCCGCCGAGAGTGGCGTGATAGAAAGCCTCGCTGGCGCGCAGGCGATAGCTCTGTAGTTGTCCTACCTTGTAGGCCTCACCCAGCGTTCGCAGCATGCTGAAGGTGGTCCCGGCCCCGACGTCGCTGCCGATGCCCATCCGCACCCGGTGCTGCCAGCAGGCGGGCAGGCGGAACAGCCCGCTGCCGAGGAACAGATTCGAGGTCGGACAGAAGGCAACGGCAGACCCGGTGTCATGCAGGCACTGCCACTCGGCATCATCAAGATGGATCCCGTGAGCAAATACGCTGCGTTCGCCAGTGAGCTGGTAATGATGATAGACATCCAGATAGCGTGCATGCTCCGGCCACAGCTGTTTAACCCAGGCGATCTCCTCCCGGTTTTCACTGAGATGCGTCTGCAGCCAGGTATCGGGAAACTCGGCCCGCAGACGCTGCACCGCCTCCAGCAACGCCGGCGTCGAGGTGGGGGCAAAGCGCGGGGTGATGGCATACCCCAGCCTGCCGCGCTGATGCCAGCGGCGGATCAGCGCCCGGGTCTGCTCGTAGCTTTCCCCGGCGGTTTCGCACAGATAGTCGGGCACATGGCGATCCATCATCACCTTTCCGGCGATCAGGCGCATATTAAGGCGCAGCGCTTCGCTGAACAACGCCTCCACCGAGGCCGGATGCAGGGTACAAAACACCAGCGCGGTGGTGGTGCCATGGCTAATCAGCTGATTGACAAAAAACTGCGCTATCTCCTGGGCATACTCCGCGTCGGCAAACTGGCTCTCCACCGGGAAGGTGTAAGTGGTAAGCCACTCCAGCAGCTGTTCGCCAAAGGCGCCGATCATCTCAGTCTGCGGATAGTGGACATGGGCATCGACGAACCCCGGCAACAGCAGCTTACCCCGCAGGTCAACATAGCCCTTCAGCGGATGCAGAAAGGCTTCACCCTCCTGCCATGGCAGCAGCGTAACAATTTTCCCGTCCTGCAAGAACAACAGGCCATCATTGAGATAGCGGGCCTGGGCGGCCACCTCATCCGGCGTCTCCGCCACGCCGGCGATATCAAAAAATGCACCGCGCACCGCGGTCTGGTAATCCATCATCGAACCTGCCTTCTCTTAACGCTCAGGGAATAGTGATAAACAGCAAGATTGGTGCCAGGTTGCAGCCTGCCGCGGCCAGTCGCCGCGGCAGAAGGGGAAGGTTACTCTTTTTGCGCCACCGCGCCGGAGCGGAAGGCGGCTTTCGCCGCCACTTCACGCTCGTCGCGAGCCAGCCAGCGGTAGGTGGTCGCGCCGAGGAAGACGCCGATAAACCAGCTGAAGTTCGCCACTTCGTGCAGGGCCGGAATAAAGCTGATAATCAGCCCCAGGCCCACCGACGGCAGCAGGGCGGCAATGGCTTTCGGGTTAAAGCCGTTGCGGTACCAGTATTTACCCTTCGGCGTATCGTCAAACAGGTCGTCCACCGACACCCGGCCGCGTTTGATCAAATAGAAGTCGGCGATCAGGATGCCAAACAGCGGGCCAATAAAGGCGCCCAGCACGTCGAGGGTATAGTGGATCAGTTCCGGTGAGTTAAACAGGTTCCACGGCGTCAGAAGTATCGACCCCACCGCGGCGATCATCCCGCCGGCGCGGAAGCTGATTTTCTGCGGCGCGCAGTTGGAAAAATCGAAGGCCGGCGAGACAAAGTTAGCCACGATATTGATGCCGATGGTGGCGGTGATCATAGTCAGCAGGCCGATGGCCACCGCCAGATCGTTGCCCACGCGGCTGACGGTTTCAATCGGGTCGGTGATCATTTTGCCGAACAGCGACTGGGTGCCGGAGACAATCACCACGGTGACCACCGAGAACAGCAGGAAGTTAAACGGCAGTCCCCAGCGGTTGCCGCGGCGGATCTCGCCCATGCTTTTGCCGTAGCGGGAAAAGTCGCCGAAGTTAAGCAGCGGCCCGGAGAAGTAGGAGACGACCAGGGCCGTGGCGGTGATCATCTGCCAGGTCTGCTCTCCGGCGCTCAGGGATTTGCTGGCGAGGGTAAAGGAGATCCCGTCGAGACCGGTCTTGTATACAATCCAGCCCGCCAGGGCCAGCATTACCACATAGACCGCCGGACCGGCGATGTCGATAAAACGCTTGATGGCGTTCATGCCGTGCCAGAAAACCATCGCCTGCAGCAGCCACATGGTGGCGAAGCACAGCCAGCCGAGCGTCGACAGCCCGAGGAAACTGCTGCCGGTCAGCGAGGCAAGGGAGGGCCAGAACTTGAGCAGGACCAGCATCAGGGCGTTTGCCGCCAGATAGGTCTGAATACCGTACCAGGCGAAGGCGATCAGCCCGCGGATCACCGCCGGGATATTGGCGCCGAAGACACCGAACGCCTGGCGACAGATCACCGCGTAAGGCACCCCGGCCATCTGGCTGGGCTTCGCCACCAGGTTAGCGCACAGCTGCACAATACAGATGCCCACCAGCAGGCAGAGCAGAACCTGCCAGCTGGCCAGCCCAAGCGTAAAGAAGCTTGCCGCCACCACGTAGCCGCCCATGCTGTGCACGTCCGACATCCAGAATGAAAAGATATTGTACCAGCTCCAGTTCTGGTCGCGGGTGGGCGCCAGATCGTCATTACATAGCCGCGGACTGTAGCCGGCGGCCGCCTCGTGAGTCTTCGTCTGCTGCGTGTGGGATGAATGTGGCATGAAACCTGCTCCTCTGAATGAAAACCCTTTGATATGGATTGCTGAGGCTATTGCAGGATCCAGGCCAGAATGATGAATCTTGTATACAAAAAATAAATTTTATGTATACGATCTGCTATCGATAAGTGAAACCGGAGTGGGTTAATGAATAATGAACATCGTCTCCAGGCCGCGCCAGCGCTGCAGGATAAGGACGAAAGCATTTACCAGGCGCTGATGACGGCTATCGTCGAACATCAGCTGCCGCCGGGCAGTAAACTGCCGGAAGAGGCGCTGGCGGAAGTGTTCGCCGTGAGCCGCACCGGCATCAGAAAGGTGCTGCAACGACTCGCCGCTGTGCAACTGGTCACGTTAACGCCCAAACGTGGTGCACACGTCACCAGCCCGAGCGTGGAAGAATCCCAGGCGATCTTTCGTACCCGGGCGCTGCTTGAGGTCGCTAATCTGCCCGATGTGATCGCGCGCTGTCAGCCGCCGCATCTGGCGGCGCTGGAGAACATTATCCAGCGTGAACAGCAGGCCCATGAGGCGCACGACGGCCCGGCGGCGATCCGCCACTCCGCTGACTTTCATATTCAGCTGCAGGCTATCTCCGGCAACCCGGTGCTCACCGAGATGGTGACCCGCCTCAGCCAGCGCTCCTCGTTAGTGATTGCCGCCTGGGGCGCACCCTGGCGCCAAGGCTGCCGTTGCGACGATCACCAGCTGCTGGTCGGTTTGCTGCGGGATAAAGCCCTGCAGCCGCTTAGCGAGGCGCTGATGCACCATTTTGATCATATTGTCGCCAGCCTGTGCTTCGAGCGCGATGGCGTCAGTCTGCCCGATTTTTCCCGGCTGTTCGCCGGCCACAAGGAGTCGTGATGTCTTCCGTTTGTATACAAGTGATCAACCCCAACACCAGCCTGGCGATGACCGAAACGATAGGCGCCGCCGCGCGTGCGGTCGCCGCGCCGGGCACCGAGATCCTTGCGGTCTGTCCCCGCGCCGGCGTGCCGTCAATAGAGGGCCACTTTGACGAAGCCATCGCGGCGGTCGGCGTGCTGGAGCAGATCAGGGCCGGACGCGAGCAGGGAGTGGATGGGCATGTGATCGCCTGCTTCGGCGACCCGGGGCTGCTGGCGGCGCGCGAGCTGGCTCAGGGGCCGGTGATCGGCATTGCGGAAGCGGCGATGCACATGGCGACGATGGTCGCCACCCGGTTCTCCATTGTGACCACGCTGCCGCGCACGCTGATCATCGCCCGCCATTTGCTGCACCAGTACGGCTTTCATCAACACTGCGCGGCGCTGCACGCCATTGATTTACCGGTGCTGGCGCTGGAAGACGGCAGCGGCCTGGCGCAGGAGAAAGTGCGTGAGCGCTGCATCCGCGCGCTGAACGAGGATGGCAGCGGGGCGATTGTCCTTGGCTGCGGCGGGATGGCGACGCTGGCGCAGGAGCTGACCCGCGAGCTGCGGGTGCCGGTGATCGACGGCGTCAGCGCGGCGGTGAAGATGGTCGAGTCGCTGGTCGCGCTGGGGCTGGCGACCAGCAAGCACGGGGACTTAGCGTTCCCGGAGAAAAAAGCGTTAAGCGGACAGTTTCAGTCGTTAAATCCATTTTAAAAGGGGCAGGTGATGGTTGAGAACCAGGAAAACTATCCTCGCGATCTGCGAGGTTATGCAGGGCAGCCGCCGCACGCGCGCTGGCCGGGCGGGGCGCGGATCGCGGTGCAGTTCGTCCTTAACTATGAGGAAGGCGCTGAGAACCACGTCCTGCATGGCGATGCGGGTTCGGAACAGTTCCTGTCCGATATTATCGGCGCCGCCAGCTACCCGGCGCGCCATATGTCGATGGACTCTCTCTATGAATACGGCAGTCGGGCCGGGTTCTGGCGCATCCATCGCGAGTTTAGCCAGCGCGGGCTGCCGCTGACGGTCTTCGGCGTGGCGATGGCGCTGGCGCGGCATCCGGAGATTGTGGCGGCAATCAAGGCCGCGGATTACGATGTGGTCAGCCACGGCTGGCGCTGGATCCACTATCAGCACATGGATATCGCCGAGGAGCGCGAGCATCTGCACAAAGCGGTGCAGGTGCTGACCGATCTGTTCGGCAAGCCGCCCACCGGCTGGTATACCGGCCGCGATAGCCCCAACACCCGCCAGCTGGTGGTGGAGCACGGCGGCTTTGACTACGACAGCGATTATTACGGCGATGATTTACCTTTCTGGAGCGAAGTGGCCTGCAGCGACGGCAGCCGCCGACCGCACCTGATCGTGCCTTACACCCTCGACGCCAACGACATGCGCTTTGCCACCGCCCAGGGGTTCAACACCGCGGAGCAGTTTTATACCTACCTGAAAGACAGCTTTGACGTGCTGTACGCCGAGGGGGAAACCGCGCCGAAGATGATGTCCGTGGGGATGCACTGCCGGCTGCTGGGGCGTCCGGGCCGTTTCCGCGCGCTGCAGCGTTTCCTTGACTATATCCAGCAGCACGACAAGGTATGGGTCTGCACCCGGCAGCAGATCGCCGACCACTGGCGCGAGGTCCATCCGTATCGCGGGTAGCTTGCTGCCACTCATCAGGCCCTCTCCCCAGGGAGAGGGCATCGCCCGAACGCGGCTCTCGCACCGATAAAACCTGAAAGACGACGTGATGAATCTGCGTCCTCTTTCACCACCCTGTTCCGCCGCGTGACCGGGCAGCCGCCATCGTTTTATCACCCAGCTTGATGCTCCGGGGAAGAGGGCTCCCTGCAGCATGGGTCGGAAATGAATGTCACTTTTATGGCGTTGCTATGCGTTAACGCAGTCATAAGACAGACAATCCTGGAATGCCTGGCTTGCGTCTTCAGGTACCCCTACATTTAGTGGTGGCTGCCTCCAGGCGGTTTCTCTATTCTGTCTGTAACCGTGAGAAGACCGGAGTCTCTCTTTGTGAACCATCTTATCGTTGAAAAAGTCATCATCATCTTTCTTCTCATCCTGTGGGGATTCGATACATTCAGAACCAGGAAAAGAAAACGTTATGATCCCGCGATTGAAGCCGCTGATGCCAGCGAACGCCATCAATGGCGCTATCTGAGATGGGGGTTTCGGATCATACAGGCGGTAGCGGGAGTGTATATCGTCGTGCAGCTGATTCAGGTTTTACTGAGATAGCGGCCGCCGGCAGGGGCGGCTGAACATAACTCTTCTCAGCGACACGTGTTCCTGTTTTTCGCCGAGAGCTAAGAACTTGCCTGCATATAAACGGGGTGTTTTTAGTTTGTAAGATTTCCAACAACAGCATACGTGACCTTTCAATGATGCAAGTGATACTGGTTCGACACGCAGAAACAGAATGGAATGTAAAAGGTAGTATTCAGGGACACAATGATAGCGCATTGACGCTTCGGGGGGAGCGTCAAACATCAGCCTTACTGGCGGCGTTTGCAGCGAGTAATTACCGGGTAGAATGTGTTTACGCTTCTCCGCTTGGCCGGGCCTGGCAAATGGGACAGCGCCTGGCGGAGAGTTTTTATTGTTCACTGATAGCTGAACCAGCTCTGAAAGAACAGGCTTTTGGTCAGTTTGAGGGCATGACAAGCGTAGAGCTCCTGCAGAATAATCCAGACGCCGCAGAAGCGTTATTCAACCTTGATGCAGAGTATTGTCCGCCAGGGGGGGAGTCTCTCTCACATGCTTCGCAGCGAATTATGCATTTTTTATCCAATCTGGAAAAAAAACATCATCATCGAACAATATGTCTTGTCTCTCACGGGCAGGTCATTCAGGGCGTGCTTGCGATGCTAACAAGCGGAGCTGTGGATGATTTTCACAGGTATGCGCAACCCAACGCGAGTTACTCCGTTTTCGAGTTGGTTAATGGAAGGTGTACCGCCCTTAGATGGGGGATCGCGACACATTTACGTCACCTGGATTGAACAGTCTGACTTACCCCAAATTAATATACTTCACTTCACGTATATCCCAGCTTTGATACAAATAAATGCCCCACGAAGCGGCAGGCTGAGTAACCAGGAACCCCTTAGAATACAGGATGATTTGTATCGGCACTTATTACACCATGCGTTCCGATTAACGCCGCATAGCCAGTTGAACTTTGCTACTCTGTGAAAGGTAGTGCCGTCTATCCAGTGCGGATTTAATTAATGGAATAAATGATTATGAGTGATAATGATACAACCCCGAAGAAGTCTACAAGCCAGATTAACAAAGCGGTATTCTTTACATCTGCTTTGCTAATTTTCCTTCTTGTCGCCTTTGCCGCCGTATTCCCGGATGTCGCCGACAAAAATTTTAAACTACTACAGCAACAAATCTTCACGAATGCCAGCTGGTTCTACATCCTTGCTGTGGCCCTGATTTTACTAAGTGTCACCTTCCTTGGACTCTCACGCTACGGTGATATCAAGCTGGGCCCGGACCATGCGCAGCCTGATTTCAGCTACCACTCCTGGTTTGCGATGCTTTTTTCGGCAGGGATGGGGATCGGCCTGATGTTCTTTGGCGTTGCCGAACCTGTAATGCATTATCTTTCGCCTCCCGTTGGCACGCCAGAAACCGTTGCGGCAGCCAAGGAAGCAATGCGTCTGACCTTCTTCCACTGGGGACTGCACGCATGGGCAATTTATGCCATTGTGGCGCTGATTCTGGCGTTCTTCAGTTACCGTCACGGTCTGCCTTTAACTCTGCGCTCCGCACTCTATCCCATTATTGGCGATCGCATATACGGGCCTGTAGGCCATGCGGTTGATATTTTCGCTGTTATAGGCACGGTCTTTGGCGTCGCGACATCGCTGGGTTACGGTGTTTTGCAGGTGAATGCCGGTTTGAACCATCTTTTCGGGGTGCCCATCAATGAAACGGTGCAGGTCATTCTGATCGTGCTCATCACGGGGTTAGCGACGATTTCAGTGGTGTCCGGCCTGGATAAGGGAATACGTATCCTGTCTGAGCTCAATCTGGGTCTGGCGTTGTTGCTCCTGGCGCTGGTTCTGTGTCTGGGACCAACCGTGCTTCTGCTGAAGTCATTTGTGGAAAATACGGGCGGTTATCTTTCGGAACTGGTGAGTAAAACGTTCAACCTTTACGCGTATGAGCCTAAGTCGAGCAACTGGCTGGGGGGCTGGACATTACTGTACTGGGGATGGTGGCTTTCATGGTCGCCGTTTGTGGGGATGTTCATCGCCCGGGTCTCCCGCGGGCGAACCATTCGCGAGTTTGTCACCGGCGTGCTGTTTGTTCCCGCGGGTTTTACGCTAATGTGGATGACGGTGTTTGGTAACAGCGCGATCTATCTCATTATGAACCAGGGGGCCACAGACCTCGCCAATACTGTTCAGCAGGATGTGGCGCTGGCCCTGTTTAATTTCCTCGAGCATTTCCCGTTCTCTTCCGTGCTGTCATTCATCGCAATGGCGATGGTCATCGTCTTCTTTGTCACGTCTGCTGATTCGGGGGCAATGGTTGTTGATTCTCTGGCATCAGGTGGAGTGGCAAACACACCCGTCTGGCAGCGAATATTTTGGGCATCGCTCATGGGCATTGTCGCAATTGCGCTTCTCCTTGCCGGAGGGCTAAGTGCGCTGCAAACAGTGACAATAGCGAGTGCATTGCCTTTCTCAGTGATCTTACTGATATCCATATACGGACTTTTAAAAGCTTTGCGCCGGGATTTGACCAAGCGTGAAAGCCTGAGTATGGCGACAATTGCTCCTACGGCTGCACGTAACCCAATTCCCTGGCAGAGAAGGTTACGCAATATCGCGTATCTGCCGAAGCGATCTCTTGTGAAACGTTTTATGGACGACGTCATCCAGCCCGCCATGACGCTGGTTCAGGAAGAGCTGAACAAGCAGGGGACGATAAGCCACATCAGTGACACAGTCGAGGATCGTATTCGTCTTGAAGTCGATTTGGGTAACGAGCTGAATTTTATATATGAAGTGAGGCTTCGCGGGTATAGCTCACCGACCTTCGCGCTCGCCGCGATGGATAATAATGAGCAGCAGACTGAACAACATAGATATTATCGCGCTGAGGTTTATCTCAAAGAAGGCGGTCAAAATTATGATGTGATGGGCTGGAACCAGGAACAGCTGATTAATGACATACTGGACCAGTACGAAAAACATCTGCACTTCCTGCACCTGGTTCGTTAATAGCAACATGCCGTCCTGGGGGCGGCAATTATTTATCCCGGCCGCAATATGAGGAATGCAGAATGATTTCACGCTGGAAATGGATTCTGAAGCAGACATTTAAAAAGCTATGGTTCAGGGCAACGTTATTCGCCATTGTCGCGATAATAACGGCCCTTTTATCAATTCTTTTTAAATCAATGATACCTGAGTCGGTTTCCGTGAAGGTTGGTGCGGAAGCAGTCGATAACATTCTGAACATACTGGCATCGAGTATGCTGGCAGTGACCACTTTTTCGTTGAGTATCATGGTCACAGCCTACGGTTCAGCCACTACTAATGTGACTCCCAGAGCTACGCGTTTAGTTGTTGAAGACGTAACCACACAAAATGTACTGGCCACCTTCATCGGTTCTTTTCTCTTCAGTCTGGTAGGGATTATTGCCCTCAATATGGGAGCTTATGGAGAAAGGGGGAGAGTCATTTTATTCATTGTCACACTGGTTGTCATTGCCTTAATCCTCATCACATTACTTCGCTGGATACAGCATTTGACCTCGCTGGGGAGGGTAGGTGAGACAACGGCAAAAGTAGAACAGGCGGCCATCGAATCATTTATTGCGAGAGCAAGAAATCCCTTTCTCGGCGGATATCCATGGCTTGAGAACAATGAACAGCCGAAAGGAACGGTTGCAGTTTATCCGAAGAAGATTGGCTATGTTGAATATATTGATATGGTGCAACTTAGCAAGCTGCTGACCAATGATCCCCGTCATGTATACCTCGTGGCGCAGCCAGGCAGTTTCATACATCCATCCATGCCCGTTTTGTACCTAAGTCAAGGCCAGGAGTCATCAATCAGCGCCGATTTACTTGAGGCGATTATTGTGTCGGATGTACGTTCATTTGCTCAGGATCCCCGATTTTGTCTTAGCGTCATGGCCGAAATAGCCTGCCGGGCCCTTTCCCCCGCAGTGAACGATCCTGGAACCGCCATTGATGTCATTGGCAGAGGTGTTCGTATACTTTCCACTTACGCGCAGAATAAATCTGATGAAATAGAAGTGAAATATCCTTCAGTTCATGTTGCACCACTTCAGAATAACGATCTACTGGAAGACTTTTTCTCACCTGTCGCGCGCGATGGTGCCAGTATGAGAGAGATTCAGATAAGAGTCCTTAAAGGACTGTCTATGCTGAGTAAGGGTTGGCCTGGGATATTTTCTGAGGCCGCGCATAATTTAGCTTTTGAAACATTAGAACATGCAACACGTGCTGACCATATAGATTCTGACAGATGTCTAATAAAATCAATTTATTATAATTTATTTGGTGGCGAAGATTCTAATAAAAAAACATAGTTGCGGAGCAAGCGATTCGGTTGTTGGCAAGTAAAGGGCAAAGCATTCGCGTGAGAATGGGCGTCTGCTTTGTGCCAGGGGCGGACTTTTACAAAATCTCGCTAAGCTCAAACTCCTCAAAGACAAGTTCCATTTCCTCAGAATAAGTGCCTTCAGGCTCAAAATAACGTTTGTGTCCTTCCTTCCAGTACTCCAGACTTAAATCACCTTGACCTTCTTTGCTGGCGAGTTCGCTTGTCATTTCACAAAAGCGAATGACCTGCAACCTGACAGTCTGAATCACGCACATTGGCTGTCCTGTTCCGTCGAGAATGATATTGTCACTTCCAGCGCAGGGAGCTTCGCCTCGTTCATATTCACGCTGAAAAGAAATTTTCGAACAGCAGGTTGCTGTTTTAATCCCACTTAGAACCAGTTGTTTGCGCAGAGTGAACATCAAGGGTTCACAATTCGGTTAAGTACCAATCGCTCAAAGTAGATAATTGAAGGATGAAGTGCTTTATTAACCGGCTGTACGATTAATTACAGCCGGCCAAAGAACCGTCGGGAATCAGACAGCCAATGATATGTCCTCTACTAACGGTGGTTAAATTTTCCTTCTTACTCCGGCAACATGACACCTGAAAGCTCAGCACAGATATGAAGCAGCCGATCCTGCAGTGCAACATCATTGGCCTGTGGATTCGCGGTCATGCGCTTGAGGTGGTAGAAATATTTACCTGTTACCTTTGCCTGCGGATCATCACTGGCGGCAAGCCAGGCCTGAGTCAGATGCGCCTGGTCCATATCATCGGGCGCACCCGGGCCGCCCATTCTGGTGGGCACCCAGCCGGGCTCCAGAGCGTTGACGTGCACGTCCCGCCAGCGACGCGCCACGGCAAACGCCAGCATCGCGTCATGCAATTTACTCTCAGCGTAGGCGTCGGCGCCATTCCAGGGCCGCTTGCGCCAGAGAATATCGTCCAGACAGGCTCCGACATGATGATGCATACCAGAACTCAGATAGACGAGGTGCTGCGGACGCGCGATCAATGCGGTTAGTATGTAAGCGGAAAGCGTATTAATTGCGAACACATGCGGCAGCCCGTCCCGGGTGACACGACTGGCTTCACGATAGCCCACTGCGGCGTTATGGATCACCGCATCGAAATGCCCGAGATCGTTAACGCGTGATGCGGTTTCCTTCGCCCCCGCAATCGTTTCGAGGTCGCCGACGACGACCGCTTCGGCCTGCGGTAAAGCGCGCCGGGCATCTTCTGCACGGCTGCTATTACGCGCGTGCAGCACAACGTCATGCCCCTGCTGAACCAGCAGTTCAGCCGTCATCAGACCCAGGCCGGTGGACGAGCCGGAAATAAAAATACGAGACATAGAACTTCTCCAGAGTAGTGCGCCGCCAGACACGACTGACGGCACTGCGTGATATTCAGAATTGGGCGCGGCGGGAGACACTCGCGAGCAGCGCACCCAGCAGTGCACACAGCGTGCCAGAGAGATAAACGGCGGCATAACTGTAATGGCCAGCGATAAACCCCGCAGCCGGGCCAGAGAGGCCATAGGCGATATCAAGAAAAGCGACGAAGGCGCCCATCGCACTACCACGATTGGCCGGTGGCACCCGCCGGAGTGCTTCGACACCCAGCGCCGGGAAAACCAGCGCACAGCCCAGTCCGGTCACCAGCGCACCGGCAAGCGCCGTCCATTCATTTGTGCCCAGCCACAACATGGCCTGGCCGATGGCTTCAACCGTCAGCGACCAGATTGCCACGCGATAGCCTCCCATCCGATCGGGCAGATGGCCGAAGACAAGGCGAACGAAAATAAACCCGAGTCCAAAGGCTGTCATGACCAGACCGGCGTTCTGCCAGTGGTGTGCCGCAAAGTACAGCGAGGCAAAAGCGGTGAGTCCGGATAAGCCGACACCCTGCAGCATCAGCCCCAGCCCTTCGCGCCAGATACGTCCGATCACCTGATAAAATGGCAATCGTGTGCCTCCCGGCGACAAATAAGCAGAAGAGCCCAGCGCGATCAGCGCAGCCAGGACCGGTGCAGCAATGCAGGCCATCATGGCTACCGCGAGGCTGTAATGCTGATACAGCGCCATGCCAACCGGCGCGCCAATTGACAGGGCTGCGAACATGGCAACGCCGGTCCATGACATCGACATTCCGGCCCGCTGTGGGCCAACCGAAGCAATCGACCAGGAGACACACCCCGTGACGAACTGGCTTTCGCCAAAGCCAGCCATCAGACGACCGGCAATGACGATGCCGAGGCTGGCGGTGGGCGATAGATCTGACGCGGAAGCGGTCAGATACAACCCACCCGCCAGCGCCGAAAGCAGTGCCCCCTGCAGTGCAGAACGCTTGCCGCCCAGCTGGTCGGTTACCCGTCCGGCATAGCCACGGGTGAGCACGGTGGCCAGAAACTGAATGCCGATCACCAGTCCCACGACGAGGTTACTGAAACCGAGGTGACCATGTATGAATAACGGAATCACCGGCAATGGCAGGCCAACCGCCAGATAGCCAAAGAACAGTGCGGCGATAACGCCCGAAGCCGGGCGGGGAAGCAGCGCGGGCGGGTTGTTTTCCTGCATGCTTCGCTTTATAGCGAGATCTGGCATGGAAATCTCCTGTGCGAGAAAGGCGTATAAGTGTGATACGGCCCGCTGCGACGGGCCGCTCTGTCATCAGGCTGCGGTGAAGCGATCGACATGCCAGCCGCTGGCTTTGAGCAGGAAATCAAGAGACGCTGTGGTATCCGCCTCCAGTGCGGCCAGATCCACGTCAATCAGCTGGCCCGCGCGCTTACGTAACTGTCCCGCCACCATTACCGTGTCCACATCCGCGCGTTCAATCGCCTGCACCACCGTTCCGGTTACATTCGTGACCGGGAAGACGGCGACGCCGCTGGTGCGTACCATGATGATGTCAGCCTGCTTACCTGGCGTAAGGGTGCCAATCTGATCCTCCAGTCCGGCCGCGCGGGCGCCATTGACGGTTGCCGCCTTCAGTACCGCTGCGACCGTAATAGGTGCTGGTACACTCTCTTCGCCACGGAAGCGCCGGTAGCGCATCGCTGAGCGCTGTTGTCCAAACAGCGCATGCATTTCTCCGAACATATCGCTGCCAAACGCGGTATCCAGATCAATGCCCAGCGCTGGCGTCAGACCATAATTAACGGCCTTCTGATAGGCGAAGCTCTCATCGTCGAAGCCAAACAGCGCATCTGAACGCGGATTAACGGTGACGTTAACACCTGCTTCGGCCAGTAGCTGCCATGTCTCATGCGGAACCCGAGAACAGTGGTTAAATATATTGTGCGTACCCAGCACACCCGGTTTGGCAAATTCCGGGCCGAGCTTCGCCAGATCGCCGATGAATTCCGTCAGAATCCGCATGTCGAGATCACGCGCGACCTGCCACCAGTCCAGATTAAGTTGCCCGAACAGGCCCACGCGTACCCGGCTTTCCGGGGTATTCCAGCGCTGCGCCAGCCGCGGCAGATCGCCCGGCAGATGCGCGGCTGAGGCTTGCTTGTCCATCGCCGCACCCACCATGTGTAATGCGCGAATACCGCTCTCCTGCAGGGCATCCAGCGCGGCATCAGTGTGGGCCGGGCTGCGCGCGTTGTGGCAGGCATCAATAACGGTAGTGATACCGGCGTCCAGACAGGCGGCCGCGGTCAGTCTGGTACTCAGAAACATGTCCAGCGGCCGATAGTGGGCACCCAGTTTTTCAGCGACAACATCAATGTAAGCAAACAGATCGTCCACATCTGGCATCATGCGACGCATGACACCCAGCCACATGTGATGATGAGCATCAATCAGTCCTGGCATAACAATATGATGAGTGGCATCAATCACCTCAGCGTCATCCGCCTGCAGAGCCGGACCAACAGCCGCGATCCGATCGTCCTCGACAAGGACATCGCCGACGTCAAGATTAGGAACATCGGCATCCAGCGTAAGGATAATGCCGCCTTTGAAAAGAGTGCGCTTTGTTGTCATGTCGTATTCCTCAGAATTAAGGGGGGCCGTTCGTTGCGGAATTACCCGGCCTGAACCAGGTAAACTGCGAGTCGCAACGATGTGGACGACACAATAGGTTGCGCACCATCTTTGATAAAGGTAGTTTTATTCAAATTATTTTTGCTAAAAATCAAAGATGGGTGCTTATGAGTTTTGACGGACGACTTCTCTCGGGGCTAAGTGTGTTGGCAGCTGTCGTCGAGGCTGGTAGTTTCAGCCGCGCTGGCGAGATACTGGGACTTTCAGCTTCCGGCGTAAGCCGATCTATTGATCGGCTTGAAGCACGGCTCGGTGTACGTCTGCTGAACCGCACCACGCGCACCCTGAACCTCACCAGCGAAGGCAGGGTTTTATATGAGCGCGCTGCGCCGCATCTGGAAGGCATTGAAGTAGCGGCAAGCTATGTTTCTGGTGCTGCCGTGGCGGTGCGTGGTGCATTGCGCGTTAGCGTGAATCCCATCTTTGCTCGTTACATTCTGGCACCCAAATTGCCGCTGTTACGCCAGCGTCATCCGGATCTGAAACTGACGGTGGTGCAGCAACCCGATGTCGGCGATCTGGTGACGGAGGGGATCGATGTCGCAGTGCGCTTTGGGCCGCAACCTCCCTCTACCATCACATCAAAGCTGCTGCTGAATACGCGCGTGCTGACGGTAGCCGCGCCGGCTTATCTGGCACAGCACGGAAGACCACAGAATCCCCAGGATCTTACCAGGCATGAATGCATTCAATATATTGATCCGCGCAGCGGTAAACCGTTCAGTTGGGAATTTCGGCGCGGTCGGGAATGGCTGTCTGTAGAGACACAGGGGCATCTGATCACTACTGATGTCGATCTTATGGTGCAGGCCTGCGTGAGCGGCACCGGTATTGCGCAGGTGTTATCACTGAGTGTCGCGCACCTGATAGCAGACGGGAAGCTCACAGAACTGTTTCCGGAATGGCCGGATGAAACCTATCCACTGTACGTTGCCCGCCCATCGCGTCGTCTGGCACCAGCGGCTGTCGAGGCCTTTTTGAATTTTTGCACTGAAATCAGTGACGATTTTGAAGAGTTCCAGCCCAGCGCACAGCGATGACAAGCATATATTCAGTCTGCTTCGGGGAAGAAAGCTATTTAGCCGAAGTGTCGGGAGATTGAAGGTCCGCTCCTCGCTCATAGCGGACCTTCAAATCAGTTAGTTCGTCCGCTCTGTGCCAGGAGCGGACATGACAATCTCAACCCGATGGCAAGCTCACCGGGCATGACATTATGCTTGAGCGGCGTTGTAACGTGCTTCCAGCTTATCCAGAAAGCCAAAAAGCGCTTGATTCATTTCACTGTAATCGTGCGCCCGGAGCGCTGCAGGCGTGTCAACGAAACGGTAGTCTGCTGCACGGCTCAGGTCTTGCTCAGAATGGGCGATCAGCCGTTCTACAACGTCCAATGTGAGCTCCATATGGCACTGGAAACCAAAGACGCGGTCTGAATAGGCAACGATCTGCCGGGGACAGCCTTCGCTGTAAGCGATAATTTTGGCCTCCGGCGTCAAGCCTGGCATATCGTTATGCCAGTGACCCACTTCCAGTGTTTTCCCAAAGTGAGAGAACATCTCATCCTTTCTGCCGTCTTCGGTCAATGTGATCGGGAATTTACCAATCTCTTTTTCCGGGCTATGAGAGAACGGCGCGCCCAGAGCTTCACCAATGAGCTGTGAACCCAGGCAGATACCGATCACCGCCTTACCGGTTTTAACCGCGGAAGCAATCAGCGCCTGTTCCGCTTTAGCATTAAAGTGCGGGCACGCTTCAAGCGTTGTGTCCGGATCTTGCGGACCGCCCATCACGATAAGAAAATCGATGCCTTCGACGTCAGCAGGTAGCCGATCGCCTGCATAGACGCGTGAGTAAGTTACATCATGACCTTGGTTTATTGCCCAGGTTTCATATGCGCCCGGGGCTTCAAAACTTTCATGTACGATAAAGTGTACACGCATGAGGTTAAGCTCCTGTAATATCTTTGACGATCAGAATGATAAGTCACGCACCCATTGCCTAAGGCTCTACTCCGGGTGGTTCCAGTTTCGATATGATAAATGCAGGGGCTAAATCTGAAATGCCAGGTAGTATAGATAAAGCGCCAAGACATGATGAAGCCACAGGCTGGTCCAGTACTGCGATAAGCTATCAACGCGGTGAGGTAGATCCTCCCCATCATCATGTTGAGGGGCAGCTACTCTTCGCCACCAGAGGGGTGATGCTGGTGCAAACAGAGAGTGACCGTTGGGTGATCCCTCCTCAGCGGGCATTATGGCTACCGCCTCTGCATATCCATAGTTACCATCTGCTTTCACAAACCGATCTCAGGGCGATCTATTTCAGCAGTAGCCTTATCGCAGAATGTATGAGCTTTACGAAGAGTCATCAGGTGCATGTGATCACGGCTACGTCGTTAGTCAAAGAACTTATCGCAGGGCTGTTCAGTGAGGACTACGCCAGACCGATTCAACGGAAGATAGCGTTGTTGCTTCTGGAAATTCTCAGCGAGGCGCCACCTTTAACGATGGCGCTACCCATGCCGAATGATGAGCGATTATTTAGCGCGGCCAGATCGCTACTGGTCAATCAGCGCTGGGAAGCATCGCTGAGCGAGCTGGCTTTTATGTCGGCCATGTCGGAACGGACCTTTTCCCGATTGTTTATGAAGGATACAGGCTTTAGTTTTCGAACATGGAAGCAGAGAGCCAGAATTTATGCGTCGTTGGATCTTCTCGCGAACGGCGTTCCAATCAAACAGGTCGCTTACCAGCTTGGTTTCTCATGCCCGGCGGCATTTACCGCTGCTTTTCGTTCCATTCTTGATTCAACGCCGCGCGATTTTGTGCCTTAAACCGGGAAACCATATCCGCTTTTTGCTCATCGCTGCCGATCGGATATTTTGCCCGACAAAGAGGGGATGGCAGGGGAGCCATCTGCGAGGAACAGAATCACCGTGAAATCCCTGGGGAAGAGAATGATATTTACCCCTGTAATCCTGTGCACGGGCGGCCTGGCCTGCGCCTGCCAGCGCGGTGGTGAGCAAAAAGCGCCCAGCAGAAGATAAGGTGAATAACTGGCTGCCGGCACCGGACGGTAAGTTATCACTGTATATTCGCGCTTATTGGGGTGAGCAGTCGATTCTGGACGGGACCTGGCAGCCGCCGAAAATTGAAACCGTGAAATAAGCGAACCAAGTGGCCCTCTGTTTATGAAAGGGGGCTTTTTCTAACTCCTTTTGACCGTTTGTCCCTCGCACACTGCAGACCTTTTGCTCGATAGCTTTTCCGCTCCGCGCCAGCATCGAATATTGTTATCAAAGGCGATTGATAAAACGTCAGCCCGTTAACCTTGTCTCACAGCACCTCAACCACTTCAAACTCTTCTGCGATCAACTCCATATCCTCAGAAAAATGACCTTCACGAATGAAAAAACGCTGATGCTCTTTCTGCCAGTATTCAAGGCTTAAATCGCCTTCACCCTCTTTGCGGGCGAACGCTTCAGTCACATCACAAAAACGCACCAGCTGCATCGAAACCAGTCTGATCACGCAAACTGGAACATTCTGGCCATCAAGAATAATGTTATAATCCCCAATCTTCGGGGCAGACTCTTCCTGCTGATAAGAGGCAAAAGATCCGCAAGAAGCCGTTTTGATCCCTTTTTTAATCAGCTCCGCAAGCTCGCTTGCCAGTTCCGGACTGTCACCCATTTGCCAGGCCCCTGCGCCTGGATATTTCCTTTTTATTTCCTCAACTTCAACCATGAAAATTCCTTCGTTATCGTCAATGAAAAGAAAGTTATACCTTTTTTAACCTGAGCGGTCCCAACATTATCAGCGATATCTTTCTTTAGATAGTGTGGTCCGGTCTTCGCTCAAAACGGACCTCAAGGGCATTTAACTCGTTGGCTCTGTGCCAGAAACGGAAATTAACTTCAGGACGAGCAATAACATCGCCTGTCTTATTCAGACTGCCAGTAAAGCGGTGAACCGAACGCGTCCAGGTAGTAATCGATAATCGCCCGAACGTTCAGAGGAGGGTGGCGGGCATTCGGATAGATTGCTGCGATATGCTGTGGCTCCGTTTTTATGGACGTATCCAGCTCCGGCAGCAGTTCGACAAGCTCGCCGCGCTTCAGCCGGTCTCCAATCAGCCAGTCAGGAAACAGCACAATCCCCATTCCCCCGAGCGCGGCAATCAGCAGAGTTTCAGCATTATTCGATGACATCAGGGGCGAGACGGGGTAGTGCACCCATTCTTCTCCGTGCCAGCGCAGCAGCCATTGGTTTGGGCCTGAGGAACCGCGATAGACCAGGCATTTATGCCGCGCCAGCTCTTCGGGTGATCCCAACATGCCGTGCCGGCGTATGTAATCCGGTGACGCGGCAAGATGATAGAACTGCTGGCCAAACACGCGCGCATGAAATGCGGAATCCGTCAGCACGCCAATGCGGAAAATTACGTCAGCCGGCTCGCGGTGCGGATCGATGTAATCATCAGTCAGGGTAAGCTCAATGCTGAGCTTCGGATATCGCGCCGTCAGGCCGGGTAACGCGGGGGCGACATGGCGCTGTCCGAAGAACACCGGTGCGTTTATGCGCACCATTCCGGAAGGCTCAAGGGTTCTCTCGTTGAGTTCCCGCCGCGCCTCCTCCATGCTGCCAGTCATGGCTCGCGCATAGCGGATAAAAAGATGGCCGCTTTCCGTCGGGATTATCGCGCGGGTATTGCGATAAAAAAGCTGCTGCCCGAGCACATCCTCCATCTGATGGATGACGCGCGAAACCTGAGAGGCAGATATCCCTTCCCGCCGAGCTACCACAGAGAAATTCTGCGTCTCATAAACGTCAATAAAAATCAGCAGGGCGCGAATACTGATGTTCCCAAGCTCATTCATTAATGCATATCCTGCACAGGTGTTTATCTCATTATGGCATTTTTCTCATCCATGTTAAGTCGTAATCTTCTCCGCCTGGACTTTGGGAGACTGATTGCTATGCAACTCATATTGATTTTTATCGTCATTGCCGGAGGCATGGGACTGTCCATAGAGGCAGGATTGCTCGGGCCACTGGGTGGGGAGGTCGGTGACCTCTGGGCTACCTTCAGCATATTCGGCGTGGGTGCGGCGCTGACCTTTCTGCTGATGCTTTTTTTCAGCCCGCGCAATAGCCCGTCATTCTTTGCGCAACCAGCGTGGCAGCTGCTTGGCGGCGTGCTTGGGCCGATCTACGTCATCATCCTCACCGTGGTAACGCCGGCAATCGGCATCGCCATGACGATGATCGGCATTCTGGCAGGCCAGGTGTTCAAGAGCCTGATGATTGATCACTTCGGCCTGCTCGGTACGTCGCGCCGGAAAATTGACAGTAAGCGTATCATTGCGCTGATTTTTATCATTGCAGCGCTGGTTATGGTTGCCCAGGGGTAAAGTAACGTTATGACAATTATCATGATTCTGCTCGCCGTCGCCGGTGGCGCCATGCTGAGTATCCAGGCGGCTATCAATGGCCAGCTGGGCAGCAAGGTCGGCGTATTCAAAAGCGCGTTCCTGACATTTTCTGTCGGCGCGCTGGTGACGGGATTGCTGATCTTCTTCTTCGAACCCAAACACCCCCTGACGCTGATGGACGTGCCTAAATGGCAGCTGCTGGGCGCAATGTTTGGCGTACCGTATATCGTCATTATGGTACTGGCCGTCCAGCGTATTGGCGCTGCAGTGGCTACGGTCGCCGTCATTTTTGGCCAGTTAACCATGAGCATGCTGATCGATAACTTCGGCTGGCTGGGCAATGCGTCGATTCCATTCTCGCTGAGCCGAATCGGCGCCATTGTCTGCCTGGGTATCGCGCTGTTCTTCATTTACGCCAGCAGCAGGTCAAAAGCCGCAACGGCGACACCCCCCAGGCAGCAGGAAAACGCTAACACATAAGCTCAGGTCTTCGTCATTAACATCGGTTTTGGTCTACAGGACGCCATAACCCCAACGCACCCGTTTTCGCAGCAACGCGTCAGTGGCTCCCATTTTTTGACCTTAAGAGAAAGGGGCCGCTCACCCGGCTTCAGCGGTGGTAGCGAATTTTTCAGCTTCAGCAGAGAACACAGGAGCCAGGTGGACAAGTGATACCAGCGACAGCGTAGGCAGTCCGGGTGGAGCTCCCTCGCCAGCCCGCGCCGGCGGGGGAGTTGACGATTATTCCCAGCGTTTCAGCAGCAGGCTGGCATTAACCCCGCCAAAGCCAAAACCGTTCGACAGCGCATAGCGCATCTTCTGCGGGCGGGCCTCCAGCGCCACCAGGTTAAGACCGGCCGCCTCTTCATCGGGGTGATGCAGGTTCAGCGTCGGCGGCACTACCTGGTCACGCAGCGCCTGAATGGTGAAGATGGCCTCAATCCCGCCTGCCGCGCCTAACAGATGGCCGGTGGCGGATTTCGTCGAGGTAATGGCGACGGGATGGGCGCCAAACAGCGTTTTAATCGCCGCCAGCTCGCCTTTATCGCCGACCTGGGTCGAGGTGGCGTGGGCGTTAATATGGTCAACCTCTTCAGCGGTCACTCCGGCCTGGCGAAGGGCGGTTTCCATGGCCCGACGCGCGCCGTTACCGTCTTCCGGGCCCGCGGTCAGGTGATAAGCATCTGCGCTGGTGCCGTAGCCCACCAGCTCGGCCAGCGGCGTGGCGCCGCGCGCCAGCGCGTGCTCCAGCGACTCAATCACGATAAGCCCCGCGCCTTCTCCCATCACAAATCCATCGCGGTCGCGGTCAAAGGGGCGGGAAGCGGCTTCCGGCTGGTCGCTGGAGGCGCTGGAGAGCGCCCTTGCCGCGGCGAACCCGGCAAGGCTAACGCGATGTATTGCCGCTTCCGCGCCGCCGCAGAGGGCGATATCCGCCTCGCAGCTGCGGATCATCCGCGCCGCATCGCCAATGGCCTGGGCGCCCGCCGCGCAGGCGGTGACCGGCGCGCCGATGGGGCCCCGGAAACCGTGAGCGATAGACACATGCCCGGCGGCCAGGTTGGCCAGAAAAGAGGGAATGGTGAACGGGGAGAGGCGACGCGGCCCGCGCTCGTCGGTGGTATGTACCGCATTGGCGATCTCGCTGAACCCGCCGATCCCGGTGGCGATCACCGTGGCGGTGCGTTCCTGTTCGGCCGCAGATGCCGGCGACCAACCGGCCTGAGTCAGCGCTTCACGCGCGGCGACCAGCGCAAACTCGATAAAACGATCCATCTTTTTGCGCTCTTTCGCCGGGATGGTCGCCAGCGGGTCGAAGCCGTGCAGCGGATCGCTTTCAATGGACGGCACCTGGCCGGCCACTTTGCAGGGAATATCCGCGACCAGCTGCTCGCTGAGCCGGGTAATCCCTGATTTTCCTGCCAGCAGCGACTGCCAGACGTGCTGTACGCCGCAGCCCAGCGGGCTGACAATCCCCATCCCGGTGACGACAATGCGTTTAACGGAAACGCCCATAGTTAACTCTCCTGTAGTATCAGTGTGCCGGCGGCTTTTTCATCAAGGGAACCAGCTGCGCGGCAGGCAAAAAACCAATCATGATGAGGTAGAACGCATCGGAAAATGCCTGGGTTCGCGCCTCCCGCTGCGCCAGCGCGGCATCCGGCGAGATCCCCGCGTGGCGAAGTTTGCCGCGCTGCGCTGAACAAAATCCTGGCGTTATTCAGATGGCCGCCAGAACGACGACGCTTTTCTTACTGGCCGGATTCATTGCCGGCATCTCTGTAGGGTTCAGGCTGGAATTTTTGCCCGTTATCGCCTTCGCGTTTGCGCAGCAGATATTCATGACGATATTGCATCAGCGGCGAGGCGGCGGGGCCCGGCACCATGGCGTATTTACCCGGAATAATCTCTTCCCCGGTCGCTTTATCCACCATGACTGGCTCCACCCGTCGCTGGGTGGCGGTTTCCACCAGCTGCATCTGACGGCCTTCGGGGGCGAAGTGGCGATTACCCCATTCCGCCAGCGCCAGCAGCACCATGCGGAAATCGCGGCCGCGCGGGGTGAGGTGGTATTCGTAGCGCGGCGGCGTGCTGCTATAGCAGACCTTCTCCAGCAGCCCGTCGTCGACCAGCGCCTTCAGGCGGCGCGACAGAATATTAGGCGCGACGTTGCTGCTTTTCTGAAATTCGTCGAAGCGGGTAAAGCCCGCAAAGGCGTCGCGCAGGATCATGATGCTCCAGCTGTCGCCGATGCGGCCCAGGCTACGGGCGATGGGGCAGGGAGCGTGGCAAAGCGGTTCATTTTTCATGGGCGGTTCAGGGAGCAGGTGGCTGTTGCCAGCAAATTGACATAGTCACTATCAAAATGCAAGTTACTATTGATAACCGTCAGGGGAGCAGCCGCTCGCGTTCCGCTACGTCATTTCTTCCTTTGAATGCTGAAAGCGGGACAGTCTCCGCCGCTTGCTTATTTCTGCTTTACCGTAATAAGAGATAAAAACCGCTGATGGCAGATGAAACATTTTAATAATCATAGAAATCGATGTGGTGGGTAATGACCTTTATTGGGGGATACGATATAAGGTATGGCGAACACAAATTAATATTCTCATAACTTTTTAAGGTTAAATAAATGAAGCAGGTGGGTATTGTTGGCTGGCGGGGCATGGTTGGCTCAGTATTGTTGCAGCGAATGATCGAAGAGAATGATTTCGACGATATTTCAGCGCATTTTTTTAGTACCTCCAGTGCGGGTGCCGCGGGCCCGGTTATTAATGGTAAAAGCGACAGGCTGAAAGATGCGAATTCCCTGAGCGCCCTCGCCGAAATGGATATTATTATAACCTGTCAGGGCGGGGATTATACCAAAGCCATCTATCCGGCGTTAATTCACTCGGGCTGGCAAGGGTACTGGATCGACGCCGCTTCGGCGCTGCGAATGGATGAGAACGCCTGCATTATTCTCGACCCGGTCAACCGCGATAATATCGATCGTGCGGTGAAAGCGGGAGTGAAACTGTTTGTCGGCGGCAACTGCTCCATTACGCTGAGCCTGATGGGGCTGGCCGGGCTGATCAAGGCTGATCTGATCGAATGGATGAGCGTCATGACCTATCAGTCTGCCTCCGGGGCGGGCGCTAAACAGGTGCGGGAATTGATCGCGCAAAGCGCGTATATCAGCCAGCATTTGTCCGCTGATGAACTGGCGGCATCAGGTTCCGTGCTGCCTTTAGTTAATAAAGTGAGTGAGCTGATTAATAGCGCCGGCATGCCGGTGGAGAATTTTGGCGTCCCGCTGATGGGCAGCATTATTCCATGGATCGACAGCGATTTAGGCGATGGAAATAGCCGCGAAGAATGGAAGGGTGAGGCGGAAACCAATAAAATACTTGGCCTTGCGCCCGGCACCATCCCGGTTAATGGTTTATGTATTCGGGTCGGCGTGATCCGCTGCCACAGCGCTGCCATTACCCTTAAACTTAAACGTGAGGTCAGCGAAACGGAATTCGCAGAGTTAGTGACCCATTCCCATCCGTGGGTAAACTATATCCCCAATAATAAGCCAGAGAGTGTCAGTAAACTGACCCCGGCTGCTATTAGCGGTTCGCTGCAGGTGGGTATTGGCCGCTACAAGAAAATGTCGCTAAATAATGAGCCGATCTACTCGGTGTTGACGGTGGGCGATCAGCTGTTATGGGGCGCGGCGGAACCCTTGCGCCGTATGTTAAATATCCTGCTTGGCAAAGTGTAATGACTGGTGCTGCCTGACAGGCCTGCGGCAGAAATGACCTTTTCAGCGCAAGACTATCTGCTGATTCAGCAGCCCTCAATTATCCTGACCATCGTCAATAACTCCATTTTTACCGGTTCGGGAATGGCCAGTGGAGACGGTATCCACCTGGCCATAATCGGTATTGTTCCCCTCAGTCCATCAGACTGACATGGGCGGCGACAATCCGCCAGCCATAGGGAAAGCGCACCCACGTCTGCTGCTGGCGGCCAGGGCGGGCGCAGCCTTCGCGGGTGAACTCGGTGCTGCACACCGCCATGTCCGCGCCAAAGGTGGTGATGGTGGTATGGCGCAGGTCGCGGGCCAGACCGGCGGCGGGGCGGGCGGCGCGAAAGGCGCGGATCGCCTCGATGCCATACAGATTTTCACCGGCCCCCAGCCGCACGGTACGCGGATCGTGCCAGAACAGCGCATCCAGCGCCTCGATGTTATTGCTGACCAGCGCCTCTTCATACTGATAAAACGCCGCCGTCACCTCGGCGAGGATCGCCGGGCGGTCTATATTATCCAGATTGATCATGCTGCACTCTCCGCCACTCGGGCATCGGTAATGCCCATCGCTTCCAGCGCCCGCGCGGCGCGAAGACAGGCTTGTTCGTTAAACGGCGCGGCAATCAGCTGCAGGCCAATCGGCTTGCCGCTGGCGGTACGCAGGGGCACGGTCGCCACCGGCAGCCCGAGGAAGGAGATCGGCTGCGTCAGCATTCCCATGCTGGCGCGCACCGGCAGCGGCTGGCCGTTAATCACCATCTCCTCGGCGCCAATCGGCGTGGCGCTGCATGGGGTGGCCGGGGCGATCAGCACATCGGCCTGACTGAACAGGGATTTCATCGCCTGACGGGCATGGCGGCGGAAGCGCTGGGCCTGCAGATACCATGCGGAGGGGATCATCGCCCCGGCCAGCAGCCGCTCGCGGGAGTGAGGCTCAAAGCGCTCGGGCGAGTGGCGAAGATCCGGCAGATACTGATTGCCGCCTTCGCTGGCGCTGATAATAAAGGCCGCCGAGCGGGCCAGGGCGGCATCCGCGAACTGCAGCTCGCTGTCGGCGCCCAGCGCGTGGGCGACCCGATCCACGGCCGCCCGGGCGTCGTCATCGCACCAGGTGGTGAAATAGCCCCCCAGCCGCGCGCAGCGCAGACCCTCCAGCCCGCGCTCCAGCAGGTTGCCGGTGCGCTCGCTGGCTTTATCGGCCTGAAAGTCATCGGCCGGGTCGCGCCCCTGCAGGGCGTCATACACCGCGGCGAGGTCGGCCACCCGGCGGGCAAAGGGACCAATATGATCCAGACTGGGGACAAACGGATGGCTGCCGGAGCGGGAGAGGCGGCCGAAAGTGGGTTTCAGGCCAAAGATCCCGCACAGCGACGCGGGGACGCGGATCGAGCCGTTGGTATCGCTGCCGAGGCTGAAATGGACCAGCCCGGCCGCCACCGCCGCGGCCGAACCGCCGGAAGATCCGCCGGCGATCCGCGACAGATCGTGCGGGTTATGCGTCGCGCCATAGTGGCTGTTTTCGGTGGTGAAGCCGTAGGCGTAGGCGTCCATATTGAGCATCCCGCTGAGCAGGGCGCCGGCGCTGTGCAGCTGGCGCACCGCCCAGCTGTCGCTGGCTGCCGGCGGCCGGTCGCTCAGCAGTTCCGCGCCGGCGAGGGTGGTGTGCCCGGCGACATCAAACAGATTTTTCACCGCGTAGGGAATGCCCGCCAGCGGCGGCAGGGGGCGCTTTTCCCGGCGCAGGGCGTCGATGCTGTCGGCCTCCGCCAGCATGCGCTGGGCGGTGACCTCGGTCCAGGCGTTGATCTGCGGATTCACGCGGGCGATATCGTCCAGCGTCTGACGGGCGATCTCCCGGGCGCTCAGTTCGCCCTCGTGCAGCGCACGCTGGATCTCGGCGATGGTGAAATGGTGAAGTGTCATGCTTTATACACCCCCGCAATGTCGTCGCGCGGCCCGAGGGGATAGTCCATCAGCGGCTGCGCCATGGCGGCGATGCGGGCAAACTGGCGCTCCAGCTCCTCACGGCGCGGCGCATCCAGCTCCAGGCGCAACAGGTGGGTCATCTGCGTCAGATACTCGCTCCAGTCTGGCTGTGTGGTCATGGTCTGCTCCTTAGTATCCGGCGGCGGCGCCGTTGCTGCGTGGATCGGTAGCCCCTTCAAGCAGGCCGTTGGGATGGCGGACAATGGCCCCGGCGTGGCCCATCGCCTCGCTGAAATCGGCCAGCACTTCCACCTCGTGCCCCAGCTCGCGCAGGCGAGCGATGCAGGCGGGGGCAAAGCGTCCCTCCAGCTTCAGTGAATCCGAGGACTGGCCCCAGGTGCGGCCCAGCAGCCAGCGCGGCCGGGAGATGCTCTCCTGCAGCGGCGCCCCCTGCAGGATATAGCGGGTAAACAGCGCCGCCTGGGTCTGCGGCTGACCGTCGCCGCCCATCGAGCCATAGACCATCACCCGGCCATCGTTCAGGCGCGCCGCGGCGGGGTTGAGGGTATGGAACGGCTGTTTGCCTGGCGCCAGCGCCAGAAGATGCTGCGGATCGAGGCTGAAGGCCGCCCCGCGGTTTTGCCAGACGATCCCGGTGTCCGGGATCACCACGCCGCTGCCAAACTCGTGATAGATGCTCTGAATGAATGACACCGCAAGGCCGCTGTTATCCACGACGCCCATCCAGACGGTATCGCCCGGACCTTTGCCGCCGCCCCAGGGCGAAGCGCTGGCGTCGTCGATGCTGTCGGCCAGCGGCTGCAGCGCCTCCGGAGTCAGCAGTTGCTGAACGTCGACATCCAGATGGCGCGGATCGGTGATATGCGCATCGCGCAGGGCAAACGCCCGCTTGGTGGCTTCGACGATGCGATGCACCGTTTGCGCCTCGTCGGCGTCGGCCATGTTCAGACGGTCAGTGATGCCAAGGATCGCCAGCGACACCAGCCCCTGCGTCGGCGGGGCGAGGTTCCACAGCGTGCCCTGCCGGTGCTGAAGGCTCAGCGGCGCCGGGCGCCGGGCGCGGTGGGCCTGCAGGTCGCCGAGGGTGACGGGCATCCCCAGCGCGGCCATCCCCTGGGCGAGACGTTCGGCCAGCGGGCCGCGATAGAAACTGTCGAGACCGTCGCTGGCCAGCATGCGCAGGGTACCGGCGAGGGCGGGCTGGCGAAAGCGGCTGCCGGGCCGCGGGGCCTCGCCCGATACCAGCCAGGTTTCGCTGAAGCCCGGCTGATGGCGCAGCTCTTCCAGTTTGCTGGCGGTGGCGTGGGCCTGCGAGGCGGTGACCGGAATGCCGTCTTCGGCATAACCGATAGCATCGGCCAGCAGGCGCACCACCGGCAGCGCGCGGCCGGTTAAGTCCCGTGAAATTCGCAGCGCCTCGTCCCAGCCGCTGACGGTGCCGGCGACGGTCAGCGCAGCCTGCGGCCCCCGGTGGGGGATATGCCGCTGACCGGCATAGGCCTCGAGGGTGGCCAGCGAGCCGGCCGCACCGCTGGCGTCAATGGCGATGGGATCCCCCTCGGGAGGCACGATCAGCCAGAAACCATCCCCGCCCAGGCCGTTCATGTGCGGATAGACGACGGCGATGGCCGCGGCGGCAGCCACCATCGCTTCAATGGCGCTGCCGCCCTCGCGCAGGATGGCCAGCGCGCTCTGGCTGGCGAGGTGGTGAGGAGCGACCGCCATGCCGTGGGTCGAAACGTTGCTACTGTGCATAAATTATCCTTTCTGAACGAATCACCCGCAGAACACTGCAAAAGCTGTTCCATCTCTGAACGTTTCGTTTCATTGATAAAAACAATGACCGGAATTTTCCCGCTGGCACGCTATGTGTAAGGCATAGCAGATACAGTATGATGAGGGATGGATGATGAAACGAAAGTTACAGGGGCGCTATGCAACAACTCGATGAACGACTGAAAGGGCAATATGCCTCGCTGTCGCCGCAGGAGCAGCGGGTGGCGGATTTCATCTTTGACCACTTTGATGACCTGATAAGCTACAACAGCGCCGAGCTGGCGCAGCTGAGCGGCGTGTCGAAAGCCACCGTCAGCCGGCTGTTCAAGCGCCTCGGCTATGACAAATATAAGGACATGCGCGATGAACTGCGCACCCTGCGCCAGAGCGGAATGCCGCTGACCGACCAGCGCGACGCGGTGCAGGGTAACACGCTGCTGGCGCGTCATTATAAGCAGGAGATGGCGAACCTCACCCAATGGGTCAATGCCCTTGACGCTCACCAGTTCGCCGAGGCGCTGACGGCGATGGTGGCCGCGCGCCGCATTGTGGTGATTGGCATGCGCAATGCCTATCCGGCGGCGCTACACCTGCGCCAGCAGCTGCTGCAGGCTCGCGGGCAGGTGCTGGTGCTGCCCCAGCCGGGGCAGAGCCTCAGCGAAGAGCTGGTCGACCTGACCGCCGATGACCTGGTGGTGATGATGGCGTTTCGCCGGCGGCCGCGGATCGTGCGCCCGCTGCTGCAGCAGCTGCAGCGCGACGGGGTGCCGGTTCTGTTAATGTGCGAGCCGCAGGCCCACAGCCTGTTCCCGCTCTCCCGCTGGCAGCTCTGCGCGCCGCTGGACAGCGTCTCGGCTTACGACAGCTATGCCTCGGTCAACAGTCTGATCAATCTGCTGGCCAATGCCTTTCTGCATGAAACGCTCGACAGCGGTCGTCCGCGGATCCACGATATCGCTACGCTTTATCAGCAACTGGACGAGCTGGAACAACGCTGATGGGGCGCCAGCGTGGTGCTGTGCATCAATATGGTGCATTTGATTCCGCGTTCTGGCGCCGTCGATTTTTACTCTTCTGCTCCTTACTCCCTGTCCGTTCTCACTTTTTGCCTTAATTCCTCGCCAACCCGCGCATCGACCGTATCTGGCACATTAGTTGCAAAAACAGATTCAAAGAATCTTTTGTTTCATGCTAACGTAACGGGTAAACATCATGAAGAAACTGTTGATCGCACTGGCCGGGGCCGCTTGTCTCCTTTCGTCTGTTTCCGCCGCTCAGGCTGACCAGCTCCAGGATATTGAAAAACGCGGCGTCATCCGCATTGCCGTACCCCAGGATTTCCCGCCGTTCGGCTCGGTGGGGACCGACCTGCAGCCGCAGGGGTATGACATCGACATGGCGCGCTATCTGGCGAAGTCGATGAAGCTCAAGCTGCAGCTGGTCCCGGTAACCAGCGCCAACCGCGTGCCGTATCTGCAGACGGATAAGGTGGACCTGGTGATCTCCAGCCTCGGCAAAAACGCTGAGCGTGAGAAAGTGATCGACTTCAGCCGCGCCTACGCGCCGTTCTTCCTCGGGGTGTTTGGCCCGAAAGGGGCGGAGCTGAAGGACGCGGCCGCGCTGAGCGGTAAAAGCGTCGGCGTGACCCGCGGGGCGGTGGAAGACATGGTGCTGACCAGCGTGGCGCCGCAGGCGGCGCAGATTAAGCGCTACGAGGACAATAACACCACCCTGTCGGCCTACCTGTCAGGTCAGGTGCAGTATGTCGCCACCGGGAACCTGGTGGTGGCGGCCATCGCCCGGCAGAACGCCGACAAAGCGCCGGTGCCGAGCTTTATGCTGAAGGACTCGCCGTGCTTTATCGGGCTGAAAAAGAACGAACCGGCGCTGAAGGCGAAAGTGGATACCCTCATCGAGCAGGGCATTAAGGACGGCACCCTCAACGGTCTGTCTGAGAAGTGGCTGAAAGCGCCGCTGCCTGCCAGCCTCGGCGCGTAAGGTCTGTGGATGACGGAGCAACTTCATTTTTCTGAGCTCTGGCCGCATTGGCCGGAGCTGCTGGCCGGCCTGTGGGTGACGGTGCAGCTGACGGTGCTGGCGACGATCGGCGGACTGGCGATCGGCATCCTCGGGGCGGCGATCCGCAGCGGCCGCCCGGGCATCCTCAGCCGGGTATGGGGCGGATATGTGGAAATCATTCGTAACACGCCGTTCGTGGTGCAGCTCTTTTTTATCGTCTTTGGTTTACCGAACCTGGGACTGAAAATGACCGCCGGCGAAGCGGCGCTGCTGGCGATGGTGGTGAACCTTGGGGCCTACAGCACCGAGATCGTGCGCGCCGGCATTCAGGTGACGCCGAAAGGCCAGTGGGAGGCCGGACGCGTGCTCGGACTCAGCCGGACGCAAACCTTCGTTCGCGTCGTGCTGCCCCCGGCGCTGCAGCGGATTTATCCGGCGCTGGTCAGCCAGTGCATCATCGTGATGCTCGGCTCGTCGGTGGTGTCGCAGGTCTCCTATGAGGAGTTGACCTTCGCCGCCAACCTGATCCAGTCGCGGACATTTTTGAGCTTTGAGGTCTATCTGGTGACCACCGGGATCTACTTAGCGTTATCGATAGCGATGCGTCAGCTGCTGATGGCGGCGGGGCGTAAATGGCTGGGAGTGCAGGCATGATGACCACCTTTACCGACTGGGACATTATCCGCAACCTGCTGCTGGCCGGTCGCTGGACGGTGCTGCTGTCTCTGGTCGCGTTCACCGGCGGGGCGCTGGTGACCTTACCGTTGCTGCTGCTGCGCCTGACCGGCGGACGGCAGGTGAAACGACTGATCCGCGGCTACGTCGAACTGTTTCAGGGGACGCCGCTGCTGATGCAGCTGTTTCTGGCATTTTTCGGCGTGGCGCTGTTCGGTATCGACGTCTCGGCATGGACCGCGGCGTCGGTGGCCCTGACGCTCTATACCAGCGCCTTTCTGCTGGATATCTGGTTCGGCAGCATTCGCGCGCTGCCGAAAGGCCAGTGGGAAGCCTCGCGCTGTCTCGGGCTGAGCTTCGGCCAGACCCTGTACCGGGTGGTGGCGCCGCAGGCGCTGCGGATCGCCATCGCGCCGACGGTGGGGTTCGCCGTACAGGTGATCAAAGGCACAGCGCTGGCCTCGATTATTGGCTTTGTGGAGCTGACCAAGGCGGGAACCATGCTGACCAACGTCACTTACCAGCCGTTTAAAGTGTTTGCCCTGGTGGCGCTGGGCTATTTCATTCTGTGCTATCCGCTGTCCCGCTACAGCCGTTATCTGGAGAACAAATTCAATGCCTCTCATCACCATTAATCAGATGCAGAAGTACTACGGCGACAACCATGTGCTGAAGGGCGTCGATCTGGATATCGACATGGGGGAAGTGATCTCGATCATCGGCCGCAGCGGCTCGGGCAAAAGCACTCTGCTGCGCTGCATCAATGGCCTGGAGGGGTACCAGGAGGGGAGCATCAAGCTGGGGGGCATGACCATCACCGACCGCGATTCCCAGGCCCGGGAGATCAGCCGTTCCATCGGCATGGTGTTCCAGAACTTCAATCTCTTTCCGCACATGACGGCGCTGGAGAACGTCATGTTGGCCCCGCGGCGGGTGCTGAAGAAGTCCCAGGCCGAATGCCGCGAGCTGGCGCAGCGGATGCTGGAGAAGGTCGGGCTCGGCGACCGTCTGGATTATTACCCGGCCAACCTCTCCGGCGGCCAGCAGCAGCGCGTGGCCATCGCCCGGGCGCTGGCCATGTCGCCAAAGGTTTTACTTTGTGACGAAATCACCTCGGCGCTCGACCCGGAACTGGTGGGCGAAGTGCTGAAGGTGCTGGAGCAGCTGGCGGCGGAAGGCATGACGCTGATTCTCGTCACCCATGAAATGAATTTTGCCCGCGAAGTGGGCGACCGCGTGGTGTTTATGCATCAGGGGCGCGTCTGGGAGCAGGGTGACAGCAAAACGCTGTTCGCCAGTCCGCAGACAACCGAACTGAAACAGTTTATCTCCTCGGTGCGCGGTCTTAACTAACGTAAGGAATGGCAGATGGATATCACTCAGTTTTCGCAAATTAACCCGCCGCAGCGCCTGCTGATGGGTCCGGGGCCGATCAACGCCGACCCGCGCGTGCTGCGCGCCATGGCGAGCCAGCTGGTGGGTCAGTACGATCCGGCGATGACCCACTATATGAATGAAGTGATGGCGCTCTACCGCGGCGTGTTTCGCACCGAAAACCGCTGGACGATGCTGGTGGACGGTACCTCCCGCGCTGGTATCGAAGCGATCCTGGTGTCGGCGATCCGTCCGGGCGACAAGGTGCTGGTGCCAGTGTTCGGCCGGTTTGGCCACCTGCTGTGCGAGATTGCGCGCCGTTGCCGGGCAGAGGTACACACCATCGAGGTGCCGTGGGGGGAAGTCTTTACCCCGGACCAGGTTGAGGACGCGATCAAGCGCGTGCGCCCGCGCCTGCTGCTTACCGTGCAGGGCGATACCTCGACCACCATGCTGCAGCCGCTGGCGGAGCTGGGGGAGATTTGTCGTCGCCACGACGTGCTGTTCTATACTGACGCCACCGCGTCGCTCGGCGGCAACCCGCTGGAAACCGACGCCTGGCAGCTGGACGCGGTGTCCGCCGGGATGCAGAAGTGCCTGGGCGGCCCCTCCGGCACCTCGCCCATTACCCTCAGCCCGCGGATGGAAGAGGCGATCCGCCGCCGCCGCTGCATTGAGCAGGGGATCCGCACCGACGCCCACCACGATGGCGTCGACGAGATGATCTACTCCAACTATTTCGATCTCGGGATGGTGATGGATTACTGGGGGCCGGAGCGCCTTAACCACCACACCGAAGCGACCTCGGCGCTGTTCGCCGCCCGGGAGTGCGCGCGCCTGATCCTTCAGGAGGGACTCGACAACGGCATCGCTCGCCACAAGCTGCACGGCGATGCGCTGCTGAAAGGGATCCAGGCGATGGGTCTCGAGACCTTTGGCGACCTGCGGCACAAAATGAATAACGTGCTGGGGGTGGTGATCCCCAACGGGATCAACGGCGACCAGGTGCGTAAGCTGATGCTGGAAGATTTCGGCATTGAGATTGGCACCTCGTTCGGCCCGCTGCACGGTAAAGTCTGGCGCATTGGCACCATGGGCTATAACGCGCGTAAAGACTGCGTGATGCAGACCCTCAGTGCGCTGGAGGCGGTGCTGAACTACCTCAAGTTCACCACCACTCAGGGCGCGGCGATGCAGGCGGCCTGGGATCACTACCGCACCGAGGGCAACCTATGAGTGATACCGTCCGCCAGCAGGCGGAGAGAGAGGCGGCCGCCAGCCGGGTAATGGCGCGGGCCGACCAGCTGGCCGCCCTCAGCGAAACCGCCGACGCCCTGACCCGGGTCTATCTGTCGCCGGAGCATCTGCAGGCCAACCAGCTGGTGGGTCAGTGGATGCAGGCCGCCGGTATGATGGTGTGGCAGGACAGCGTCGGCAACATCTGCGGTCGCTATGAAGGCGTGCAGGAGGGCGCGCCGGCGGTGCTGCTGGGCTCTCATCTTGACACCGTGCGCAACGCCGGGCGCTACGACGGCATGCTCGGCGTGCTGACGGCGATTGAGGTGGTGCAGCGTCTGCACCAGCAAGGGCGACGGCTGGCAAAGGCTATCGAGATCGTCGGTTTTGGCGATGAAGAGGGCACCCGCTTCGGCATCACCCTGCTTGGCAGCCGCGGCGTCACCGGCACCTGGCCCGAAAGCTGGCTGTCGCAGTGCGATGCCGACGGGGTGAGCGTCGCCCAGGCGCTGGTGAATGCCGGGCTCGATCCCGCGCGGATCGCCCATGCCGCCCGCCGCCCGCAGGATATCGCCGCCTATCTGGAACTGCATATCGAGCAGGGGCCGTGCCTGGAGCAGGCGGGTCTGGCGCTTGGCGTAGTGGAGGCGATTAACGGCGCCCGCCGCCTGAACTGCCGCTTTACCGGCGAAGCCGGCCATGCCGGCACGGTGCCGATGCTCCATCGTAAGGACGCGCTCGCCGCGGCGGCGGAATGGATGGTGCAGGTGGAAAGCCTGACCCGACAGCGCGGCGGCAATCTGGTGGCGACGGTCGGCACCCTGCGCTGTGCGCCGGGCGCGGTGAACGTGATACCGGGCGAGGTGCAGCTGACGCTGGATATTCGCGGCCCGCAGGATGCGCCGCTGGCGGCGCTGCTGGAGGAGCTGCAGGCGGAGGCGCAGGCCATTGCCGGGCGCCGCCAGCTGAGCTTCAGCGCCGAGGAGTATTATCGCATCGCCGCCACCGCCTGCGACAGCCAGCTGCAGGCGGTGCTGAGCGAGGCGGTGGTGGCAGTGCAGGGGCGGTCGCTGACGCTGCCGAGCGGCGCAGGGCATGACGCCATCGCCATCGCCGAGCGCTGGCCATCGGCCATGCTGTTTGTGCGCTGCCTGGGGGGCGTCAGCCATCACCCGGCGGAATCGGTCACCACCGCCGACGTCGGGCTGGCCATCGACGCGTTCTCCCGGGCGGTAGAGCAGGTGGCCGACGCCTGATCGCGCCGGTTGCCGTACCCCGGCTGGCGGCGTTACACCGCCAGCCGGTTGACCACCTCGGCGACGGAGGTGATGGCATGGATATTGCCGATCCCCGCCCCGAGCGAGATATACCCCTCATCAGTATTCCCCTCCAGCATGCCCAGCCGCATTCCGCGCAGACCGCCCATCGCCTGAGCCAGCTCGGCCTTTGAGGCGCCGGCCCGGTCCAGGGCCACCAGTTTGTCGCTCAGTTTGCCGGGCAGAGCGCGGTAGTAGTCCGGCAGGGTGCGGAACAGCCGCAGATCCAGGCCGTTGGCGGCGACAATTTTCGCTTTCACCGAGTCGGGAACCCGGCTTTCGACGGTGCTGATGAATACCGAACCGGCGAAGACGCCTTCCGCGCCGAGGGCGTGAGCGGCATGCGCCCCTCGGGCATCGGTTATCCCCCCCGCGGCCATTACCGGAACCCGCTGTACCGCGTCAACAATCAGCGGGACGATGGTGAAGGTCCCCAGCGCGGTGCCCGGCAGCGTGCCGCCTTCGTCAAAGCCGGTGGCGACGATAATGTCCGCTCCGGCCTGCTCCGCGCGGCGGCTGTTCTCAGGCGTCGGGTTAATATCGCGGTAGATAATGGTGATCCCGGCGGCTTTCAGTTCGTCAAATAGCGCCGGTTTTAACGAACCGTCGCCGTAGCCGGTGTAGACCACCACCTTAACGCCTTCCGTTTTGATCACCGGCAGGATCGCCGGCGTCCAGATGTCGTTTTCCGCCGTCGGGATCAGATTGACGCCAAAGGGCTTCTCGGTCAGCTGTTTGGTTTTGCGGATCTCTTCGCGCATTTTCTCAGCCGTCGCTTCCGGCGTGGAGACGGCGGTTGCCGCCGTCAGCCCGGCGTTCGGGCCCAGTACCCCGAGACCACCGGCGTTGCCGACGGCCGCCACCAGACGCGCATCGGTCAGCCAGGAAAGCGGCCCCTGGACCACCGGTTTTTCAATACCCAGAATGCGGGCAACGCGGTTAGATTGCATGATACTTTTCCTTTTATGTTAACAAGTTATCATTTTTTTTCGCCCCAACGATGCGGCAATGAGAGCAGTGTAGGCGCCTTTATTGTTTTAAAAAATGAGCGAAAACTTTCAGCACTATTATTAATTTAGTAATAATTACGGCAGGCGATGAGATAGGGGACGGGCCGTTATGCAGATGAATCTGTTTGAAAATATTAAAATCTTTATTGAAATCGTCGACGCCGGCAGCTTTTCCCAGGCGGCGGAAAATTTGCAGATCCACCGCCCGGCGGTGACCAAAGCGCTGCAGCAGCTGGAGCGGGAGAGCGGGGTCAGGCTGCTGCAGCGTACCACCCGGCGCCTGTATCTCACGCCGGAGGGAGAAGAGTTTTATCGCCGCAGTAAACCGCTGCTCTCCCAGGCCGACGATCTGCTGGAGTCGTTCGCGCCGGACCGGCCGATACGCGGCCAGCTACGCGTCGATATGCCGATCGCTTTTGCACGGCTGCTGGTGATCCCGCATCTGGCGGATTTTTATCAGGCCCATCCGGAGGTGGAAATTGTCCTCAGCAGCTCCGATGTGCGCCGGGATATGCTGCGCGATGGCCTGGATTGCCTGCTGCGGGTGGGTGAACTGGAGGATGGCGACTATGTGGCGCGCTCGCTGGGGGAGGTGGCGTTAACCACCTGCGCCAGTCCGGAATATCTGGCGCGCTATGGGGCGCCCGCCACGCTGGAGGACCTGCAGTCGCACCTGGCGGTGAACTGGGTGAACAGCAGCAGCCGGCAGATTATGCCCTGGCGATTCCAGACCCCGGAGGGCGTCCGGCAGATCGCCATTCCCGGCAAGCTGGTGCTGGACAACTCGGAAGTCTTTACCGCCGCCGGACTGGCGGGGCTGGGGATGCTGCAGGGAATGCGCTTCTTTTTACAGCCCTACATCGACAGCGGCCAGCTGGTAGAAATTCTGCCGGACTTCCCGGCGCCGCGTCGGCCGCTGTCGCTGCTCTATCCGCACCGGCATCTTTCGCACAAGGTGCGGGTCTTTGCCGACTGGCTGCAGGGGCTGGTGGCGACCCTGGCGCGGACGCCGCCGGCTTGACTCTGCTGGCTGAGCGTTTATATATAAAATGTGAATGCTATTAAGGCAATAAATCACAAGGCTGGATAATGACTCAACCTGTAAGGGAATGCTGATGAAACTCTGGAATAAAACACTGCTCGCTTCCGCACTGTGCCTGACCCTGTTTGGCTGCGACGATGCGTCGAAAGTAGATAACAAACTGGATAAGGCGAAAGATAATGCGGAGCAGATGAAGGATGCCGCGGCGGACAAAGCCCAGGCGATTAAGCAGGATGCGGATAAGCAAATTGATACGCTGAAAAGCCAGGCCGACGCCGAGGCCGACCGTCTGAAGGATCAGGCCAGCGCGATCAAGGCGGAGGCGGACAAGAAAGCGGATGCCATCGCCGAGCAGGCGAAAGCCCAGGCCGATGCGGTGAAGCAGAACGCAAAGCAGGAAAGTGACCGCATCGTCAAAGAGGCGGGTCAGATCAAAGACAACGCCATCGGCGATGCCAATCAGCTTTCGGCGGAAGCGGCGAGCAAAACCAAAGCCATTCAGGACAGTATCGCGAAGGATAAACAGAACGCTACGCCACCGGCCGCCCAGCAGTAACTCGCGGTGTTTGCCTGGCCAGCCGCCGCCCGTAATAAACAGAGCGTGGAGCCTGATATCGCGCCCGGCGGCGCTGCGCTTGCGCGGGCCTGCAAGCGGGGCGAGTTGGCTGCGCAATGATCGGGTATTGTAGGCCGGGCAAGGCGTTGCCGCCGCCCGGCACATAGGACGGCAATAACATCCTGCTCAGGGGTATCTTACGATACCCCTTTTTGATGCCCGTTCCGGGTTCAGCGGTTTGGAAGCAGGGTGCCTTTCAGGCCGTGCGGCTCGGAGCGCAGATATTGCGAAGGTACGCGAACCTGGGCGCCGAGGCTGGCCGCGGCGTGCCATGGCCAGTGCGGATCGTAGAGCACCGCGCGGGCGAGGGCGATCAGGTCAGCATCGCCATTCTCCAGCGCCGCTTCCGCCTGCTGCGGGTCGGTGATCAGCCCCACGCCAATTACCGGGATGGCTACCTGCTCGCGAATGTCGCGGGCGAAAGGCAACTGATACCCCGGCCCGACGGTGATTGCCTGCTGCGGCGACAATCCGCCGCTGGAGACATGGATATAGTCGCTGCCCAGCGCTTCCAGCTGCTGACTGAACTGAATGGATTGCTCGCCGTCCCAGCCGCCTTCGACCCAGTCGGTAGCCGACAACCTGACGCCCACCGCCATGGCGTTGCCCACAGCCTCGCGGATTGCCTTAAACACTTCCAGCGGATAGCGCATGCGGTTTTCCAGCGAACCGCCATACTCGTCCCGGCGCTGATTGCTGAGCGGCGAGAGAAACTGGTGCAGCAGATAGCCGTGGGCGGCGTGCAGCTCAATCAGCTCAAAGCCCAGGCGTTGGGCGCGCAATGCGCTGGCGACAAAGGCCGCTTTGATGCGCGCCAGATCGGCATGGCTCAGCTCGGCCGGGGCGCGATCGCCGTCGTGAAACGCCACCGCGGAGGGGGCGACGGTCTGCCAGCCGCCCTGGTTGAGCGCCAGCTGATGGCCACCCTGCCAGGGGGCCGCGCAGGAGGCCTTGCGCCCGGCATGCCCCAGCTGGATCCCCAGAGGGATCGGTGACCAGGCCCGGATATCCTCCACCACGGCGCGCAGGGCGTTTTCGGTTTCATCATCCCACAGCCCCAGATCCCCCGGCGAGATACGTCCCGCCGGCTCTACCGCCGTGGCTTCCAGAATTAACAGGCCGGCGCCGGAGAACGCCAGCTGCCCGAGATGGATCCGGTGCCAGGACGTCGCCTTCCCCTCGTCGGCAGAGTACTGACACATGGGGGCGATAACGATACGGTTATCCAGCGTCAACTGACCAATACGCGTCGCGCTAAAAAGATGACTCATGAGTACCTCGTAAATGTTAGACGTGGTCTTGCTCGGGGGCGAACAGCCACTGTTTATAGCACGCCAGCCAGCCCCCCTTTATTCGGATATTGCGTTTAAACGTCCCGCTAGTCGATAAACCAGAGACGGCGCCGCCGGCCGGTTGCCTGCTGTGACACCGCGCGGGCCATTGCGCTGCCAATCTCGGCGCTGGCCGTCAGCCCCTGGACAAAGGGGCGATCGTGCATCAGCCAGGGAAGGGCGCCGAAGGCGACCCGGCCGCGCACTGCCTCCGGCGCCTGCAGCGTGTAGTCATCACCAACGTCCGGAATAGCGTCGCCGCAGGCCAGCAGCTGCTGGCGCAGTGAAGGAAAGGGCAGATCCCGGGTTTTCAGCGCTTTCTGTCCGCGGGCATCGATAAAGACATCGAATTCACAGCGCTGCTGATGATGGACAATTAGCGTCCGGTCAGACTCGCGCTGCAGATCGTAATCCTCACCCAGCGCCACAATTCGCAGAATGCCCGCCCGGTGCAGGGCCAGCAGGCGGCGAATGGACTCCGGCGGGATCGCGGCGTAGTTATCAATAAACACGCGGGCGAGCCCCTGGCGGAAGCGACGGCTGTCCTCGTCGTTGAGCTGCGGCACCACGGTTTCAATCGCCTCGTGCAGGCGGAGAATGGCATAGCGCCAGGGCACCGTGTGGCGCTCGCGCTTATTGCGCTCCACCTCCTGCAGATTGCGCTGCGCCCACTGGAAGGGGTCATGGGTAAGACGGTCGGCAAACCAGGCGTCGGCGATGCTGTCAGGCGTCAGCTGGCGCAGCCCCATCGCCTGGCACCAGGCCGGGGCGGCATATTCCAGCTCCTGGACGATCAGCTGAAACACCCGCTCCAGCAGGCCGTCGCTGCCCTGAGCGACGGCCGCCTCAAGGGCGGCAGAGGTGGCGATCTCCAGCGGCTCCCACGGGATTGGGCAGTAGAAATCGGCCTCCGGCAGCACGCCGTTGCGTGACATCAGCGTGATCTCCAGCGCTTCGCTGCCGGGATGCAGGGAAAAATGGGTCGTTTTGTCGTGTTCAGTATGGAAAATGCCGTGGCGGGCCACAACCGCCACGGCGGCATCAATCGCGCTTAAGGAGGTCCCGAGGATCCCGACCCGACAGGGGGCGATGCGGGCCTCCATCAGGCCGGTCCACGGACTGGGGAAGTATTGCCGGCTGGCGCGTTCTTCTTCAGGCCACAAATGGCCGGTGGCTATCACCACCAGATCGACGATAACCGGCTGCGCCGCGCTGTCGGTGTGGATGGCGATCCCGACGGGCTGCACCGCAATATCCGTGACCTCACAGGACTCGCAAACGTTCACCACGAAGCCGGCGTCTCTGGCCCGTTGGACAAGATACAGAAAGCGGTCGCGGTAGTACTCGCCGAGGATCACCCGCGGCAGAAACTGGCGCTCATGCAGCGCGTGCCGTTCAAGACCGCGCGCCGCCAGCCAGTCATCGCTCTGCTGCTGCAGCCATTGCAGATAGGTCAGGTCGATAGGGGGGATCTCAATGCTGGCGATGTTGGCCAGCATCTGCGCCGCGGTATTATCGTCGCTGTAGGGCATACCGACCCCGGCCTGCGCCTCTTTTTCAAACAGCGCGATCGATAGCGGCTCACCGCGCTTCACCAGTTCATACAAGGTGTAAATCCCCGTCGGCCCGGCGCCGACGATGGCGATTCTCTTCATGATTCTCTCCCTTCCTGTGGGTGGATACGGCATCGGGGCAGTGCACTGAAGCCAGCCTGCCCTTAATTCTGGTCGAAAATTAGCGAACCGGTGGGCCGTCGCACGCAATTTGAAACAAATTAGCGTGCTAATAAACTTGCCGACGGCCGGAAAAGGGGTGTAATTAACAAAAGAGCAACTTTCTATACAAACAATTTACACAAGCGGTGACACCAGCCTGCTCTGCCGGACGCCGCGCAAGCTCCCGGCAACGCCGTCGGGATAGGGATGACAAGATGCACGGCTGGACTTCACGACAGCGCAATGCGGCGATCGCCAGTTTTTTAAGCTGGACGCTCGATGCTTTCGACTTTTTCCTGTTGGTTTTTTTACTGAGCGATATCGCCCACTCCTTTCACGTCGACCTCGAAGAGGTCACCCTGGCGATTCTGCTGACCCTGGCCGTGCGGCCCGTCGGCGCATTGATCTTCGGCAGGGCGGCGGAAAAGTTTGGCCGCAAACCGATCCTGATGCTCAATATCGTTTTCTTTTCCGCCTTTGAGCTGCTCTCCGCCGCGGCGCCGTCGTTGATGCTGTTTTTTCTGCTGCGGGTGCTGTACGGCGTGGCGATGGGCGGGATCTGGGGCGTGGCTTCGTCGCTGGCGATGGAGACGATCCCTGACCGCTCGCGCGGCCTGATGTCCGGTCTGTTCCAGGCGGGGTATCCCTTCGGCTATCTGCTGGCGGCCGTGGCCTACGGGCTGCTGTTTGCACAGCTCGGCTGGCGCGGGATGTTTGTCATTGGCGCCGCCCCGGTGCTGCTGTTGCCGTTTATCTATTTCTGCGTCGAGGAGTCCCCGGTCTGGCTGGCGGCCCGGCAGAGTAAAGCGAGCACGGCTCTGCTGCCGGTGCTGCGTAGCCACTGGAAGCTGTGCCTGTATCTGGTGGTGCTGATGGCGGCCTTTAACTTCTTCTCCCATGGGACGCAGGATCTCTACCCGGTATTTTTGAAAGTCCAGCACGGGTTTGCGCCGGAAACGGTCAGCATTATCGCGGTGTGCTACAACATCGCCTCAATCATCGGCGGGGTGTTCTTCGGCTTACTGTCGGAGAAGATTGGCCGGCGCAAAGCGATTATGATCGCCGCTCTGCTGGCGCTGCCGGTGATCCCGCTGTGGGCTTTCGCCAGCGGCTCGCTGGCGCTGGGGGCCGGGGCGTTTCTGATGCAGTTTATGGTGCAGGGCGCCTGGGGGGTGATCCCGACCTGGCTCAACGAACTGGTCCCGGCCAACACCCGGGCGGTGCTGCCCGGTTTCGTCTATCAGCTGGGGAATCTGCTGGCCTCGGTGAATGCCACCCTGCAGGCCTCCATTGCGCAGCACCACGGGCATAACTACGGCCTGGCGATGGCCCTGGTGGCCGGGACGGTGGCGATCGTCATTACCATTCTCACCTTCTTTGGCCGCGAGGGCCGGGTGGCGCAACCTGCCGGAGCGGCGCGTCACCAGCCGCTCTCTACCAGCCGTTAAGGGCTGACGCCGGGCGTAATCAGGCGCCCGGCAGACACGCTAACCGCGCAGGCGAACCGTCGCCGCCTGGCGTTTTTCCAGCGAGCAGATGCCAATCCCCAGCATAATGAACAGCGCGCTGAACAGGTGCCAGGCATGGGGCTGGGTATGCAGGAAGAGGATGCTTAACACGCCACCCGAGAGGGGGATGATGTGGGTGTAAATCTCCCCCCGCGTGGCGCCGATGGTGGCGATCCCTTTATTCCAGAACAGATAGGCCAGCCATGACGGAAAAATCACCAGATAAGCCAGCCCGCTGAGGAAAAACGGCTCGCGCCAGGCATCCCAGTCCTGCGCCGGGTGGCGCATCAGCCAGAAGGCGACGATCGGCAGCAGGAGCAGGGCGCCGAGCAGCGAGCTGACGGCGACAAAGCCATTCGCCGGGATCCGGCGGTCCTTCAGACGTAACAGCGAACAATAGAGCGCCCAGCTCAGCGCCGACCCCATCGCCCACAGATCGCCGACGGAAAAGGTATGCAGCGAGGCGGCATGCAGCGGGTTGCCCTGGAATAAGAGGATCATCACGCCGAGGGTGCTGAAGACCACCCCCAGCCAGTTGCGGGCCGATACCGGGTCGCGAAAAATCAGCCGGTTAATCAGCAGCACCATGCTCGGCGTGGCGGACATATAGATGGCGGCGTTGAGGGCGGAGGTGGTTTGCAGACCGATATAGAGCGTGAGCGGGAAACTGACCTGACCGCAGAGGGTGAGCACCAGCACCGCCGGGGCGTTTTCCCGCAGCAGGTGACGACTGCCGGCAATCTGCCGGCGGTAGAGCAGGCCCAGCAGCAGCGCCGTTAACGCCCACCGCGCTTCGGTCATCAGGATCGGATCCACGCCCTGAACCAGCACGTGACCGACAACGTAATTCCCACCCCAGAACAGGGCGGCCAGCGTCAGTAACAGATAGGGCATCGTGATTCCTTGTGTCATTTGTCACTGTACTGAATGGTAACGTTATTATTTTTATAATATCAACACTATTTTAGTGGCTTTTGTTCTGTTTATTTAAAATTGTTAATAAACAGAGCATTAACAATGTGGTTGAAATTTACGTTGCCGCATTGTGAGCGGTACTATAACGTATAGTCGCCATGCATTTCACAGGGATAAATTCATGCGTAATACCGACAATGGGGTCATTGGTAGTGACCAAACCGCGGTGATAGCCAGGCTGGCGCTGGATGAGTTAATTGACCAGCTTCTGCACAGCAACGCGCTGTCGCTGAAGCTGACGGCCAATCCGCTGGTCGCCGACAGAGCCTGGCATCTGACGGAGAATACCTGCATCCGCGCCTTCTCCGCTGACGATCCGCAGGCCAAAAAGCGCGCGCACCATGCGCTGTTCATCCTTTATCAGTCCTGGCTTGCCGACCCGCTCTCGCCGGCGGCTGCCAATCAGTTTCATCCGCTGCTCTCCGGGATCCGAAATTACATTGAGTCTGAGTGGCTGCGGGCGGAAAGCAAACGTTTCCACCGCCAGAGGCCGGTGCTCAATGCCGGCAATATCGTCGACGAACTGCGCGCCTTATGCCAGCAGCACCCGGCGTCTCATCATCCGCTGTTCGATTTCCTTGCCAGCGAGGCCTCCGCGGCGCAAATCGACTATTTCTTCAAAAGCGACAGCGCGCTGAATCTGCTTTTCTTCGATCTGGTGGCGATGGGGCTGGTGGGCTCGTTGCCGGAAACCCGCGCCGAAATTGCGCAAAATCTGTGGGATGAGATAGGCCAGGGCAGCACTGAGATCACCCACGTTAATCTGTATAAGGATTTACTGAAGCGGCGGAATATCGCCTTACCCGACAATCATTTTGCCCATCTTTATGAGTGGCAGGGGCTGGCCGGGTATAACGCCTTTATGCTCGGCGGCGTAAATCGTCAGCATTACTACAAATCGCTGGGGGTGATGGCGATGACCGAACTGCTCGACCCGCCGCAGTATGAAAAACTGGTGGCGGGCTGTCGGCGGATTGGGCTTAGCGATCGCGACGTGCATTACTATGCCGAACACATCACGGTCGATATCGGCCATGCGGACGGTTGGCTGAACAATGTGATTGTGCCGATTGGCAAAAAACATCCGGCGGCGATGGAGGAGGTCTACTTTGGCGCCGCGCTGCGCCTGCAAACCTGCAACGATTACTATGATGGTCTGCTGGCGGCGCTGCAGTCGCTGGACGGCAGCATGAGCTCACAGCGTACCGCCTTCTGAGTAGATCAGCGCTTTGGCCGCGCTCCAGGCGGTCGTCCCCGGCGGGATCTCCCGGCATTCGGCTGACTCGGCCTGCTGGGCGGCGATGGCGCCATCGATGAGCATCACCATCATCATGGCGACCCGTTCGGCAGGCTCTGGTTTTAATACCCGAGTCAGAATATCGCGGAAGAACTGCCACAGGCGCGATTTGAACCGGGAGCACTGCTCCCGGATCGCCGGCGATGACGCGCCATATTCGAACAGCGCGCGGGTAAACATGCAGCCGTGGAAGGTTTCGCAGGTCAACCAGCACTGATAGTAGTCGAACACGGCGAACAGCTTCTCCCGCGCGGTGGCTTTATCCGCGGTGATCTGCGTCAGATCCTGCATAAACTCGCTCTCTTTCTGCCGGAGGATAGCCAGAATGAGCGCCTCTTTATCGGCATAGTAGCGGTAGAAGGTCATTTTGGAGATGCCGGCATGCTCAGCAATCCGCTCGATGCTGGGCGACTGATATCCTTCGCGATTAAACAGCGCGCTGGCGTGGCGGAGAATGTCCGCTTGTTTTGGCTTCATGCGTTTTCCTGTCGAATGGTTCGCTGTCATGACTGCCGGTGACCCGGTCGTCCTGCGACAGCGGTGCATTATGCCGGATCTTGCCGCCAGGCGGGCAAAAAGTAAATCAGCCGCGGTTTATGCGGCGTCGGTTCCCTCAATAAAACAAGATTGCGTAGACATGCACAAGTCACCATACTTGTCTGCGATAAATCGCTTTGCATAAGTACGGAGGAGTCGCGTTAATAATCAGTATTCTGGCCAAGAAATACCCTCTTTCATAGCCAGCGATTGACTCAGGGCTTGCTCATGAAGAGCGACGACAACACCTGGAAAAATAAATAATTAACAAGGAATGGTTATGTACTACAAGAATGAAATTGTCCGTTATTTACAGGCTAACAATATTCTTGCGTTAAAACTCGAACATGCCGTAGCGGGTGCAGAAAAGGCCGTAGCAAATCAAATTGAAACCATAGGCGCAGGTGCAAAGCGTGCGCTTTATTATTCGTCCTGTTTTACCGATGAGTACCAAGATGTGTGCCTGCAACAAAAAACCGAAGACATACGATTTAAAAACGGTGTGATTTATCTCCTTAAACATGGAAATATTGCATACGATATGCTCAAACTATATTTTGAAAAAATATTCAAAGACAAAACTTCAGAGGAACTGGAGCGTATAAAGCGAATACTTATGGCTGTTAACATTCATATTGCAGCAAGCTCACTGACCAACGCTGGATTTGCTTTGGCAACAGCCTCATTTGTCGCTACAGGTATAAACCTCAATCTTGAACTTAGTGCATTGGCTGGACGCCGGGCAGGGGGAGTGGTAGGCGCTATCGGAATATATGGTATTGTGCAGAAAGCAGCAGAGAGTGCGCATCGTCTTTGCGTTTCCGAACCTGCGTATTATTCGGTACTTTACGCACATGAGCTGGAAATGATGTACTTTCTGATAGAACCATTGTTTCTAAAATCTGAGGCGTTTACAGTACAACAGGCATCGAATGAGGGTATTGCAGACATCATTACCAGGATGATCCGATAGCTATGATGAATCTTATTAAAAGATTGCTGCGAAGAATATTCAGATCGTTAATTTCATATTATGGCCCTGCTGTATTGACAATCCTCTTCGCCATGGCACAAGGGCTCTTTTTTCCAGAGACGCCTCTCTGGCTTGTTCCCCTGTTTTTCGTATTTGTAATTGTAATGTTTTATCGATTTGTAAAATTTTGACATTGAAAACTTAACTTTATATTAAATTTATAAGGAAATAATATGTCTACACCCGCACATTTATGGCTGGAAGATGAAAATGGTTCCCCAATTCTCGGCAGTTGTTTGATGCCACTGCGCCTGGGTTCTATCGAGTTAAAATCCTTTTCTCATGGGGTAACTATTCCGGTAGATCCAAACTGGGGAAAACTAACCGGTACGCGGATCCACCAACCTGTAACGATCGTAAAGGAGTTCGATCAAACAACACCGCTCTTGTACAGAGCCGTCTGCGAAGGCCGAACCATGAAGAAGGCGACAATCAAGATGTACCGCATTCTGGAAACAGGTATCGAAGCCGAATATTTCAATATCATTCTGGAAAACGTCAAATTTACCACGGTTGCACCATTTCTTTCTCCGGGTGGGATGAGTAGTACCCATCTCGAAACACTCGAATTGCGTTATGAGGCGATCACCTGGAAGTATACCGAAGGGAATATTATCTATCGTGACTCATGGAATGATCGGTGTTGCGCCTGAACTCCCAGCTGACCGATTACGAGGAGATCTTCGCCTACGGTGATACGCCGGAAGATTTCGCCATGCTGGCGCTGGCCACCACTAAAATCTATCGCTGGGATGAGGCTCCGCCATGAGGCTAGCAGCGTCAGGCTGCGCAGGTTAAGATGGCGCGCTATTGCCCCTCTCACCAGGAAGAAGAGAAGAGATGTTGCTACCCCTGACCACGCCCCGGCTGCTACTGCGCCGGTTCAGAACGGAAGATCTGCCGTCTTTCAGCCGCTATCGCAACCTGCCGGAAGTGGCCCGCTTTCAGAGCTGGAGCCATTACGGTATGGCAGAGGCGACTGCCTTCTATGAACAACAGCGTTCCCTGGTCTTTGCTGAGGATGAGAGTTGGTTCCAGCTTGCCGTAGAGATCCAGGCCAACGGTGCGCTGGCGGGAGATGTGGGGATCCACTTTTTCGATCAGGGCAGACAGGCCGAGCTGGGGATGACCTTTTCCCCGGCGTATCAGCATCAGGGGTATGCCCGGGAAGCCATACAGGCGGTGATAGCCTTACTCTTTGAACCGTTGGCCCATCACCGGCTGATCGCGGTGGTAGACACCCGCAATACCGCCGCGATCAAACTCCTGGAAGGGCTGGGCTTTCGTCGCGAGGCGCATTACAGGCAGAATATCTTTTTTAAAGGCCAGTGGGGCGATGAGTATCTGTACGCGCTGCTGCGCAGCGAATATCAGTGAAGTGACGGCCTGGCCGTCACTTCTGCCAGGGTTGTCGTTAGCTATGCTGGCGGATAAAGCGCGCGCGCCACGGTTTTAGCACCCACAGCGCGAGGGCGGCGGTGACAAAATCCAGGCCAATGGCGCAGCTGAAAACCACATGCCAGCCGTGGGTGTACTGATAGAGCAACGCCGCCAGCGGGCCGCCGAAGATTGACCCGATGCCCTGAGAAATATACAGCCAGCCATAGTTGCTGGCGGCATGTTCGCTGCCGAAGGTATCGGTGAGCGTCGACGGGAAGAGGGAGAAGATTTCCCCCCAGCCAAAGAACACCACCCCGGAAAGCAGGACAAACAGCAGCGGATCTTCCCGGCACGCCAGCCAGAGCGTCATCGCCACCCCCTCCAGCGCAAAGGCGATAAACATGGTTTGCTCGCGGCCGAAGCGGTCGGAAATAAAACCAAACAGCGGCCGGGTTAAACCGTTGGTGAAGCGGTCTATCGTTAACGCCAGCGGCAGGGCCGCCATGCCAAACACCACAGCCTGGCTAATGCCGAAGTCCTCGGCGAACACCGCCATCTGCGAAGTGACCATCAGCCCGGAAGTCGACATCATCGCCATCATGGCAAACATCAGCCAGAACAGCGGTTGGCGCAGCATTTCCCGGGAGGTAAACGATCTGCTGCTCTGCGCCACCGTCTGGCTGACGGGCAAAGAGACAGCAGGCGGCGGCAGCTTCAATCCCTGACTGGCGAGGAAGCCGACGAGCGCGAAGAGGACCCCGAAGGTCGTCATCGTGTGTTCAAGGCCGTTGGTGGTCAGCGACAGGGAGATGGGGAAGGTGGTTATGATGGCCCCCATCCCGTAGCCCGCCGCCACCGCGCCGGCGGCGAACCCCCGCTGCCGCGGAAACCATTTGACCATCAGGCCGACAACGCCGATGTAGACGATCCCGGTTCCAAGGCCGCCCATGCAGCCATAAACCAGCCACAGCGTCGCCAGGCCATTTACCTGTGCGGAAAGCACCCAGCTCATTCCCGCCATCACCGTGCCGATAGCGATTAGCCGCCGTGGGCCAAATTTCTCCACTAACCGCCCCTGAAAGGGCGAAAAGAAGGTCTGGAGGATGATCAGCAGCGAGAAGGTGACCTGCAGCTCGGGCAGACCGACGCCCAGCTTTGCGGCCAGGGGTTTCGTCAGCAGCGTCCAGACATATTGCGGACTGGAGATGGCGGCCATACAGATCAGGCCCAGCACCAGCTGGCGCCATTTGCCATATTTCGGGGTAACCAACGGTTCGCTGAGTGTCGTCATGTTGTTCTCCGTTTTCAGTTAACAGGTTTCCGTGAAACGCATCCGCCCTGGAGGCTTCACGGAGAGAAGAAGGCGTTGGCGTCGCGACCGCAGGTGGCTATGGGTTGTCGCCTCCTGGCCTGAGATCTTGTCAACATCGCTGTATACAACCGCAGAGCATTAAACGTGCCAGTTAAAATAGTGCTTTATATACAGACAGTTAACATGGAAGTGTGGGAGGGGATGAGATTCAGTATGGTGAACAGGCGGCACTGAGTCGGTGCAAATGGGTCATCGCTGTGCGCTTCACTTATTGACTGGCTCAAGGCCGATGGTAGGTCCAATGGAAAAAGAGGCATGGCATTCAGGCGGGGGACAGGCACCCACCTGTTTATCCTCTTACTGATCGCTGATTATATTCACGCTATAGATACAGGGGGCGCTAACCTGGTCGGTGCGAACGGCTTTAAATCGCATGCTGATGAAGTTGAAGATAAACCCTGCTTAAACATGACGCAGAAATAAGTGAAAAATAAGTTACAGTTAACAATTTATTAAATTCACATTGGAATTATTTTAATGGTTATTTTCTCAATGCGCTGATTTATAAGTTTAAATATAATGACAGGCTGGATTTTCATCAAATAGTGATGACAGGGAATATCATTGATAATACCAATATCATGATCTATGGTAGCGTTCACTAGATAGTAAATTGAATGAGGTGGGAAATGCATAATTATATTGCCAAAGGTATTGCGCTGGCTGTAGCCATCGCTGCCTCAGGAACGGTGCAGGCTATTGATAAAAAGAATCCTGATCCTTATTTTTCAGGGGTCAAGATTTTTGCCCTAAAGGAGGCCGCCGGAAGTGAATGGGATAGCGTGACCGGCGAGGCGAAGTATCTGGTGACCTATAAAGTTACGCTTGATAACTTCTCTGATAAAAGCATTGAACCTGGCAAAGATAACAAAATGTGCTTCTTTTTGTATGATAAAAATGGCAAGTCATTTATGAGCACGGGTATTGAAATGGAGATGCTGAAAAAATACAAACCCATTGAAAGCCGAACAGGTAACGTGTTCTTCAGCAGCGCCGATCCTGAAATACTGAATATACCTTTTGTCCGTCTCGCTTTCGGTAAAGACTGCTTAACAAAATAACCACCATCCCGAGTGTGGATGATCTGCCTTATATGACGTTAGCGTAACACCAGGCGTCCGTCAGGTGTTACGAGATGAACATAACATCTGGATGATGAGGAGGCGTGCGCGGCAGACATCAACCGTGTCAAGCACCACGCTCATCTGAAGTAGGTCACTCGTATTTCATTTTACGGGGGAGGTGCGTCTGCCGGGAGGGGGATACACTGGCCAGCTATTGGACAATCTTTACGCGTCTTTTTTTGCGTCGCTATCCGTGACGCTCCTGATGATTTTTCTCAGTTGGCAAATGCCAAAACTCATCGCTAATTTATTATGGTGCTTCGCTTTGCTTACGGTGCCTGTAAAAAGAGAGTGCCCGACAAAATGGCTATCCTGATAAAAAACAGTATCAGCGTGTAACTCGCCAGAAATCACCAGCACTGCTATTAGCAAAAGGAGAGAGGTTTTCATCATTCGTTTCTTTTCAGCTTAACTCTGTCTCTGGTTATCCGGGCATTATGAACACCGTTCAGCAATGGTAGTGACCGACCGATGTATATCCGGGGCATGCGGCGCATAATAAAATTCTACCGAAATCTGCCTGCCGTTGAAGTTACTGATTTCCACCCACGCGACAGTTGTGTTTTCAGTATTCATCAGGTTGTACTTATCGATGTTTTCAGGAAGGGTGTCATCATATTCCAGCGATAAATTCGCTTTAGAAGCGGCATAATGAAGGCAATCGATCACCTGATTTTTTCCCTGATTAACGTAATAGGTTTCTTCTTCCGGGTGTATGCCCACATCCCCCAGATCCACACAACCACTTAACAGAAAAAGGGTGGGCAACATCAGCAATATTTTCATGGAACCTCTCTGTGTTAAATAACATTGGCGTGATTTTAACTTGTATTTAACAGGCCAAGCATTCTGAGTTAACGAATGGTGAATTTATTCCACCCCTCTACTTAACGTGGCGCAATATTATCACCGTGCGTTAAAACGCACAACCCTGCGATTTAGCGTTAGTATGTATTCAACATTTAAATGCTTTACCCTCAGGCGGGTAAAACAGGCGGTAAAAATATGATGCCCCCTGGCGACGGGACAGGGAAGAAGCGCCTGCGACATCCCCCATGTCGAAGCGGCGTAATGGCAAACATTTACCCCGCGCCATGATAATCAGCTACAGGATTCATCCCCCATGACCCCCGGCCGGTTGTTGGCCAGAACGCGGTGGGCTTTCCCTTTGCACCAAAGCCATGCAATGCCCCACTTTTACTCCCCATTTTTGGGAGGCGATGCGCCGGTTGGCGGTAAATCACTGAAAGTACTGCTGTCTGGCTCCTGGCATGGCCCTTGCAATACCATCAGCAGAAAGCAGCGCAACAGACAATTTAGATCACACAATAGCTGGCTAGGGTTCCGGTTCACCGCGGTGAACGTCTGGTCCGAGAGCTGGCGACCTCGGCGAGGTTACACGGCGGGATAAAAGCCCGGGAGACAGCAGCACCGTTGGGTGTCGCGCTGCTCCGTTTCTCGTGCTAACCAGAGGTCCACCATGAAAACATCGCCGCTCCTCCGCTCACTTGTCCTGTCACTGACGCTATTGACCAGCGTCCCGTCCTTTGCCGCCGTCAAGAAAGAGTTCAACGTCTGCTGGACCATCTACGCCGGCTGGATGCCCTGGGGCGTCATCAGCAATGAAAAGATCATCGATAAATGGGCCAGCAAGTACGGCATCAAAATCAATATTGTTCAGCTCAACGATTACATCGAATCCATCAATCAGTACACCGCCGGGCAGTTTGACGGCTGCACGATGACGAATATGGACGCCCTGACCATTCCGGCGGCCGGCGGTGTCGACAGCACGGCGCTGATCACCGGCAGCTACTCCGATGGTAACGACGGGGTGGTTCTGAAAGGGGCGGATAAAAAGCTCAGCGACCTGAAAGGGATGTCGGTGTATCTCCCGGAGCTGTCGGTCTCCCACTATCTGCTGGTGCGCGGCCTGGAAAAAGCCGGGCTGCAGGAAAAAGACGTCAAGGTGGTGAATACCTCCGATGCCGATATCGTCTCGGCCTTTGGCACCAGCGGCGTGCGGGCGGCGGTGGCCTGGAATCCACAGCTGTCGGTTATCAAAAAGACCCCGCAAACCAGCGAAGTGTTTAGCTCCTCGCAGGTGCCGGGCGAGCTTATCGACATGATGGTGGTCAATACCCAGACCCTGAAAGATAACCCGGCGCTGGGCAAAGCGCTGACCGGCGCGTGGTTTGAAATGATGGCCAAAATGAAGGCCGGCGATACCCAGGCGCTGAGCGCTATGGCCGCCGACTCCGGTACCGATCTCGCCGGCTACCAGGCGCAGCTCAAAACCACTCATCTTTTCTGGACGCCTGCCGACACCCTGGCGTTTATCGCCTCGCCGGATCTGGCGAAAACCATGCAGCGTGTGGCGCAGTTCTCCTTCGATAAAGGTCTGCTGGGCGAGGGGGCGCAGAGCGCGGACTTTATCGGCATGACCTTCCCGGGCAATGTCACGCTCGGCGATGCCGCCAACCGCAAACTGCGCTTTGACGACAGCTACCTGAAGCTGGCCGCCGCGGGCCAGCTGTAATGATTGCCGCCGGGAGACCACGCCATGCGCCACATTAACCGATATCCCCAAAAGGGGATGCGCCTGACGCTGATGCTGCTGCCGTTTGTGCTGCTGATCGCCGCCTGGTTTATGGGATCGGCGGTGCGGCTGGAAGCCAATCCGCAGGACAAGTTGCTGCCAGGCCTGTCGCAGATGGCGGCGGCCATTGACCGGATGGCGTTCACCCCGGACAAACGCAGCGGCGAGTATCTGCTGTGGGCCGACACGCTGATTAGCCTGAGCCGTCTGCTGACGGGCCTGGCCGTCTCGTCGCTGATCGGCCTCGGCATCGGTATCGCCGCCGGCGTCTTCCCGATGTACCGCGCGGCGCTGTCGCCGCTGATGACGGTGGTGTCAATGATCCCGCCGCTGGCGATCCTGCCGGTGCTGTTTATCGTCTTTGGCCTGGATGAGCTGTCGAAAGTGATGCTGATCGTCATCGGCATTACGCCGATGCTGGCGCGCGACCTGGAGCAGCGGGCGCGGGAGATCCCGGCGGAGCTGTTTATAAAGGCGCAGACCCTGGGGGCTAATAGCTGGACGGTGGTGCTGCGGGTGGTGCTTCCTCAGCTGCTGTCGCGGCTGATCGCTTCTCTGCGCCTGCTGCTGGGCTCGGCATGGCTGTTCCTGATCTCCGCCGAGGCCATCTCCGCCACCGCCGGGCTGGGGTATCGCATCTTCCTGGTGCGGCGCTATATGGCGATGGACGTGATTATTCCGTATGTCATCTGGATCACGCTGCTGGCATGGCTGATGGATCTGGCGCTGCGTCAGCTGCACAAAGCCTGTTTCCCGTGGGCGGAAGGAGGCCGGGGATGAGTTTTATCGACATCAAAAACATCTGGCAGGAGTACGGCGACCACGTGGTGCTGGAGCGCATTAATCTGCAGGTGAAAGAGGGCGAGTTTTGCTCAATGGTCGGCGCGTCCGGCTGCGGTAAATCGACCTTTCTGCGTCTGCTGCTCGGTCAGGAGCAACCGACCCGCGGCGCCATCCTGCTCGACGGCCAGCCGCTGGCGGCGGAGCCGGACCGCAGTCGCGGCGTGGTTTTCCAGCGCTATTCGGTGTTTCCGCATCTCAACGTGCTGGATAACGTCGCCATCGGCCTGGAGCTGCCGGCGTCCCCGCTGCTGGGGCGCCTGTTTGGCGGCAGAAAGCGCGAGGCCCGGCAACAGGCCCAGCGAATGCTGGAGAAAGTGGGCCTGGGACACGCCCTGGATAAATACCCGGCGCAGCTCTCGGGCGGGATGCAGCAGCGGCTGGCCATTGCCCAGGCGTTCGTGATGCAGCCGCGGGTGCTGCTGCTGGACGAGCCCTTCGGCGCGCTGGATCCCGGCATTCGCAAGGATATGCATGCGCTGCTGCTCCAGCTGTGGAGCGAAACGCGCATGACGGTGTTTATGGTCACCCACGACCTGGCCGAAGGCTTCAACCTGGGCACGAGGCTGCTGGTGTTCGACAAAGTGCGCATCGACCCGCAGGCGCCCAACGCCTGGGGAGCGCGTATTACCTACGACATCCCGCTCAATGAAGCGCGGATGGCGCAACTGGCCGCCGGTAGCGACACCAACGTTTACGCATTAAGGAGATAAATTGATGACTGAACTGTTTCACTCCACCCCCAGCCTGCGCGAAGAGCGGCTTCCCGGCGGGGCGCACACCTCGCTGATTTTGCGCAAAGGGCAGATCCTGCGCCTGACCGATCTCGACGGCGGGGCAAACGTCAGCATGATGATGCTCAATCCCCATGAGAAAAGTGAGCGGCTCAACCTGCCGGATACCCTCAAAGGACAGCATACCGCGCGCCTGACCGCCGGGCACTGTTTCTACTCCGATATGGGCCGGGTGCTGGCCGGGATCGTCGCCGACAGCTGCGGCTGGCACGATCCGTTCGGCGGGGTCCTCAACGCCGGGGAGACGCACGACAAATATGGCGCCGGACGCTACCAGGAATTACGCAATGGCTTCTACCGCAACGGCGTCGATAACCTGCTGGTGGAGATGGGGAAATGGGATCTCGGTCTGGAAGATCTGCTGATGGTGGTCAACTTCTTCAGCAAAGTGACCGTCGATGACGAGGGGCGCTTTCACTTTGTCTCCGGCAACAGCCGCGCCGGGGACTATGTGGAACTGTATGCCCCGATGGACGTCCTGCTGGTCCTCACCACGCTCCCGCATCCTCAGGATCCGGCCACAGAGTATGCCCCCCGTCCGGTGCAGCTGAGCTGGTATCAGGCCGACGATGAAGACGCGGCCACTCAGGCGCTCCTGACCCGCGATGAGAACCTGCGCGCGTTCCGCAATACCCAACTTTTTGCCCTGTAAGGAGGCGTTTATGACCCTTATCACCAGTCACCGACGTCCGGAAGAGGCCGTCTATCGCCATGTGATCCCCGCCGGGGAGCCGTGGCTGTTCGAGGTTAAACAAGGGCAAACCCTGCGTCTGCTCGATCTCGAAGGCAACCAGGCGATTGATACCCTGTTTTACAACGCCGACAACCCGCGCGAGCGCTACGATGCGCAGCGCACGCTGCGCCGCCAGGGTAACGCCTACCTCACCGCCGGCAGCGTGCTCTATTCCAACCTTGGCCGTCCGCTGATGACCATCGTGGCCGATACCTGCGGGCGGCACGATACCCTCGGCGGCGCCTGCGCCCAGGAGAGCAACACCGTCCGCTACGCCCTCGACAAGCGCTACATGCACAGCTGCCGGGATAATTTCCTCTGCGCCTGTCTGCATGATGGCCGTCTGCATAAGCGCGATATCGGCGCCAACATTAACTTCTTTATGAACGTGCCGGTGACGCCGGAGGGCGGTCTGACCTTTGCGGATGGCATCTCGGCGGCGGGAAAATACGTGGAACTGCGCGCGGAGTGCAACGCCATGGTGTTGATCTCCAACTGCCCGCAGCTCAACAATCCCTGCAATGGCTGGAACCCGACCCCCGCCGAGGTGCTGGTATGGAACTGACCCGCTGGCAGCGCTGGCGTTTGCTGGCCTTTCGGCTGTTCGCCGTTCGCGCCGACCGCCTGAACCACACGCCGACGCGCCACCCTTAAGCGCCGGTTCTCCCGGGGACGACCTCAGGGGAAGACGAATTGTTGCGGGACGACCCGCTTCGCTGTGAGTTCCGCTTATGTTTGATACCTTACTGATTGCCAACCGCGGGGCGATTGCCTGCCGCATTCTGCGCACCCTGCGCGCCATGCAGGTGAAGGGCGTCGCCGTTTACGCCGAAGCCGACCTGAGCAGTCTGCACGTCCGCGAAGCGGATGAGGCGCTGAGCCTTGGCGAGGGGCCGGCAGCGCAAACCTATTTAGTCGTAGAGAAGATCATTGCCGCCGCGCGGCAGAGCGGCGCCCGCGCCATCCACCCCGGCTACGGCTTTCTGTCAGAAAACGCCGCCTTCGCCGAGGCCTGTGAGGCGGCGGGACTGGCGTTTGTTGGCCCGACCCCGCAACAGCTGCGAACCTTCGGCCTGAAGCATACCGCCCGCGCGCTGGCCAAAGCGGAGGGCGTTCCGCTGCTGGAAGGCAGTGACCTGCTGGCCGACAGCGAAGAAGCCTGCCGGGCGGCAGAGGCGGTGGGCTACCCGGTGATGCTCAAGAGCACGGCGGGCGGCGGGGGGATTGGCATGCGCGTCTGCCGCGACGCCCGCGAACTGAGCGAGGCGTTTGCCACGGTGCAGCGGCTGGGGCAAAACAACTTCAGCGACGCCGGGGTGTTTCTCGAAAAATATATTGAACGCGCCCGCCATCTCGAGGTGCAGATCTTCGGCGACGGGAAGGGGGCGGTTATCGCCCTCGGCGTGCGCGACTGCTCGCTGCAGCGGCGTAACCAGAAAGTGATTGAAGAGACGCCGGCGCCAAATCTGCCGGACGGGATGGCGCAGGCGCTGTGTAGCGCGGCCATTGCCCTCGGTAAAGCGGTGAACTACCGCAGCGCCGGGACGGTGGAGTTTGTCTACGACAGCGCGGCGCAGCGCTTTTATTTCCTCGAGGTCAATACCCGGCTGCAGGTGGAGCACGGCGTCACGGAGCAGGTGTGGGGCGTGGACCTGGTGCGCTGGATGATCGCCCTGGCGGCAGGGGATTTACCGCCGCTGAGCGAGCTGGCCGCCGGGCTACAGCCCCGGGGGCATGCCATTCAGGCGCGAATTTACGCCGAAGATCCTGGCCGTCAGTTTCAGCCTTCGCCCGGACTGTTAACCGACGTCTGGTTTCCGCCGGCGGACGGCGCTACCCTGCGCATCGACCGCTGGGTCGAGGCCGGCTGTGAAGTGCCGCCGTTTTTTGACCCGCTGCTGGCGAAAGCTATCGTCTGGCGCCCCAGCCGCGATGAGGCGATCGACGGCCTGGCGCAGGCCCTGGCGGAGACCCGCCTGTACGGCGTCGAAACCAACCGCCAGTACCTGCAGCAGATCCTTGGCTTTGCGCCGTTCACCGCCGGGGAACCCTGGACCCGCTGTCTGGAGCAACTGCGCTACCGGGCCGATACCGTGGAGGTACTCAGCGCCGGCACCCAGACCAGCGTCCAGGACTACCCGGGACGTCTGGGGTTCTGGGCGGTGGGCGTACCGCCCTCAGGCCCGATGGATGACCGGGCGCTGCGCTTGGGCAATCGTCTGCTGGGCAATGCCGAGGGCGACGCCGCGCTGGAGATCACCCTTAGCGGACCCACGCTGAAATTTAATACCGCGGTGCAGGCGGTAGTCTGCGGCGCGCCGCTGCCCGTAACGCTCGACGGCATCGACCAGGAGATGGACGGCGTCTTCTCTGTTCCGGCGGGGGCGACCCTCAGGCTGGGGGCGATAAGCGGGCCAGGCGTCAGAAGCTATCTCTGCCTGCGCGGCGGCATTCAGGTGCCGGACTACCTGGGCAGTAAAAGCACCTTTACCCTCGGTCAGTTTGGCGGCCACGGCGGACGGGCGCTGCGCGCCGGCGACGTGCTGCATCTTGCGCCTCCGGCTGAGACCATGGAAGGCGCGGCGCTTCCCGCAGGGCTGCGCACTGCGCTTGCGGAAGTACGAACGCTGCGGGTGATTTATGGCCCCCACGGCGCACCGGAGTTCTTTGCCCCGGCGTATATGGCGACGTTTTTTGCCACCGACTGGGAAGTGCATTTTAACTCCAGCCGCACCGGCGTGCGCCTGATCGGGCCCAAGCCGGTCTGGGCCCGCGACAGCGGCGGCGAAGCCGGGCTCCATCCGTCGAATATTCACGACAACCCCTACGCGGTGGGGGCGGTGGATTTTACCGGCGATATGCCGGTGATCCTCGGGCCGGACGGCCCAAGCCTCGGGGGCTTTGTCTGCCCGGTCACGGTGATCGAAGCCGATCTCTGGCAGCTGGGCCAGCTTAAGGCGGGGGATAAGGTGCGCTTTGTGGCGGTTGACGTCCCCACCGCCCGGCGGCTGGCGGCAGGCCGTCGCGGGGAGCTGGCGACCCTGCAGGCGCAGGACGTTGCCTGGCAGCCTGTGCCGCTCACCTCGCCGGTGGTGATGACCTGCGGCGACGCTGACAAACGCCTGGTGGCGCGCCTCTCCGGCGATACCCATCTGCTGCTGGAGGCCGGTGAGGCGGAGCTGGATCTGGTGCTGCGCTTTCGCATCCATGCCCTGATGCAGGCCCTTGAGGGGCAATCCCGGGACGGGATCATCGATATCACGCCGGGGATCCGCTCTCTGCAGCTCCATTTCCAGCCGGAAACGCTGGCGCTGGAGACACTGCTGGCGTGGGTCCGCGAAGAGTGGGCCACGGTCTGCATAAGCGACGATCTGCAGGTTCCGACACGGGTGGTGCATCTCCCGCTCTCCTGGGACGATCCGGCCTGCCGCAAGGCGATCAACAAATATATGACCACCGTCCGCCCGGACGCCCCCTGGTGCCCAAGCAACCTCGAGTTTATTCGCCGGATAAACGATCTCCCGGATGAGCAGGCGGTGTGGCAAACGGTGTTTGACGCCAGCTATCTGGTGATGGGGCTCGGCGATGTCTATCTCGGCGCGCCGGTGGCCACGCCCCTTGATCCGCGCCATCGGCTGGTCACCACCAAATACAACCCGGCGCGAACCTGGACGGCGGAAAACTCGGTGGGCATCGGCGGAGCGTATCTGTGCGTTTACGGCATGGAAGGCCCGGGCGGCTATCAGTTTGTCGGCCGCACCCTGCAGATGTGGAATCGCTATCACGAGGTGGCCGATTTTGCCGGCAAGCCCTGGCTGCTGCGCTTTTTCGACCAGCTGCGTTTCTATCCTGTCTCGGCGGAAGAACTGCTGGCTATTCGCCGCGATTTCCCGCTCGGACGCTACCCGCTGCGCATCGAGCACAGCACGCTGCGGCTGGCGGAGTACCAGCAGTTTCTCTCTCGCGAGGCGCAGAGCATTAGCGCATTTCGCGACCATCAGCAGCGGGCGTTTAACGACGAGCGCGAGCGCTGGATCGCCAGCGGCCAGGCCCATTTCGACAGCCAGGAGAGCGCGACAGAAGAGGCGGGCGATGCGCCGCTGCAGCCGGGGGAGCAGGGGGTGGAAAGCCCGGTATCCGGTAATCTGTGGCAGGTACAGACCGCGGCCGGCAGCCAGGTACGCGCCGGCGATGTGCTGGTGGTGCTTGAGTCGATGAAAATGGAGATCCCGCTGCTGGCGCCGTGCGATGGCAGGGTTCAGCAGGTCAATGTGCAGCCAGGCAGCGCGGTGCGTGCCGGGCAGCGGGTGGCAGTGATTATTGAGGAGAAGGCATGATGCAGCAGACGTTTGATTTACGCCTGGCGACTCTGGCGGCGAACTATCGTAACGGCCACACCACCCCGCGCGCGCTGCTGGCGGCGATCCGCCAGCGGGCGCAAGCGCTGGATCCCGAGTTTAATCTGTTTATCCATCTCCTGAGCGAAGCGGAGCAGGCGCCGTTTCTGGCGGCGCTGGAAGGCCATTCGCCAGACACGCTCCCGCTGTACGGGGTGCCGTTCGCCATCAAAGATAATATTGACCTTGCGGAGATCGTCACCACTGCCGCCTGTCCGGCGTTTGCTTACCGGCCGACGCAAAGCGCGACCATTGTCGCACAGCTGATTGCCCTGGGGGCGGTGCCGGTGGGCAAAACCAATCTCGATCAATTTGCCACCGGCCTGAACGGGACCCGTTCGCCGTATGGTCGCTGCCGCAACGCGTACCATCCCGCTTATCCCTCCGGCGGCTCCAGCGCCGGCTCGGCGCTAGCGGTAGCCCTGGGCGTCGCCAGCTTCGCGCTGGGGACCGACACCGCCGGCAGCGGTCGCGTCCCGGCCGGGTTGAATAACCTGGTGGGCCTGAAAGCGACGAAAGGGGTGATCTCCACCGCCGGGGTGGTACCGGCCTGCCGCACGCTGGACTGCGTGACCTTTTTCAGCGCCACCGCCGACGAGGCCAGCCAGCTGCTGGCGCTGGTTGCCCGGGCCGATCCGCAGGATAGCTACAGCCGCCGCAATCCCCAGTGGAACAGTCGTCAGGCCTTCGGCAGGCCGTCCGCCGGGTTTCGCTTTGGCGTCCCGCGTGAGCTTAACTTCCTCGGCTGCCGCGCCAGCGAAGCGCTGTTCGCCCAGGCCGTGCAGCGGCTGACGGCGCTCGGCGGGGAAGCCGTGGCGATCGATTTCGCGCCTTTTCTCGCCGCCGCCCGCCTGCTGTATGACGGGCCGTGGGTCGCTGAACGCTATGCGGTGGCTGGCCCGTTGATTGAGCAGCAGCCGGACGCCGTGCTGCCGGTCATTCGCGACGTGCTGGCGAAAGCGCCTGATATCGACGCGACGGCGACCTTTAAGGCGATGTATCAGCTGCAGGAGTATAAAGCGCAGTGCGATGCTATCCTCGAGACGCTGGACTGCGTGCTCACGCCAACCTTTCCGCGGCCGGTAACGCTGGACGAGCTGGCGGCGGAGCCCATCGCCCGCAACGCCGACCTGGGCTACTACACCAATTTTATGAACCTGCTGGACTATGCGGCGGTGAGCGTGCCGTGCGGGTTTATGCCCGACGGACTGCCCTCCGGCGTCACGCTGTTCGGCCGGGCCTTTACCGATCAGTATTTGCTGAGCCTGGCCGACGCCTTCCAGCGCGCGGAGCGGCTGCCGCTGGCAGGCGGCGCGCGGCTGGAGAGCCCGCCGCCTGCGCGCCCCGCGGGCCATGATCGGATGGCCCTGGCGGTATGCGGCGCCCACCTGACCGGCCAGCCGCTGAATGGTCAATTGCTGGCGCGGGGCGGCCGGCTGCTGCAGGCGACCCACAGCGCGCCGCGCTATCGGTTGTATGTCCTCCCGGATGGCAAGCGCCCGGCGATGGTGCGTGACGAGCCAGAGGGGGCCGCGATAGCGGTGGAAGTCTGGGCGATCCCCAGCGCTGAGGTGGGGTCGCTGCTGGCCGCCATCCCCGCGCCGCTGGGGCTGGGACAGATTGAGCTGGCGGACGGCCGCTGGGTGACAGGCTTTATCTGCGAAGCCGGGGGGCTGGGCGCGGCCACCGAGATCACCGCCTGGGGCGGCTGGCGTCAGTGGCTGGCCAGGTAAACGGAACACCCTCTGCGGTAGCGCCGCAGAGGGAACTTCCGCACCATCCGGCCGATGCCTCCCGGACGCCGAGCGACGGCCGGGGAAGGTTACTGATGGAGGGGGGCGGGATAAAACGCTTCCGCTGTCCATTGCGCTGATGGCTGGCGGTATTGCTGCCAGAACAGTTCGGCAATCCACCAATATCAGTGAAGCGCTGCTGACTGCGGTCATTCGGGCAACCGGGATCGCTCTGCTGCCGGGGTGGATGGTTAGCCAGGCGGTTCAGCGCGGGGAACTGGTCCGCGTGCTGCCCGACTGGCGTAGCGCGGCGAAGGTCAGCGTTTATGCCCTGATGCCGCCCGGCTCGCTGGTTCCCGCCAAGACCCGGGTATTTATCGACACGCTATGCCATCAACTGGCGTCATCCCCGCTGTGGCAGGACGAATTGAAGCGATAAGCAGGGGGGGCCGCTAGAGTAAGCCATGGATGGCGGTTATACCGCGGTACTGGCCCGGACTTTGAGTACTGACGGAATTTCTATGAACTTTTCACAAGGCTTATCGTTAAGCAGCTCGAGAAGCGCTTTACCCGCCTTCACCCCAATGTCATGCCAGGGAAATTCAACGGTTGTCAGGGCAGGGGAACAGACTGTCGATAAAACCCCGCCGCCTAAACTCGCAATGGCTACGGTATTGGGCACTTTGATCCCGGCGCTGTGGCAGGCCATCATGCATCCGCACGCCATTTCATCCGAAGTGCAAATTAGCGCATCCAGATCGCCCCAGGTAATCATCATATCCTTGAAAATATTCACGCCTGTGGCGATGGTTGAAGGCAAATGCGTGGTCACCACCCGATGTGGCGAACGGTTCAGGGCCAACATCGCCGTGTTCCAGCCACTCAGAAGCTGGCGAAACATCGTATTGTTGGCTGGGGTACACAACAACGCGATGTTTTTTAATGAGGCATCCGCGAGGTGGGTTACGATCTGTTTCACTGCCTTACCGTAATCCACGCCGATGCACATGCCAACAGGCTGGGTATTTAACGCGCCAATTTCCAGGATAGGCACATCTACATTGGCCAGCAGCTGGGTGCAGCTCTCAATGGTGTCGATATTGAACTGAATAATCGCTGCCGGGTTATAGGCGAGCATTTTTTCAAACGTTTTTTGTTCGTTTTGACCGTCATGACCAGATTCCATAAACATCATGGTATAGCCGCGTTCAGTCAGGATTTTTTGTAATGCTTCCGACACCGGCAAAAAACCTGGCGAAGAGAAGGTGGGGACGACGGCCAAAATGAGATCGGAATGGACCGACGCCAGATTACGCGCCTGGAGATTGGGGACATAGCCGAGTTGACTGACTGCCGCATCAATACGATCGCGAAGGTCAGGGTTGACTTTTTCAGGCATTCTCAGCGCACGGGAGACGGTCATGGCGCTCACGCCGACAAACTCAGCCACTTCGGTCAGGGTTATCTTCCCAGTTCCCTTACGACGTTTTTCTTTCGGGCTATTGTCTGCGTCTAGACTCTTCACCAGGATCACCAACCGTTTGAAAAATAATAAGTAACAAAAGTAAATCGTTGATACACATTATAACTTACCACAGCGTAGGGGAAAGCACATTATAACACATGTTAGCGGTAACTCTGTTTTTAACATTTTTGCTTGTTAGCGCTAACTTTGAGAGATGTATCACAGTTGCATTTTATTTAGCTGTTTATAGTTCAGCACATGGAATCCCTCGGGAGTGCATATGATTAGAGACTGGTTAACCCCGGATAAAATTAATGTCATTAACGCAATAGATAACTGGAAAAATGCCATTCGACTCTCAGCAGAACCTTTGCTGGCGCAGGGGTATATGGCAGAGCACTATATTGAGGCGATTTTTAAAAGCCATGAAGAATTTGGGCCTTATTATCTATTAGCCCCAGGATTAGCGATGCCTCATGCCCGCCCCGAGCAAGGTGCATTGAGGAATGGATTATCACTCCTTCATATTAAAGAGGGCATATCATTTGGCTCGACTGAGAACGACCCGGTATACGTGGTTATTATGCTATGCGCTTGTTCCGGGAATGAACATATCACGATGATCGGTGAACTGGCAGAACTCTTTAGCGATCGGCAAAAGCTAGAACGATTGTTAAAAGCCGATGATATTAAGGCGATTCAGGCCGTTATTGACTGAAGGAAAAGAGAATGAAAAAAGTACTCATCGTCTGTGGCAATGGTTTAGGCAGCAGCTTTATCGTTGAAATGAATGTCAAAAAAATCCTTGCTGAAATGAATAAAGAGGCTGAAGTCGCACATACCGACCTGACGTCAGCGAAAAGCGAAACTGCGGACCTTATTCTGAGCGCCAACGATATTGCCGAACATTTAACTGGTCATTCCGCGAAGGTTGTTGGATTACGTAATTTACTCGACAACAATAAAATCAAAGAGATTTTAGCAGAACACATTTAAGCAACGGCTTTCTGAACCGTGGAGTTTAATATGCTTCATTTCCTTATTTACGATGTGTTAGGGACACCGGCGATTCTGGTTGGATTGTTTTCTCTAATCGGTCTGCTGTTGCAAAAAAAAGGAATTTCAGACGTTATCTCAGGCACCCTGAAAACCATCATGGGTTTTGTTATTTTAACGGCTGGCGCAGGTATCATTGCCTATACATTAACCATTTTTAGCCAACTATTTGAACATTCATTTCATATTCAGGGGGTGGTGCCTAACACCGACGCGATGGCCGCGCTGGCGCAGAAGAATTATGGCACGGAAACCGCCACGATCATGGTGCTGGGCATGTTGATCAATATCGCCCTGGCGCGTTTGACGCCATTAAAGTACATCTTTTTAACGGGCCACCATACGCTCTATATGGCCGCGATGCTGGCGGTGATCTTGTCAGTAGGTGGCTTGTCGGGTGGTTGGGTGGTGACCATCGGGGCGGTGATTCTCGGCGCGATGATGGTGATCTCTCCGGCGATCTTGCAGCCGTTTACCCGAAAAATTACCAATACCGACGATCTGGCTCTCGGCCATTTTGGCTCTATTGGTTATCTGCTCTCCGCGCTGGTGGGAAAAGTCGTAGGGAAAGGTAGCCCCTCGATTGAAGAAATTAAAGTGCCTAAGTCACTCAATTTCCTTCGTGATTCGTCGGTGGCCATCTCTCTCACCATGATGATTCTGTTCCTGGTGCTGGTGGTCGTCGCAGGCAAAACCTTTGTCGAGGAGACCCTGAGTGCCGGTCAGAATTTTATTATCTTCGCCATTATTCAGTCCCTCACTTTTGCTGCGGGGGTTTATATCATCCTCGCCGGTGTGCGGATGGTGATTGCCGAGATTGTGCCAGCGTTTAAAGGTATTGCAGACAAACTAGTGAAAGATGCGAAACCGGCGCTGGACTGCCCGACGGTGTTTCCCTTTGCTCCCAATGCCGTTATCGTCGGGTTTCTCGCAAGCTTTGTTGCAGGCCTGCTCAGCATGTTCCTCTGCCCGCTGTTCGGTTTGAGCGTCATCGTACCGGGACTAGTGCCTCATTTCTTTTGCGGGGCAACGGCTGGCGTTTACGGCAACATCACCGGCGGACGTCGTGGGGCAGTGGTGGGGGCATTTGCCCATGGCCTGCTCATTTCGTTCCTGCCGGCAATCCTTTTGCCAATGATGGGAGATATGGGCCTCGGTTCTACAACCTTTGGCGATGCAGACTTTGGCGTTGTCGGCATCGTTTTAGGTCATATCATCGCAATGTTTAACTAACTATTTATTATCGGAGCTGGTTTATGGGCGCTAAATTTTCACCCTCACTGATGTGTATGGATTTGACACAGTTCAAAGAACAGATCACAGCAATGAATAACAAAGCGGATTTTTATCACGTAGATATAATGGATGGCAATTACGTCCGCAATATCACTCTGTCTCCCTTTTTTATTGAGAATCTGAAAAAAATCACTACCGTTCCCATCGATGTCCATCTGATGGTGAACCACCCGGAAGATATTATCCCAATGTGTCTCGCCGCAGGAGCCGATATCATTAGCTTCCATCCCGAGACTGCGAATAACAAAATTTTCCGCCTGCTGAATCAGATCAAGGATGCGGGAAAAAAATGCGGGGTGGTGCTGAACCCGGCGACACCGGCTGAAAGCATTGCTGAATATGCGCACCTGCTGGATAAAGTGACGGTCATGTCAGTTGACCCTGGCTATGCCGGGCAAAAGTTTATACCTGAGTCGCTGAACAAAATAAGAAAGCTCATCAGTATGCGCAAAAATAATGGCTATCATTATCTGACGGAAATTGATGGTTCTTGCAATGAAAAAACCTTTGGTTTGATTGCTGAATCTGGGGTGGATGTATTTATCGTTGGTACATCTGGTCTGTTTTCTCTTCATGAAGATGTCAGCCTGGCATGGGACAGAATGATCGATATTTTCCAGCGTGAAACCGTCGCTGCCTGATTCATTTTTGCGTATTATTTATTTCGAACCACAGTGTATATTCAAGTAAATATTAAAAAACTGCATCACGCCAGCGATGCCTGTTCTGTTATTCAACGACCACTCTATATGAATGCGGGTGAATTATGGATATTGCAACAGTACTTAATGTAAAGAACATCAAGCTAAAAATGACTGCCAGAACGAAAGAAGAGGTGATAGAAGAACTCACCGAGTTACTGGTACAGGATGGTGCGGTGACCAATAAGGAGGACTTTATTCGCGATGTTTGGTTACGGGAAGAGCAAGGCTCAACCGGTTTTGAAAATCATATTGCGATCCCGCATGGTAAATCTTCCGGTGTGGCCCGAACCGCATTAGCTATCGGTCGTACCCAACATGAAATCCCCTGGGAGACAATGGATGGTAGCGATGTCCGCTGTATTATTTTATTTGCGGTCTGCCTGGTGGATCAAAATGCCACTCATATTCGTCTGTTAGCGCAAGTGTCCGGATCGCTGGCAGACGAAGACATTATTGCTAAGTTACTGGTTGAATCTGATCCACATAAAATCATTGCGCTTTTCAATTCTGAAACTGAAAGCGCCGATGCTTAATACATAGTTGTTAACATCCTTTTGTACCTTATTAAATAAATCACGGAGAATCGAGATGAATATCGTCGGAGTTACCGCCTGTACGGTGGGAATTGCACACACCTATATTGCTCAAAAGAAAATTGAAACAGCCGCCAAAAAAGCCGGTCATAACGTTAAAATAGAGACACAAGGGACCATAGGCATTGAGAATCAGTTAACCGCTGATGAGATTGCCATGGCAGATATTGTGCTGCTTGCCGCTGATGTTAAAGTGACGGGAGAAGAGCGATTTGCGGGTAAGAAAGTGGTCAAAGTCGCCACAGAAACGGCAGTGAAATCTCCTAATAAGCTGATTGAAAAACTCAGCGAAATAGTCAATTCATAATTTTATTTCGGCCTGCTGACTCTATACTTAAGGGCGTAACTTATGTCTCTAAAACAAATATGGCAAGCAGCAAATCCTAAAGGACATCTGCTGACCGCTATCTCGTTTCTGATCCCCATTGTCTGTGGCGCAGGGTTTATTATTGCTATCGGCATGGGGCTTGGTGGAACAGTGCAGGACACGTTAACTCCGGGGCAATTTGATTTATGGCAGGCGATGGCCACTCTGGGCGCTAAGGCGCTTGGGCTGTTGCCGGTGGTCATTGCGGTGGGGATTTCCGGCTCGATTGCTGGCAAGCCGGGCATCGCACCGGGATTTGTCGTCGGGCTGGCGGCAAACACCATCAGCGCTGGCTTTATCGGCGGGATGATCGGGGGCTACATTGCCGGCTATATCGCGCTGGCGATCATTAAAAAGGTGAAGGTCCCGGACTGGGCCCGCGGGTTGATGCCGACGTTGATCGTGCCCTTTTTTGCTTCCATTATCAGCTGCTTGATTATGGTCTATATCATCGGTACGCCTATCGGTATCTTTACGGAAGCGCTTACGTCTTTCCTGAGAAGTATGGGTACGTCATCGAATTTAGTGTTGGGCGCAGTGATAGGCGCGCTGTGTATCGTTGATTTTGGCGGCCCGCTCAATAAAACATGCTTTGCCTTCGTTCTGACGCTGCAGGCGCAGGGAATAAATGAGCCGATAACCGCACTTCAGTTAGTTAATACCGCAACGCCTATTGGTTTCGGCCTGGCTTTTTTCATTGCCAAGCTTCTGCGTAAGAACATCTATAACAGTGAAGAAGTGGAAACCTTAAAATCGGCGGTTCCGATGGGGATTGTTAATATCGTTGAAGGCTCTATCCCGATCGTCATGAACGATATCGTCCGCGGTATCGCCGCCGCGGCCATCGGCGGCGCGTGCGGTGGGGCAGTGACCATGGTATATGGTGCGGACGCCACGGTGCCTTTTGGTGGGGTATTGATGATCCCCACCATGTCACATCCCATGGCCGGCATTATGGCGCTGCTGGTGAATATCGTGGTCACCGCTACAGTCTACGCTGTCATCAAAAAAGATATACCGCGCGATGTCATTGTTAATAACGATCACGAAGAAGAGGATATAGACCTCGATGATATTAAAGTGAGTTAACTTACCTCTATATTATTTTATCAATCGCATTGTGCTATTTCTGCACACCCGCCCATAGCCGACTGTTTCCTGGTTATGGGCTGTGTTTTGCGTCTGGCAGAAGCCCAGGTGAAGGTGGAGCAGGGTGAACATTCTTGTTGCAAAAATGTGAACTCTTCAGTAGCCTTGTCTCTTTCGGAGACAGGAAATGCTCGTCACTGATTCACTTCTGGCTTACACCCTCGCTGCCACTCTGCTTACCCTGACGCCAGGTTTGGATACCGCGCTTATACTGCGCACGGCGACCGCTGAAGGCGGGCGCAAAGCCTTGCATGCCGCGTTAGGTATCGATCTCGGGTGCTTTATCTGGGGGGCGCTGGTGGCCTTTGGTTTGGGCGCGCTGCTGGCGGTTTCTGAGCTGGCTTATACCTTATTGAAATGGTGCGGCGCGGGCTACCTTTGTTGGCTGGGCATCCAGTTGCTTCTGCGTCCGCGCCAGCAATTTGACAGTAATCCGGCAGCGGCAACCGCCACAAGCAACTGGTTTCTGCGTGGGATGCTGGGAAATGTGCTTAATCCCAAAATGGGCGTCTTCTACGTTTCGTTTTTACCTCAGTTTATCCCGGCGGGGCATTCCCCCATCACATGGACCTTTCTCCTGGTTACTATCCATGTATTGATTGGTACGCTGTGGTCGTTAACCCTGATTACCGCCACTCGCTATGCCGCGGGTATCCTGAAAAAAACGGCGGTAGTGAAATGGATGGATCGAACGACCGGCTGCCTGTTTCTGCTTTTTGCGGCGAAGCTGGCGATGAGCCGCCGGTAATCAAACAGGGGCCTTTGCCCCTGTTTTTGCGCTTTGCTCAGCTATCTTGAGGTACAGGCTCTACGATCCCGGCTGGGTCACACACTGTGCCGGATCAAACACCGTTTTCCAGTCTTGCTTCATATCAACGACGGTCCAGCCATGCGCTTTTGCCTGCGTTAATCCATCAATCAGCTTTCCGCTGGCTGGAGGATGACTATCATAGGCATATTCACGCACGGGATCCGTATGATGCACCAGAAGGCCAAAGGGTTTGACGTCAGGATTGGCGGCGGTGTACTGCAGCATGGCGAGATCGCCATCGCTATTGCCAAATGCCGCGACAGGGCGCTGGCCCATGAAAAGGTGGATCGCCACGGGTTTATTGGCTGCATCGTCATTGAAGGCCCCCGACATTGTCTTGGTAATTTTTGTCCCTTCATCAGATAACGCGAATTCGCCAAGCGAAAACGACCCGATCACTTGTTCAGGTGGAATACCGTACATCTTTTGCGACAGTACGCGCATAAAATCGATACCGCCGCCGGAGACAATCCAGGTTTTGAAACCGTTGGCCCGCAGATATTCCAGTAGCTGACGCATCGGCTGATATCCCATCCGATCGTACTGGCAGCCAAAACGCGGGTCCTTATGCGATGAAACCCAGTTAGCAACGCGCTGATTAAAGTCATCTGTCGTCATGCCGCTGTGCGTCAGCGATAAAAGATGAATAAGCCCTTTTTCGCCGGAAGCGGCGACAGTTTTGATATCGTCTTTCAACACGGCCTGCACCAACGCGTCGCTAGACCACTCCTGGTGTTGCGGGGCCAGACGTTTGATCTCATCCAGCACGAACCGGATCTGAAACGTCAGCGGCGCTTCTGGCCACAGGGTGCCATCATTATCAAATACGACGTAGCGTTTTTCGGCCGGAATAAACGTTGAGCGGTCTGGGTTGGTGGCACCTTGCACCCATTCTTCAATGGCGCGCTTGGCTGCCGTATCGTTCCATGCTGAGAGTGGATCTGCCACTGCGTTGCCGCAGAGGGCGAATAAAGTCAGAGCGATTAACGTACGCTTCATCGTGAACTCCTGTTATCCGGGGTCTGTCCCGGTAGCGAAAGTGGCTGCCAGAATCGGCGCCAACGGTGAGATAAGTAACGCGCGCTACGCAGCAAAGTGCGGCGGAAAATAAACATCAGCATGAGTAACGCGAGGCCGCCTGCGAGCATTAACGCATTCTGCCGGGTCAACGTGCCACGATCGCCCTTTAACGAAGATTCCGCACCGGCCGAGCGCGAAGCGGCAATTCGGTAGGTGCTGCCGGGGAGTTCAGCGGTTTGCCACTGCTGATGGGTTGTATCCCACCACCGCAATTTGATCGGCGGCAGCGTGACTTCCCCCGCAACAACAGGCAAATAGCGGAGCGTTTCCACGCGTTCCGCGCCTTCAAGATCCCCCCGACCCGAAGTCAGCAGACGATTTTCAGGCGGCAGACGTTGGGTATGGGTGCCGCTGATGGCATAGAGCAGCGGTGGGATTTGGGCGGGCATCACCTCCGTGGCTCGGACGGTGACGACGCGTTCAATAACGTCGCCGGCACGCAGCGTTTTATCTTTACCACTACGGTAAATATTGACCTTCTGGCTGAGCGAGAGACCTGACGCGGGCAGGAAACGGTCTGGCTGTTCAATTCCTTGCGGCCAGTTAACCTGCGTTTCCAGCGCCGGTAGTTTGACCGTCACGGGCGCCTGTCCGGAGGCGGTTAACGTCATTTCAAAAGCCGGTAAACGCAGCTTACCTGCATCCCAGGCAGTGAGCTGGCGTTCCATGCGCACGCCGCTCCAGCTGGTTCCCTCAGCGTGACGGGTCAGCAGCTGATTGGGTTCGGCTTTGCTCGAGATATCGCCATTTTCAACCGGGAAACCGGGCCACTGCGGTGGCGGATTAAACCATGAATCCGTCCAGAACGTCACCGCCACGCGCACCGGTTGGCCTGGGACAACGTGTTCGGGAGCGACCAGCTCGCGCGTGACCGTCATGGCTGCCTGACAGGGAAGCGCCGCCAAAAGAATTAACCAGATAAGTTTCATTGGCCTTCTCCTGACTGAGTCCGGTAGAGACTTTCCAGCAGCCCCGAAGGCGAAACGGTCAGATTTTCGTACCACTGATTCACCTGCGGATTCCCTCCAGCAATGGGCTGAATGTCCTTTTGTTCAACGCCATCGTCGGGTTTCAAATCATGCTTAATTTCATCAGGTTTGTAATCGGCTTTTTCACCTTGCGCCGACTTTTTCTCGCGTTCTTTTTGCCGCAGTTGCATGATGATCGCGGCGATTTTGGCGCGGTTCCCCTGGGCCAGCTTCCAGTCCGGGCGCAGACTTAACGCCCGGTCATAGCTGTTTAGCGCCTGCTGCCACTGTTTTTGCTGGGCATAACTATTGCCTGTCCAGAGCAGGGTTTCCGGGGTTTGTTGCGCCTGGCGGAACGCGGCGGTAGCGGCGGGGTAATTGCCCGCCCGATACCATGCAATACCTTGCCGGAGCGGGTCGCTATAATGCTGGGCCGCGCGGGCATAATCCCCCTCGGCAAAGGCACGCTGACCCTGCACATCGGGGCTTATCCAGGCATCCAGCCAGGCGGCATGGCCGGATGGCTGCCAGAGCAGCAGCGGCGCGATTAAAATCCAGCAAAAGAGCTGGCGTCGCCAGATAAACAGCATGACGAGCATAGGTATCGCCAGCATCCAGCCATCGTTACGCCAGTGTAAATCACTCCGGGCATTGTTCTGCGCGGTGACACTTTGTTGAATATGGCTCTGTATCACGGGCAGATCGTCATCATCGGTGGTCACCAGCGTGACGGGGATCCCCTCGTCTCGCACCTGCTCAAAGCGTTTAACATTCAGTCGCGTATCGGTTTCACTGGCGGCATATTTTTCAGGCAGCGCGCCCCCCTGAGCGGTTCCCGGCACCCAGATCTGCAGCGGTGTCTTTTGTGTGCCTAGCCATCTGGCGTCATCCGCACTTAGGGTATCCGCCACCAGAATAATGCTGCGCGGGGCGGTGGGCATATTATGCATGGCCAGTGAGATGGCATGCTGAAGTCCGGAACCCTCGCCAGACGGTAATAACGCGGGGGTTTGCGCATGCAGAAATAGCGAATAAAACGCCGTATCGACAGTGAGCGGGGTGGTTAACCAGGCACCGGACTTATACACCACCAGGCCAAATCGGGTACCCGGCATGCGCTCCATGAGGGACAGGATTTTGGTCTGCATCCTCTGATGGCGGCTGGGAGGCAGATCGCTGGCAAACATGGCGGTATCCTGTTGCAAAATCACCATCACGTTACTTTCCGTCGTCAGCGCGGCGGGAAGCTGACGCTGCCAACTTGGGCCAGCCAGCGCGATGAGGCCAAGCATCGCCAGCCATGGCAGTACGCGGGTGAGCTTGCGCTGCCGCCCGACGATCAGCGCTTTCGCCAGCGGCTTGTCCATGATGCGCGACCAGGCGCTGTGCCCGGCGGAGGGTAACCACCACAGCGCGATGGCCGGGATCAGCAGCAGCAAACGCCAGGGGTATAAAAAGTGAAAATCACTCATGCCGCTCTCTCCCTGAACGCGCGATACAGATTACAGGTCAGCAACAGAAGCAGTGCGGCGGCAAGCGGCCAGGCAAAAAGCGGTATACGCCACGACCAGCCGATGCTTTTTACCTGCACTGGCGTAATCGCGTCAATTTCCTGCCAGACCGCATCCAGCGAAGCTCCGCTATTCTCTGCCGTCCAGGCGCGCCCGCCGGTGGTGCGAGCTATATCCTGTAAAAGAGCGACATCCACTTTGTCATCGCCGTCGCTGTTCACGTCGCCAAAGGCGATGGTGTGAACCTGTACGTGATGACGGGCCGCCAGCTGAGCGGCGAGGCGAGGGGTCAGTTGTGACGCGGTGTCGTTACCATCGGTCAAAAGGATGGCTAATTTACTGGCGTCAGTATCGCCGCTGGAATCCAGCAGTTTCACCGTGACGCCCAGCGCGTCGCCAATCGCCGTCTGTTGTCCCGCCATGCCAGGCGCAAGCTGATTGATACGGGTTTCCAGCGCCTGTTTATCCTCACTGACGGGCGCGAAAGGCCAGGCGCTGTTGGCAAAAATCACCAGCCCGATACGATCGGATTTACGAGCCGCTACGAATTTTTTAACGGAGCTCTGTACCGCCTGCAGACGGGTGATACCGCCCGTGACGTCGTTCTTCTCCATAGAGCCGGAAACATCCAGAATCAGCATAATATCGCGCATCGGTTTTTCAGTATGCTGCGGCGGGGCAAGCAATTCCGGGCGGGCGAGGGCGCAGACCAACAGCGACCATACCAGCCAGAACAGCCAGGTGGATAGCTTCCCGCCATGTGCGGGTTGGTGGTTAAGCTGGAGCTCATTAATCAGCCCAGGCAAAAAAGGAACCCGGACATACTCTTTCAACGAGCGCTCTTTGGCCATCACAAAGCGACTTGCCAGCGGCAGGATCAGTAGCAGCCAGGCCCACGGCCAGGCGAACGCCAGACGTGAGAAGAAGTCAGACATGGGGTAATCCTTCAAGCCAGGAGCGAAGCTGCATACGCAGCCGTTCGGTATCGCCATCACTGAGCTGGTTCTCTGGCTGACAGTAGCGTTCGCACAGGTGCTGGCGTAACGCGTCATCCAGCGGGACGTTTTGCAACCATTGGGCAGGATCCAGCGCGCCGCTCACTTGCTCCCGCGGCTGATGCACCAGCAAAATACGTTTCATCAGCAGCAGCCAGCTGTCTACCGTTTGCGGTTGAGCGAGAGCCGCCAGCGCCTGGCGACGCCACAGGTTTCGCCGCCATCTGGCGATGCGGATGATGAGATAAATGAGCAACAGGGCGAGCAGGATACCGCCCAGTACAAACCATCCCGGCGGTAGGGGAAACCATGACGGTGAATCGGGAAGAACCGGTTCCGCCAGTTCGGGTACCGTAAATCCTTTCTCCAGCATCTATACCTCTTTTTGAAGCTGTCTGACTAGATCCCCGGCGACGACAATCTGCTTCACCTGCACGCCAAGTCGCGTGAGACGAGACGCCTGGGCTGAGAGTCGCGCCGTGATGCTTTGTTTGATGCCGTCCTGTAGCGCAGGCGAGAGCGAAAAGGCCGCCTCTTGCCCTTCATACCGGGCGGCCAGCCGCCCGTGTGCAGGCAGGCGCAAATGCAGATCGTCGAGGATCACGAATGCACTCACTTCCCCTCGACGGCGCAGGGCTGCCAGCAGCGCATCGCACTCGTTATCCAGATCGTGAAAGTCGCTGATTAACGCGACCCAGCAGCCGGTTGGAATTAACGGCAGAGAGTGGCGCAGAATGGTGGCCAGCGAATGTGGGTCAGGCGTTTCCCGCGGATAATTATCCGCCACGGCGTGGTTGTACTGCACAATATCGTCGAGAAATGCGGGAAGCGTACCGTTTGGCGCGCGGCATTTACGCAGAGAAAAGTCCCGATCGCCAAAGACAATACCGCCTAAACGATCGCCGTCGTGCCAGCTGCGCCACGCCAGCAATCCGGCAGTTTTCGCTGCCGCGACGGATTTTGTCTGAACGCGCGTGGAAAAAAACATATCCCGTCGTTGATCAACCAGCAGAAAGACGGGGCGCTCTTTTTCTTCGTTATAAAGTCGGATCCACGGCGTACGCATGCGGGCAGTAGCCTGCCAGTCAATCAGCCGGACGTCGTCGCCGGGCTGATAACGACGCAGGCTGTCAAAGTTCAGCCCGCGGCCCTGCTGGCGTGATGTACGTTCACCCCCAAGCGCGCCAGGCGGGATCTGCCCTGGCGGATTGGCGATGGCTCGCGCTTCTGCGGCGAGCTTCAGCAGCGTTTCCCGGTCAATGCGAACGGCGCTACTCATTATGCCACCACGGCATCAAGCAGCATCCGCACGGCATCGTCCGGCGTGCAGTTATCCGCGCTGGCCTGGTAGCTGAGCATCAGACGATGACGTAATACCGCTGGGGCGATCTTTTTAATGTCTTCGGGCAGCACCGCGTCCCGGCCTTCCAGCCAGGCTTGCGCTCGCCCGCAGCGCTCCAGGGCCAGCGTGCCGCGAGGACTGATGCCAAACGTCAGATAACCGGCCAGCGTATCGCTCACCGACTGTGGATGACGACTTAAGTCTACCAGGTTGACGATATAATTTTCGACGGTCGGGGAGACGTGAATAGCGGAAATCGCCTGCCAGCATTCAGCGATTTCCTGCTGACTCAGCATGAGCGTATCGGTCTGTTCTGGCTGTGCTGATGCGGTACTCGTCAGTTGTTGATACTTTTTCTGCTGCTCGGCGCGCACCAGCTGCATCACTTTCTGTTCATTGTCTTTTGACGGATAGTGCACCAGTACCTTCATTAAAAAACGGTCCAGCTGGGCTTCCGGCAGAGGCCAGGTACCTTCCTGATCCACTGGGTTTTGCGTGGCCAGAACCATAAAAACACCGGGTAAAGGCCAGCTTTTGCCCGCCACGGTGACGTGACGTTCTTCCATGGCTTCGAGCAGCGCGGACTGCACGCGGGCCGAGGCGCGGTTGATTTCATCGGCGAGGATGATATTGCCGAACACCGGGCCGGGACGGAAGCGGAACTGATCCTCTTCACGGATGGCGTTTTGCTGATAAATTTCGCTGCCGGTGATATCTGAGGGCAGAAGATCAGGCGTGAACTGAATACGACGGTAATCCCCCTCAACGTGGCGGGCAAGTTCGCGTACCGCGCGCGTTTTCGCCAGGCCCGGTAATCCTTCAAGCAACACGTGTCCGTCGCACAACAGGGCGACTATCAACATGCGCACCAGTTCTTCCTGACCGAGAACCTGTTCGTTCATGCGTTGCTCAAGCTGCAATAACTTCTCTCGATTTATCATCGGCGTAGCCCTGCAAAATCACGTTTAATTAAAGTGGCGATGCCCACCAGGATCGGCTCGGCATAGTTGAAAAAGGCCTTAATGCCCGGGCAAAGATAATTCAGTCCCAACTCGCCGTCCGGTGCGCGCACCAGGCGGTTTTTCGGGCATTCGCCCCAGCACAGCTTCAGATAAGGGCAGGCTTTACAGTAGTTGGGCAGCGTGTCGCGCTTGCCCATGCCAAACGCTTTCTGCCGTTCGGAGAAAGCCAGATGCGAAAGCTGAGCATGCTCAATGTTGCCGATCTGATATTCCGGGTAGACATAGTGATCACAGGAATAAATATCGCCGTTTTTCTCAATCGCCAGCCCTTTTCCGCAGAATTCTGAGTGGGTGCAAATTTGCGCCGGCATTCCCATTGTCTGGGCGACCGCCGTTTCAAACAGATTGACCTGCACGCGGCCCAGGTCGTTATTCACCCACTCTTCAAAAACGGCAATCAGAAACGTGCCCCAGTCTTCCGGGTCAACCGACCAGTCGGTAACAATGGAGTCGAGGTCGCCAGGACGCGCGCGGCGGCTACCGGTGAGCGGGATGGTGTCATCCTGCCAGAATTGCGGCGCGGTTTGTTTGAAATCAACAGGTTCGACGCAGGGATTAAACTGTACATAGGTCGCACCCAGTTCGCGGGTGACGAAGCGGTACACTTCCAGCGGAAAGCGGGCGTTGGTCCGGTTTACCGTTACCAGCGCGTTAAATGGGACGCCGTGACGCTTCAGGGCCTCAACGCCCGCCATCACTTTGTCAAATGTCGGTTTGCCGCTACGGGTCACGCGATAGCGGTCATGCAGTTCTCGTGGGCCATCAATCGAGAGTCCCACCAGAAATTGATGTTCTTTTAGAAATTCAGCCCATTTATCGTTTAACAACACGCCATTGGTTTGTAAATCATTCTCGACACGCTGTCCGGGCTTCTGGTACTGCTTCTGAAATTTAACAACCTTCTGGAAAAACGCTAACCCCATCAGCGTGGGTTCGCCGCCTTGCCAGGAAAATACCACCTGGTCACCGTCCTGACCGTCAATATACTGGCGAATGAAATTCTCCAGCACCTCGTCACTCATTCCGGTATGCCTGTCCTGATGCAGAAGCTCTTCTTTGTGCAGGTAAAAACAGTAGGAACAATCGAGGTTGCAGGTTGAGCCGGTTGGTTTAGCCATGACATGAAAGCGGCGCTTGTATTCTGGCCCTTTGCCGTCATATTTTTCCGCCGACGGAAGCGCCTTAACGGGTAGTGTGGTGCTGTACTTCATATAGCAGACCCCTGAACAGAAAAACAAACAAAGCGCAGATTGACTGCTCTTCAAAGCACGAACAGACTGCCGGGGCAGTCTGTCCGCAGGCTTTCATCATTTATTGATATTAGAGCCTTGTTCCAGCATTGCCGAAGCATCAGAGATCGTGAATGAACCTGGCTTCTGACGTGGCGGGAACTCCTTAAAGGTGGCCAACATTTCTTTGGCGTACTTCTGCGCGCCGCCCATCAGGAACATACGATCGTAGAACCAGGAGTTGTATCCCATACCGTCGCTGCCTTTCTCCAGCGGGTCAACTTCGAGATCAAAGATCATTGGCGCACGCAGTTTGGTGAACGGATAACGCCACAAATCAAGACCGGTATGCTCCTGAATCATGAAATGCGCTTTCCAGCGTCCGTAGCGCATAGCCAGCAGATCGCCGTCATCGCTCCAGTAGAAGAATTCTTTACGCTGATCCTCGCCTTTGCCCTGCAGGAAGTCGAGCTGGTTATAGCCGTCGAGATGAACTTTATAAGTAATAGATGGCGTTTTATAACCTTTTAAAAGCTCTTGTTTGATATTCGGGTTACCCGCTGCGGCAATGAGGGTAGGGAACCAGTCGTAGCTGGCAAAAATATCATTAATTAGCGTGCCTGGTTTAATATGACCTGGCCATTTGATCATTGCAGGTACGCGGAAACCGCCTTCCCATCCCGTATTCTTCTCGCCACGGAACGGTGTGATACCGGCATCTGGCCAGGTCGCGGTCATGGGGCCGTTGTCAGTGGTATAAATGACGATCGTATTGTCTTCAATGCCGAGTTCTTTAATTTTCTTCAGCACTTCGCCAATCATTTTATCGTGTTCCACCATGCCATCGGCATAGGTCCCAAGGCCCGTTGCACCAATGCTGGCATCTTTCAGGTGGGTTTTATTGTGCATCCTGGTGGTATTGAACCAGGTAAAGAACGGTTTGTTGGCTTTAACCTGGCGCTCCATGAAGTCATTATTCGCAGCCAGGGTCTCTTCATCCACGGTGCCCATACGCTTCACCGTTAATGGACCCGTATCTTCAATTTTGCCGTCTGCGGTACTCTTAATTACGCCGCGCGGACCAAATTCCTTACGGAAGGCAGGATCTTTCGGATAGTCTGAGTTTTCTGGCTCTTCTTCGGCATTCAGGTGGTAAAGGTTACCCATGAATTCATCAAAGCCGTGAGCGGTCGGCAGGAATTCATCGCGATCGCCCAGGTGGTTTTTACCAAACTGACCGGTAGCGTAGCCCAGCTGCTTAAGGATGTTCGCAATAGTCGGATCTTCTTTTTGCAGACCCTGAGGTGCGCCCGGCATTCCGACTTTACTCATCCCGGTGCGGAACGGCATCTGGCCGGTAATAAACGATGAGCGACCTGCGGTAGAGCTTTGCTCAGCGTAATAAGAGGTGAACTTGGCGCCTTCGGCAGCAATACTGTCGATATTTGGGGTTTTATATCCCATCATGCCCTGATTGTAGGTACTCAGGTTCCAGTAGCCGATATCATCGCCAAAAATTACCACAATATTTGGTTTAGCGGGATCTTGTTTCGGGGCATTTTCTGCGGCGGTCGTTGCGGGTGCTGCATGGACTGTGGAAACCACGCCAGCCGCTAACGTCAGCATGCTGGCAATCACGGTCCTTCTAAAAGGGACACTTTTTTGCATTAGGGACACTCCAGTCTTTATGATGGCAAGTTGAGTATAGACGGGTAAAAACGCTTACATTAATTTTAGTAATAAAATTAATAGGTTTGACGAAAAAATCAAGTATCGTCAATGAAATATTACTAGCGGTTATAGTGAATTCTCTGTCACACATCGGAATACCAGATTAATTCAAAAGCGCGACTATATAAAAGGAAATGTTGTTTATTAATAAATTAGCGTCGCTGCGGCATCCCGTGTCAGTTACGAAGTATCACTTTCATCGTTGTGCCAAATAAATGGAAGGAAAATCCGAATATCCCTTTAACTTATTCTCATGCAAAAGTTTAGTCTATTCATGCTGAATCGATTAACCAATCGTATTATTTTATAGACTACGAATTATGCATTACTGGTGAAAAATGTTATCCTTTGATCAATATTGATGTGAACTCACTTTCAACTTCGAAATAGTCGGTTGTATCCGTTAGTCGGCGGGGGTAGAGATATAAGATAGGCGAACAATATCTTCTGGTGCATATTGCAGAAGCGAACGGCTAGTCTATGCTCAATTGTTAAAGAGAAATAGTTCAAAACTTTTCAGAACAATAACAACAATGTTTCGTGGGTTGAGGGTGGAAATGAAGCAAATTCTGTTCATTTGGCTGGCGAGCTTGTTCACGATAACAAGTTTCATTTCACATGCCGCAGAGCCACGACAGGAGGCGACGCCGCAAGAGCGTGCCCGTACGGTATATATCTTTCATCAGCCGATAGTCATGCTGCAGGCTAAATTTGGACTTACCACGCCGGAAGAGCGGGTATTGCGAATTAGAAATACGCTGCGGAATTTCACTGAGGAGGATGTTCGCCAACCTCTCAAACTGGTATCTGTTACCCGTTATAACCAGCCTGGAAAACTCATCGTGATGAACGGTAAGCCAGTTATGCTGCTTACCGAAGGTGATCTTGACGAAGGGGATGACCTCACGCTCGATCAGGCCGCGCAGCGGGTTATGGCGCGTATGGAGGCGCAGAGAACCGCTCTGCGCGACCAGTATAACCGCAGCTGGCTGGTGCTTTCCGCCATAAAAGCCGTTGGAGGTCTGCTTGGGCTAGCCGCGCTTTGGTACGGTGCATACCGCTCATGGCGCAGGGTAAAACAGCTATTTCGGCGACGTATCATCGAGAATCGTAGCTGGATCCCCCAAAGCTGGCGACGCTTTATCGGTGCTATCGAAGCGCGACTTTATGCCACATTGATGATCTTGCTGGGCGTCATAGCACTGTATGTCTGGCTGAGCTGGGTATTAAGCCTGTTCCCATGGACACGCGTATGGGGAGCCTCACTGGGCGATTGGTCTGTGCGCATTTTTCAGGGCATAGCGCTTGCTGTGGTATCTGCCTTGCCGGGCCTGATGATCGTGCTGATTATTTTTATGCTAACCGCCGTGATTTTGAAACTGCTTAAAGTGGTTCTCAATCAGGTGGCAGCAGGGCGTTTGCAACTTCCAGGCATTCATCCGGAAACGGTTGGGGCGACTCGTAAACTGATCGCTGTGGTGGTATGGCTGTTTGCGCTGTCAGCAGCGTACCCTTTTCTGCCAGGCGCTAACTCACTCGCGTTTAAAGGGATCAGCGTCTTCTTTGGTCTGATGTTGACGTTAGGTTCTGCCGGGGTGATGAACCACGCCATGAGCGGTCTTGTACTGATTTATTCCCGCGCGCTGCGCAAAGGCGATGTGATACGCGTGGCCGATAACGAAGGGCTGGTGAGTGAAATTGGTATGTTGGCCACCAAGATCATTACCCGAGAAAATTACGTGGTCACGGTGCCTAATGCGGTGGTTGTGAGTGGAAAAATCACCAATTTGAGCGCACATGCTCACGGTGGCGGCATCAACCTGACCATCAGCGTGACGATTGGTTATGACACACCCTGGCGACAGGTTCACGCCATGCTAGAGCTCGCCGCCAAGCGGGCAAGCTCAGTCGATCCGGCTCAACCACCGCTGGTACGCCAGCTCAGTTTGATGGACTGGTATATCGCCTACGAATTACAGGTACAACTGAAAGCAGGGCAATCATTAGCCGCAGCACGCAATGAACTTTATAGCCATATTCAGGATGTATTTAACGAATTCAACGTACAGATTATGTCCCCGAATTATGTTATGCAACCCGAGGGTTCAGTCACTGTTGCCAAAGAAAACTGGTATTCAGCCCCGGCGGTTCCTCCCGATGGCAATAAAAATGTGAGTGCGTAACTTATTTCCGTCCTTCCTGATAGAGAGGGACATTTTGTAATATAAATTGGCAGATAGCGCATGAAAAAATTGATACTGGTATGTTTTGGGCTCCTTATTTCGCAGACCACGCAGGCGAGTGCACTCTACTTCTACGAAATTGGCACAGAAGATACGGCACTGGCAGGCGCAGGGCAGGCTGCTCGCGCTCAGGATGCATCAACGATTGTCACCAACCCGGCCGGGATGACTCGTTTGCCTGACCATATGTTTACCGGGGGAGTTCAGGCGATGGACGGTGATGTATCTTATTCACTTAACGATGACGCCGGACGTAAGAGCCCTGGGGATATTATGCGCTTCTTCCCTAATGCCAGCGCATTCTATGCGCAAAAAATCAATGATGATCTCTATGCTGGCCTCGGCATTTACGGCAACTATGGCCTGGGGATTGACTTTGGTCAGTGGGCTGGGGACAGATTAATCAAGAAAAGCACCATGGTGGCGATGACACTCAGCCCTTCAATAGCTTACAAATTAAGCGATAGAGTGTCTGTGGGCGGCTCTGTAAACATCAACTATGGCTTCCTGTCATTAACACGTAACGTCGATAATACTGATGAAACGCAGAAGGATCACGACTGGGCGTTAGGGTATCGTCTTGGCTTGCTGATGCAGCTGACGGAACAGACCCGACTTGGTATAGCATGGACGAGTAAGACAGAATACGATTTTGATATTGATGGTAAGGCGCGCTTGCCGAATTTAGCCAACGTTGAGTACGAGCTTCCTGTCTCAGCGCAGGTACGCGCGCCTCAGCAAATTATGCTGAGCCTGGTGCATGATATCAATAAACGATGGTCGGTGATGGGCGATCTCGGTTGGCAGGACTGGAGCCAGTTTGGCGCCCCACAAATTGCCGTGGCGGGGCAGGAACTGGATAAAAAGAGCCGTCTGAAGGATTCCTGGCATACGGCATTAGGCATGCAGTACCGTCCTACCGAACAATGGCGTCTCAACGCTGGTGTTGCCTTTGACAGCACGGTATACAATTCGCAGAGTGACGTAGCGCTCACCTTACCGACGGGTGATGAATGGCGTTTTGCCACAGGCGCCCAGTACCAGATTACACCGCAGAGTAATATTGGCGTCGCCGTCTCCTACTTGCATATGCAATCGTCTCACGTTCAGTCGCCTGCTATCTATAGCGGTAGCTACAACCACCCATATTTATGGTTTGCTAATGTAAACTATAGTTATCAATTCTAATGGGCTGATGTCTTTGCCGTGCAATGCGCGGGGAGGGATGCACAAATGATTTTTTGTGCCCTCGTAAAGGGACATCACCGCCTTTGTACGGTGGGTGTGGCGTTTATCCTGAATCAGTTTGATTAATTCGCCTGTATATCCTGAGCGCTGGTTATCCACGATCCCTCGGGTCTTTCTTTGAGACCCGGGGGCGATGGTAAGTGGCGCAGGGAAGACGCCCGGCGGTCTGTTTCTGTGACTTGCCAGCTATCATTAATTTACATTTATAAAGCCCTTGGGCCAGTCGCTATTTATTGTCAGTTTATTGAGCAGGAGCATTAACTCATAATCGCTATGTAAGTTAAATTTCCTCATCACCATATATTTATGCGTATAGACCGTTTTCTCACTCACCATCAGTTCTTCGGCAATTTGCATGACTGACATCCCCTCATTTAAATAGCTCATGATGCGGATTTGCTGTGGCGACAGTTTGGTAAGCTGGCAATCACAACATGACCCGGTTGAGTGCCGATAATTTGTCTGCTGCAGCCGGTGCCAGGCGGTATGCATTGCTGTACGTAACTGCGTCACGGAATGTCGGCGAGAGAGAAAGATAATATCCTGAAAGCAAGAGGGTAGCGCTGAGACACGCATGTCATCATCAACAATACCAATCACAATGCTTTTTTTTCGACTCCGCAGCTCAGGGCGGCAAATAAAACATTCTCCTGGGCATAATGCCAGCACAATAACGTCCGCTACCTTCACGCTTTCTGAGGTAAAGTTAAAGCTGAAATTAACTTTAGTGTTGTGCTGAGAAAAGAAATCATTAAAAAAAAAGGTCAGTCCACGCCTGAAGAGGGTATCCCACTCTTTTATTACAATGTTAACCATTTACTATACCGAAACATAATTATTAAGCGCAGCTGCATTGGGGGAATAATAGACGCAGCTTTTTTACCCTGTTAGCTTCCTGAAGGGGATGACGACTCACGCGCCTATGACCCGCTATAGCCAGCGACCCGTCAGTTGTATTGCATTGTCAAAACGACAACGGCATGAATGGAACCTGGCGTCGGCCTTCCCGCCACTGAGGTCACCATGGCGCTCATCGGAATCGTCGCCGTTCTGTCTGCGGCAATATTTTGCGTGATGCTGGATCCGCTGCCCATCAACAAACCTGTAGTAGCATCAGACATCACAATGGCCACACGGGTTGCCGTGCCACTGTTTTGGTAATAATTCATGCCCGATTCCGGGTCAGGCGTTCCGCTAAAACGGGTTGTCACGCTTAACGTACCCGGCGGACAGCGGGTAAACAGGAGATTAAAGGTAACCGGATCGGAAGATGACCCGGGGGTGAACATGTTTGTTGCCTGAATATTACCAAGATCAACATTCATATTTTCACTCCCCCCGTTAAAGACGCAGGGCGCTGCGATAATCCGACCTGTGACTTTGATATCGACGTTGTCTGCCGACAACGCAGGCAATACTATTGCGCATGCCATCAGCAACACGAGTTTATTCATTTTCATTTAACAGCCCTTATTGATAGGTAAGACTCAGCGTTGCGGAGGCATTGGCGATGCCGGTGGTTACCGTTGTATTGGTCTGATAGTAGCGTGCGGTTAACGGAAACATCTCCTGGCCGCCATTGGTTCTCTTCAGAACAAGATTATTGCCAAGGATGAGAGGGGTATTGTTATAAACCAGCTGCACGCCAACCCCCTGTGCGACGCCTGCGCTTCCCTGACCGGTTAACGCCAGCACGGTATTATCGCTGACGTCTGGATTTTGTGCCCCGGAGAGCATGACGTTAATATTGGCTCCGGCATCACAGTCCAGAATGAGATTCTGCGTTTTCTGCGCATTAGCGGGGGTTGATCCCACCGCAGTACCAAACTCGCTGACCAAAACGTCCCCCAGTTCAAATACCATATTCGACGTTGTCACCGCGCATGCCACCTGGGTAATAGATCCGGCCCCCGCATTGACGGGGATCTCAGGAGCTTGTTCTCCGCCGAGATATTGCATCGTAAAGGCGACAAACGATGCCAGTTGTCCCGTTACTGAGCCAGATGTAATATCACCAATCTTCCAGAATTGTATAACCGGCTGATAATCATGAATAACCAGCTCGCCTGGGTTTGAAGACCAACTGGACATTGAAGCGTTACCACGGTCAATATAATCGGTGCCGCTAAATGTCGACGCGCCTGCTTTGGAGTTCATGTAAAAGCCAAAAGAAATACCCACCCCAGGCACATTGGTTTGATAAACGCGCCGCGCGCCGTACGTCGCGACATAGGGTAAAATAGCGCTTTTCATTCCTGAGCTAGACCCTTCATTGCCGGTTGTGACGCAGGTATAAGCATGTGCTAAAGAGCCATATATCTCATTGCTTATCGCCTGGCCAACGGGAACATCGCGCTGAACGATAATATTGCCATAATCCACGGTATAGGGAGAGCCGATGTAAGTATAATCACAACAGAAGCCACTCAATGGAAACAACACAGCCAGCATTAATAATGCAGTTCGGAAAAGTCGCATACCTATGCACCTGATATAAAAATTCATTTCAACGTTATCGGCAAACAGCATTATCGATAATCACATCGTTATTCAGCTTCGTCATGTTTATCGAGTAATGAACCCTGCAGGTGTTTGCGGATTGATTTCCCCATTTCACGGTCAGGTTTACCTCGGGATCGAGACCCGTCAAATAGACCTGTCCGCTATCACCCACGATAAAACTGTTATGATCTGTTCCTTCAACGCTGGCCATTGCGCCAAACGGCACTAACTGGCCGTTTCGCTGGCTCAAGGTCATCAACATGCGAACGCCTACGCTTGCCCGATAGTTCGCCCTGACAATCGCGCCACGCGTAGGAACCACGGTTTTGACCGTTTGCTCTAACTCAACGTTAGCCGGTAATGTATCGGTGATTAATGACACCTCATTTTTGCGATAAGGCATTAAGTTAGAGGCAACCGTATATCCGCGATAATCGGTTGTCGCTCCGGTCATATTCTGGATGCCTACGCCGGCAGCCCCGGGGGCGGCAATCAGCACGTTGGTTTCACCCAGGGGCTGAGAAAACGTCACGCCATTGGCATGCGCAACCACACCTCCCTGAATCCCATAATTCAGACGATCGGTATTTTTGTCATAGCTGTACCCGGCTGTGATTTCGCCATAGGTGCCGCGATAATCACCATTCATATTGCCGGTGTAGGCCACGTCGTGAGTGCCGAAACCCTGTTGAATATTCCAGTTGAGCGCATTATTCGGCAAAGCAACGCCATTTAACCCAGCGCTGTGTGTCGTACCGTTATTCTTGCTGGTATTCATGCCATAGTTTGCCCATGTCTGCGGCAACAGTTTTTCCAGGGGAATGCTGATATTCAGCGCCAGCATCTGGTTTTTATCGTCGCTCTGGGGTGAGCTGTACGATCCCGCGCTCCCATTCTTACTCAGCGTCCAGGTCAGGCCATAACTGATACTGTGCCAGTAGTTGTTATACCCAACGCTCCATGATTCCATCGCCTTACCCGAATTCCAGTAATCTTCACGCGCGGCGTTCAGCATCAACGATCCCAGATGGTCTCCCAACCCCTGGCTCAACGTCAGCTCAGCACGGTTGCGGCGTCGGTCCTGAAGCGCCTGACTGTCACCGTAAGAATCCAGGACCTCTTGCATGCCATAGTAGCCGCTGGTCGAATAGCGGTAGCCGGCAATCGCGAAGTTGGTGCCCGTTGCGGCAAAATTTTTACTGTATCGAGCCCGCCATGATTGCCCCCTGGATTTCGGCATATTTTGCGGCGTGGACCAGCCCTGGGTGATATCGCTGGAGATTGCGCCAAAGTTACCCATGTTTTTACCGACGCCCGCGGCGAGGGACTGGTACTTACTCGACTCCTGTAATCCGCCGTAAAACGTAAAGCCATAGGGCAAGCCGAGAATAACGCTCATCTGAGCAAAGGGCGTTTTGTCCACGCTGCCGTTGTAAGAACGATATTGGCCGCCCGTTAACGCATATTTTATTCGGCCTTCACGCTGTAATACGGGAAGGGAGGCAAATGGCACGCTAAAGTGCTGCTCACTGCCATCAGCCTCTTTAATAGTGACATCAAGATCGCCGGCGCCGCCGGTAGGATACATATCCGTGATTTCAAAAGCCCCCGGCGCCACAAAGCTCTGGTATATCTGATAGCCATTCTGGCGAATTATCACCTGGGCATTGGTCCGGGCGATACCACGCACCACTGGGGCATAGCCCTTGAGGGAGTCGGGCAGCATGTCATCATCGGAGGCAAGTTGTCCTCCCCGAAAAGGCATGCTGTCGAAGACATCTGCCGGGGCAGAGCTATCACCCAGCGTGAGCTGCGACTGTAACGGGATTATCGTACGCTGAGCATAGGTATAAACCGTCTTCCAGGCATCGTGACCCTGTGAATCGCGCGACCAGGTGGTGTAATTTCTTAACCGCCAGGGGCCAATATTCACGCCAGGACGCAGGTTGGCATACTGATTATCGCTGGTGCTGCTGTTGCTATTTTTTGCCCAGTTATTGGCCCCACTCAGACTGTAGTTGAGCAGGGCGGCGTTAATCCCTTGATCCCAGCGATCCGGCGACACCGCTCCGCGCGCTTGCGCTGATAGTGCCGCTTGCGGAATGCTCAATACCAGACGCTGCATGGCAAACTGGAAATCCGTACTGGCCTGAGGGATCGCGGACAGGTTCGCACAGGATGTTTCGCCTTTTAACGCGGGAAAAAGTCCAGTCTTCACTCCCCAGCTTTCTAATTGCTCAATGGATAAACAGGGGACTAATTTGTCATCACCGCCAGGCTCTTTCAGCAACACAAACCTGATATCGCGGGTATCAACTAACCGATCGTCCAGGACGATATCAACATGATAATCCCCGGGAGCTTGCGCACCCGATTCAAAACCAGAAAGATCGACTTTTTCTGTCCCCGGATTATCCAGTTCAACCAGTTCTGGATTAAAAAAATCGCGACTATAGCTATTTTGCGTATTACCGAAGAGCGCGATGGTTATCAATAATGCCAACCGTGGAGAACGTGCTTTTATATAATCCATTGCCATCATCATAAATCCCACTCAGTGTCTTTTCGCCGGTCTACAGACTGGCTTTGTGTTCTGCCCCGGGACTGCCATAATCATTGATAATTTTGAATGTCACTGGCCCGCCCGTTACGCCGGAGGGTAAATCGAACGTCGCTGTGCTACCGGGTAATACATAACTGACATCGGATAATTTTTTACCTGATAGTGAAATTTCGTTAAAATTCATGACATGCCGAGTCGGATTGTTTACCTGTATCTTATTACCGACGCGTTGCCAGCGTAATTTATCGACCTGCTCTTCAGGGGATGCGCCTTTCATCGCCGCCGGACGGTAGATGAGCTTGATTCTGGTTTTAATGGCAATTTGCAACGTATTGTCAACTTTAGCTGCAGAGGGTATGGCTTTTATATTAAGCCAAAATAAGCTCTCTTTATCCTGAGGTAATGCTCCGGTGGCAACAATGCGCTCGACGTTTTGTTGGCCATTATTCAGTCGATATAACGGCGGCGTAATGATGAAAGGCGCCTTTTCGGCACCGCCACCTGGCGTTTCGATCCATGACTGGATCAGGTAGGGGGTTTTATCAGGATTATTTATGCCAATTGAGGCTTCTTTTTTATTACCATCAAAAATGACCCGCGTACCACCAATAACGACACCGGCCTGAGCAGCGGATAAGCCAATACTCAATATCGTGGTGGTAAGCAAGATACTGCGAAGAACATTCATTTTAGACCTCTGAAACATGGGGCCGTATCGACCCCATCAGCTTTTCTGGACAGAAAATCAGTTATATACAATGGAGAAGTTAGCAACAGAGTTGGCCGTACCCGGCGTTACTGATGCCGTGGTGGAGATATATTGCGCGTAGAATTTCAGCGTATTGTCCTGGGTGCTGCTAAGGGTGTAGTTATAGCTGTTCTCACCGTGTAAAGGCAGGTCGACTTTATCGGCGGTCATCAGGTTAATCGCCACCCCTGACGCCGCACTGGAGGTTGAGGTATCAATAGCCAGCAGGTTAGGGTTGGTCAGATCTGGGGTGCCATCAAAGCGTACTTTTGTCGAAGTCACTGTGGTTGGGCAGTTTTTAAGCACGATATTAAAATCCTTTGCAGCCGCTTTTGCGCCACTGTTCGGAAATTCAGTTTTATAAAAGTTACCGAGATTGACCTGCTGGTTTTGCGATGCCACATCGACTTCACAGGCAGTATCAAGAATATTGCCGACGAAATTCACGGTGCCAGCGGCAGCAAAAGCGTGAGACATAGACAGCGCTGCAGTTGCGGTCAAGGCAACTAAAACAAGACTTTTTTTCATTACGTTGTTTCCTTATTAACTTGGTTTGCCACTTATATTCAGGCAATAGGGTGCCGATGAGCGTTACACTCTTTTTGTACCAGCGCCTTATTTATTACTGTGCAGCATGGCAGCCATAATTAATTACGGTAAGATCATGAACTGTTCTGCTGGCTGGCTAAAATTTATCTAATCACTTTCTTAAACTCAAATGATTTGTGGGTCTATAAGTAGACTCTCACTTAACGAATAAGTAACATTCCTTTTTTATTGTGTTTATTAAGGCCCGGTCTATTTTTAGACTCAAAGGTCATGAGGCACAAAATCAATTACTTAGAGTACATCTTTAGCACGGTCTACTTTTGGACCCTAAACCAATATTTCGCGGTTTCTTCATTTTTAAGATAATTCGTCGGGTCGATCAATAAAGCGATCACCGTAGAGGAATTGAGGCAGCATATGAACACGCGCTTAACCACCCCGGAAAACCAGGACAAATCAATTGCCCTGGAATTAAAACCATTTCGGCACATCGAGACTCTGATAAATCATGTGTTGCCAGCAGCAGAAAGAGTAGTGATCGGCAGAGGTGAGGTCGTGCATTATTATAAAGATGATATTCGGCAATGTTTTTTACTATTGCAAGGTAGCGTAGCGCTGCACCGTCGCGGCGATGGCATTGTTTTAAATTCTGAATCATCACCCTTTATTCTGGGCGTCAGTAGTCAGTTTTCCTCAGAGCATCTCTATGTGAGAGCGCTGGAGACGTCAGAGATCGCCCGGGTGTCACTGGATTGTTTTAATCACATCGTGGCGCAACTGGATCTATGGGAGCATTTTTCGAAACTCCTGATTTATACGGCCTCCCGGGTGTATGAGCATTGCGCACAAATCTCGCAGATGTCCGCTTATGACATCATCCGCTTTCAGCTTGTTGAACTGATGCAAGAGCCGGATGCGATACGGCAACAAATTACGGCTGCAGCCTATATTAAGAGCCGAACCTATCTTTCACGGAGCGGGATTATGCGAATTCTGGCAGAGCTGCGAACCGGGAACTACATCACCATGGAACGGGGTATACTTCTTGATATCAACCATTTGCCTCGAAAATACTGACGATGAGGATACCCGCAACAGGAAGCCAGGCTATAATCAGACAGGTCAATCTAAAGGTTATCGGTTATGTCCTCTTCAGCAAAACCTCACAGAGGTTCACCCTACGCGCAAGAGTTGATGACGCATTTACAGCCGTATTGCACGCCACGTAAAACTGAAAGGGGGGAGCAACTGGATTTCAAGGTGAATGGCCAGGGGATGTGTTACCTCATCCTTGAGGGAACCGTAGCGGTTTATCGCCGAAACGATAATATGATGCTGTCCACTGCGCGCAGTCCCGCCGTGTTTGGTCTTGCCAATCTGACGGATATTTACTTCGATGATTACATTAAAACTATCAACTCCTGCGTGATTGGCGAGATCTCCACCGCTCGTGTTCATGACATTATTAAAGAAAAGTCGTTATGGGGGCTGCTCTCAAAGCAACTGATGTTTGTGTATGGCCGACTTTACAACAATGTGATGCCGCAGGGCGCACCGACGGCGTACGAGATGATCCGCCAGCAGTTGCTCAATTTAAGCGAAGAAGATGAGAGTTATCGCGCCGCAGTCACAGCGGAACTCTACATCCGTGAGAAAACCCATCTTTCTCGCAGCGGCGTCATGCGCATTCTTGCAGATTTAAAAACGGGTGGTTTTATCGAAATGGAAGAGGGAAGACTCATTAAAATCCATAAGCTTCCCGCCAGGTACTAAATTCAGACACCGTCAGACAAAAAAACGCCCCTCATCTCCATTTAGCGACCACACCAGGGTCAATGATAATTTTTAATGCCCAGGGCAGGGCGCGCCATGTTCTACCCAGTGGTGCGCCGATCGGGCGGGATCGTCCGCTTAGCCAGTTTCTTTTGCAAAATGATGATAATAATTGGGGATCCTGATGCGGAAATTGCACATAGCGCCAGCAACGTGTCCATATTCTGGAGCGCCATGCGATGGTCAGGTAACAGAAAAGCGGACAGGAAAAATGCGGCAGTCGTCATCAGATACATCATGGACGTCTGTAATGAAGAGAATCCCGCTCGTTGGTTGTTATCAGGAAACTGAATCGTAACCGCCGAAGATGAAACCAGACGACTGTAAGCTGCCCCGAGAAATAACGTCATAAACAGCGCCGGATGCGGATAGCCCAGGAAGGGTATCAGCAAGCTCAGAATAAAAACGAGGGTTGACCCGGTCGCCAAACTCAATGCAGAAAAACGAGAGGTTAATGCCCCTGTCATTCTTGTAGACAAATACCCCGCCAGTCCCCCGCCGAAGAACAGCCAGGGCAGCAGGCCTTCAGAAGCCCCCAACAGCTGCGTCATTAATGGCGCCAGAACAGGAATGATCAGCATTGGACTAAACTGTACCAGTGCATTACCGGAAGCAAACAGTAAAGTATCAACATCGAGGGGCAGCGCGTGAGACGTGTCGAAAGCGACGGGGTCCTGAGGAATGACAGTGACGATCAATGGCAATGCCAACAAACAGAGCGTGCTGATTAACCACAACGCGACATGCCAACCGTAATGAGTACACAAAAATAATATAGCGGGCATCCCCACAACGCTTACCAGCGAAAATGACGCAATCACCGTCGCCAACATTTTTCCGCGCAAGTCAGCCGGCGTGTGGTTTATCAAAATACCGATCCCCACACCCATTGTCGTCCCTCCAACCAGCCCTGCGAAGAATCGCAAGGTAAGAAGAAGAGGAAAACTGGTTATGAATGTCGTCAACAGTGTCGCTATGGCTAGCAGCACCATATTAGCGATAAGAAAACGCTTCTTATTGCAACGGTCAACCCAGTAAAAGGCGATAATTCCCGACAGGACGGCTCCAGAGGTGTACATACCGGATACATAGCCTGAGAAGGAGACGGGAACAGCGAAATCCGCGGCCATAAATGTAAAAACAGGGCTGAACATCATATATTCCAGCGCATTAGTAAACTGCACAAAAGCGATGACCAGCGCTATCCGTATCAGCGCCTTTTGATTAAATGTTGTGGTGACCCGTGGCATAGCAAGCGACCTGTTGATGAAAGATAACCTAGCTTAACTGCTATCAAACTTATCGATTAGATGGTAAAAATGGCACTCATTATTATCATATGTGGGATAGTTGATGCGGCCAGGTCTTGATTTTAATGCGCTGAAAGTCTTCATCGCTGTAGTTGAAAGAGACAGTTTTGTGGGGGCTTCGAAAGCCCTTGAAATGCCGGCATCAAATGTGAGCCGTTGCATTGCTCAGCTAGAAGACAAACTGAATCTTCAGCTTATTGAACGCAGTACCCGACATATGAAACTCACTCAGGCGGGGCATCTACTCTATACCCGGGCGAAGCCATTACTGGAAGCGCTTGAGCAAACTGAAACCGAATTAACGTTGCGGCAAATGCAATTCAAAGGGCCATTACGTATCTGTATTCCTAATGAAATCGGTCCTGCATTGCTGGGCGCTATTGTTGCCGATTTCGCCTGTCAGCATCCGGACCTGGAGATAAGTTGCGTCACCAATTTGTCTGGTTATGAATCCCTGCGCGATGATCTGGATCTCGCTGTCATTGTGAGTCGTGGTCAGATGGATGACAGTGACTACATAGCCCGTCATCTGGTGACCATCCCTTGCACCATCGTTGCGGCCCCCTCCGTTATCCAGCGTTATGGCACGCCTTCTCGTATACAGCAATTTGAAGAATTGCCCTGTATTACAACGGTAAATGCGCTTAAAGGCGCTCCCTGGCAGTTTGTGAATAAAAAGGGCGGATTCGAGACGATTAAAGTGAACGGTCGTTATCGGGTCAACAGCGGGGAGATGGCAGGGCGAGCGGCCATCTCAGGCGTCGGTTATGCCATCCTGTCGAAACAAGCCTGCCAGCCCTATATTGACGATGGCCGGTTAATCGAAATTGAATTTGAACAATCGGCAGCCCCCTTGCAATTGTTCGCCCTGTATTCCGATCGGCGTTATTTGCCGGCAAAAACAAGAGCGCTTATTGATTTCATGCATCAGAGATTGAGTCATGAATAAGAGGCCATCATCAGCGCACCTGGATGCGCTGTCCCGTTCAGCCGGCGCTCTTGCCGCTCATCACCTCGACTCAAGCACCATTGAATCATTCCTCGCTGATCGCCAAAAAGCGTCTGTTAAGCAGGCGGTCAGCTTATCTTTTTAGCCATTGCCCTGGCGATGACCGGGGCGCTTTCTACGGACAAGCTCAGGCCTTCAAGTCCAGAACGACATGGCTAAATGTTTGATAGGTTTTTTCATCTGGCGCAGGCGGAATTTTGGCGGCTTTCAGCGCGGACATCACCTGCGCGCAGAATGGACGATCGCCGTTCTCGACCGCCAGATCCTGCACCGTCCCGTCACGCTGCAGGGTAAAGCGCACCGAGCATTTTTGCCCTTGCCAGGAGTCCGGCTGGTCTATGTTAGCGAAGATAGCCGCCTGGATCCGCGCCAGATAGCGTGAGGCATTGGCCTGCGGTGACGTATCGGCACCCGTTTGATAATCGCGAAGTATCTTATCCACTTCTGCCGATATTTGAGCGTCTTCGGCGCTGTCCGGCGCAGAAGCATGACCCGAACAGGCGGAAAGGAGGAAAGAGAGGGTGCAAACGAGCACGGCGTTAATTTTCACGGACATGGTAAGCCTCCTTGCTGGTGGTGAAACATTTCGTGTACGAGGCGGTTATCCTCTGTTATTCCGCGAGATTATTCAAACGCTGAATGCATGGCGCTCGCTTTAAGTGACGCCGTCACACATTTTGGGCTTTCGTCGCGGACGGTTAGGCCATCCAGTCGCGAATCAGGTCACCGTATAGCCGTTCTGCCTCCGCCAGCCGGCTGAGCAGGCAGTACTCGTCGGTTTGATGAGCCATCGACGGCTCCCCGGGGCCGAGAATAATACAGGGCGGGTCGCCCAGGGCAGGCAGCAGCAGCGAGGCGTCGGTAAAGTAGGGCACCACGCGCGGTGTAATCGGCTCAGCGTGCAGCGGCTGACAGCGTTGGTAAACCTGCTTAATCCATGCATGATCCTCCCGGCTCAGGACCGCAGGCAGGTCGACCAGCGTGGTGACCGTAACGCTTTCGCCCAGCAGCGTCGTCAAGCGCTCCCGGATAGCGGCGTGCTGTAAATTGGGCGCGCTGCGGATGTCGACATCAAAACGCGTGCGGTCCGGTACGGAATTAATATTGAGTCCGCCCTCTATGCGTCCGACGTTGAGGGTGGGTTGCTTCATCAGCGGATGCGGCGCGCCCGGCGAAAAATGCTGGATCTTACCCAGCGCATCCGCCGCAAGATAAATAGCATTGATCCCCAGCTCCGGCATCGCGCCGTGGGCGGTTTTTCCCCGCGTTTCGCAGCGTAGCCAGAGGGCGCCTTTATGACCGATAACCGGGTAGTTGGCGGTGGGCTCACCGACGATCAGCGCGCCCACCTCTGGCAACGTATCGGAGGCGATCAGCGCACGCGCGCCGTCGCAGCCGGTCTCTTCTCCGCCGGTGATCAGCAATAGTGCGCCGCGCCCGGCGCGAATCGTTTGCCGCTGATGAACGCAGGCGACGGCAAATGCCGCTATCGCCGCTTTCATATCGCTCGACCCGCGGCCATAAAGACGCCCGTCTTCCATCTGCGCGCCGAAAGGATCGTACTGCCAGCGGGTATTTCCCAGCGGGACGGTATCCAGATGTCCGGTAAAGGCCAGCGGTTTACCGCTCTTCAACCCGGGCAGCCTGGCGATAAGATTGCAGCGTCCCTCGCCGAATGACGACAGCGACACCTCAAAACCGCTATCGGCAAGCCAGTCGGCGAAGAACCGCATGCAGTCGGCTTCGCTGCCCGGCGGGTTGATGGTGTTAAAGCCCAGCAGCTGCCGGGCGAGCTCAAGGGTAGCGGTCATCAGCGGCGTTCCGTCAGCCAGTCGAGGCAGTTAATCCACAGCTGGCGATAGCCGGGCCATTTGGCAAACTCTTCCGGCAGCCAGTGTGCCGACATGTCGCTGGTCCACACCAGCGAGCGCCCCCGCTGATATTCGCGAATGGCCAGCAGAGGATGATCGGTACCGGCCACGGTCGCCAGCAGTTTACCTTCCGGATGCATTTCAACCTCGTTATAGCCCAGCAACCACGGCCATTCGCCCGGAATATCGTTAAACAGGGGGTGAGATCCCGCCACTTCAGCAAAGCAGCCTTCCGGGGTTTCAATGCGATCGTCCCAGGCCAGGCAGCGAACCGGCAGCACTTTCTCCACCGCGGTATTACGGTAGCGTGCGCCGCCGTTGATCCCCTGGAAGCTGTAATAGCCGCCGATCATCATCAGCGCCCCCCCGCCGGCCACGTAATCATGCAGGAGCGTTAGACGGTTGGCGGTGCGGCGGCTCTTCAGCCAGGTGTCCGGATGCAGCAGCAGCGTATTGGCGCCGATATCCGAAAGGATGATCGCATCCCAGTGTTCCAGCGCTTCCAGCGTCAGCGGAAAGTCTGTCGCCGCCGCGTGGGCGGGCATATAGGTAATGGCATAGGGACTGTCGGCGAGCGAGGCCAGAAAATCCGTTGCGCCGGTGTGCCAGGTGGCGGTGGCAAACTGGTCGAAGCCTTTAACGTGCGTTGAGGTGCTGGTCCAGGACTCACCGACCAGTAAGATTTTTTTCTGCATGATGACGTTTCCTTTTATCCGCCAAAGACCCGCTGGGGGTTTCCAATCATTAAGGTTTCAAGCTGTTCGCCGCTGACGCCGTGGCGCCGCAGACGCGGAACAAAATGCTTGAGTATGTAGCCGTAACCGTGGCCGCCGTAGCGGGTGAGCATGGTTTTCAGGAAGACATCCTGCGACAACAGAATGTGCTGGATATAGCCGTCGTCAATTAACTCGCGGATCGCGCGGGCGTTCTCCTCGTCGGAGGGCGACTGCGCTGATTCGTCGGCGTAGTAATAGCTCATGCCAATCATGTCGTATTCGAGGAATGCTCCGCGATGGGCCAGTTCGCGCTGGTAGCGCTTATCGGCAAAGCTGGGGTTCATATGGCACAGCACGGTATGGCGTAAATCGGCGCCTTCCTGCTCGAGAATATCCAGCACCCGATGACCCAGCCGCTCCCAGCCCGGCAGATGGACCTCGATCGGCACGCCGGTCGCGGCGCTGGCCCGACCCGCAGCGCGCAGGGATTTCTCCTCATCCGGCGTAAAACGGCTGGAGATACCGATTTCGCCGATAAGCCCGGCGAGTACCTCCGGTTTCTCCTCCGCGCCGCCAAGATCGTAAATCAGCCGTTCGGTCAGCTGTTCAACGCTGCTGGTCCTTACCCACTCGGGGTGCGAAGGCTCCAGATAGAGGCCGGTACCCATAATAATGTTCAGACCGGTCAGACGCGCGATGCGCGCCAGCGCTTTCGGATCGCGGCCAATACCGATATTGGTCGGGTCGACCACGGTTTCGCCGCCAAGGGCGCGATATTTAGTGAGTTCCTCAATCGCAACGTCGACATCAAACAGCTGACAGTTATCGCGGCTCATCAACGGATTCAGCGACAGTTCGCCAAGGTTTTCCATTTTCACCGGCATTTCGGCAAGATGGCGATCGCTACAGCAGCAGGGCGGCACCCATTTGCCGGAGGCATCCAGCAGAATATGCTCATGCATCAGGGTGACGCCCATTTCGTTAATCGGCAGCGGGCCAAGCACTGTCATCACGTAACCGCTGCTGACGCCAACCGGCAACGGTGAGGGATGACGAAAAATTGAACCGTTCATCAGCTATCCTTTTGCCGCGGAGCGCGTGGGGTTGAGAATGCGGGTGTTCAGCCAGATAGCCAGCAGGATAATGGTGCCGGTAGCTATCTGGGTGTAAAATGGCGAAATATGCGACAGGATCAGCCCGTTCTGAATGACCGCAATCGACAGCGCGCCCAGCAGCGTGCCGATAATGGTACCGAAGCCGCCAAACAGGCTGGTACTGCCAAGCACCACGGCGGCAATAACCTGCAGTTCAAAGCCTTCGCCCTGGTTGGAGGAGCCGCTGCCGAGGCGAGCGGTAATGATCATTCCCGCCAGCGCGGCGGCCATGCCGCTGAGGATATAGACCTTCATCGTGACGGCTTTGGTATTAATCCCGCTCCGTCGCGCGCCTTCGGCGTTGGCGCCGATAGCGGTCACATAGCGACCAAAACGCATGTGATTAAGAACGATATGCCCGATCAGCAGAATCAGAATGCCGAGCAGCGCGGGCATGGGGATACCGACAACCCACGCGCGTCCGATAAAGGTAAACAGGCTGTCAGCCGGAACCGGAATCGAATAACCCTGAGTGATCAGCAGCGCGATGCCGCGAACCACAGCCAGAGTGGCGAGGGTGACGATAAACGCCGGAATCCCTTCATAGGCAATAAAGAAGCCATTGATGGCGCCAACGACGCCGCCGAGCAGCAGGCCGCCGAGCAGTACCACCGGCCACGGCAGCCCCCAGCTATTCAGGGCGATAGCGGAGAGTGCGCCGACCAGCGCCAGGGTAGAGCCCACCGACAGATCGATACCGCCGGTGGTAATCACCAGGGTCATCGCCGTCGCGACGATCAGCAGCGGGGCGCTCTGACGGATGATATTCAGCCAGTTGGTGCCGGTGAGAAAGTTGCTGGTGATCAGCGAAAACACCACGCAGCAGAAGACGAAAAAGAGCGCGATGCTGACTACGCCCGAGTGGTTATGCAGCAGGCGGCGCGGCAGCGAATGCTGGATCATGCGGGAGCTGCTTAAGTTCATGATACTCATCCTGTTACCTCAATGTGCAGCCGCAGAGCGGGCGGTGAATTTTTCGCCCACAATCAGGTTAACGATATCGTTCAGGCTGGTGTCGGACACCCGCCTGTCAGCGACATTGGTACCTTCATACATCACCATGATCCGGTCACACACCAGGAACAGGTCCTGCAGGCGGTGGGTAATCAGAATCACGCTCACCCCGCGAGCGGAAACGCGGCGAATGAGTTCCAGAACCGCTTCGACCTCCGCGACGGCCAGCGCGGCGGTGGGTTCATCCATAATCAGCACTTTCGGGTCAAAGGCCGCCGCGCGGGCGATGGCAATAGCCTGGCGCTGGCCGCCGGAGAGATTTCGCACCAGCAGGCGGGTATCCGGAATAGAGATCCCCAGCCCTTTAAGCATCTCTCTGGCATCGGCGTGCATTTTGGCCTCGTCGAGAAAGGGAATACCGAGGACCGATTTCATCGGCTCACGGCCCATAAACAGATTGCCCGCGACGTCGACCGTGTCGCAGAGCGACAGATCCTGATAGACCATCTCGATATGGCAGCGGCGCGAATCGGCCGGATTGGTAAACTGCTGCTGTTCACCGTCGATACGAATCGTGCCGCTGGAGGGGATCACCGCGCCAGAGAGCACTTTGGTGAGGGTGGATTTCCCCGCGCCGTTGTCGCCCACTAAACCCAGCACCTCGCCCGGGGCCAACTCGAGGTTAACGCCGCGCAATGAACGTATCGACCCGTAGGTCTTGGTGATATTGATCATCTCCACCCTTGGCGGGGTAGTTTGTGGCTGCTGCATCTGATAACTCCCATCGCTATTGCCGGGAAAATGTTCGCCATCCTGCGGGAGAGACTCTATCCGACACGGTTTACAATCTAGTAAACCGGTTTACCTGCGGATCAGAGCCCTCGCCAGTACAGTCAGGACAAACGCTATGTAAGATATTTGTTCGCCAGTAAGAACATTGCAGCATCCGTGCCAGGGCAGGAACAACACGGCAGCCCTGTGCCTTAACCTTATGTATTCAATAGATTTTATTGATTACAATCCGGTAAACCGGTTTACTGATTATAGTGAATAAATTGTTAATTGATCGTTTTTTGCGCCAAAAGCGGGCGCTTTTGCGTCATTATGGGACATGCTTAACAGATCTTGATCGAGTCGCGACCAATCCATTCAACCGGCAGGCGGGTTTCCGCTGGGATATCCGGATCGTCGTTTAGCAGGCGCATCATGATGTGCACCGCGGTGCGCCCCAGTTCCCGGGCGGGCTGGCGGATAGTGGAGATCCGCGGCTGGGTAAAATCGGCGTAATTGGCGTCATCGAAGCCGACTAGCGAAAGCGCCTCCGGCGCCTGGAGCCCGCTGGCGCGTAGACCGTCAAGCAGACCGAGCACCAGATAGTCGCTGGCCGCGAAGACGGCAGTAGGGCGAACCGGTTGGCTGAAGAGGTGCCGCAGCGCATGCTGGCCAAACTCGCGCTGATAGTCGCCGTACATCACCCATTCGGGCGGCCAGCTCAGGCCGGCTTGCTCCATCGCGGTGCAAAAACCCTGATAGCGCTCACGGACGCTCATCAGTTTGTCCGGGCCGCCGACGAAAGCGATATGACGATGCCCGGCGGCGATCAGTTTTTCGGTGGCGATGCGCCCGCCCTGGACGTTATCAGCAAACACTTTTGGAACCTGACTCCCGGGAATATCTTCATCCAGCAGGACAATGCGTTCGTGACGCTGGATCTCCTTGCGCAGCAGGCCGTTATCGGGGCGGTTGGTGGTGAACAGCAGGCCGTCTACCTGGCAGGTATCCAGCCAGCGGATGAACTGGCACTCTTTTTCCGGGTTGTTGCGGGTGATACACAACACCAGGCTGTAGCCGCTGGCAGAAGCGGCCTCTTCGGCAGCGTCGGCCAGCTCGGCAAAGAAGGGGTTGGTAATGTCGGGGAGCACCAGGCCAAGCGTCTCGCTGCCGCCTTTGCTCAGACGGCGCGCCAGGCTATTACCGCGATAGTCCAGTTCGCGAATGGCGGTTTCGATACGGTCTATGGTGTCCTGCGGCAGCACAATACTGTTGTTCATATAGCGCGACAGGGTCGCTTTCGACAGCCCCGCCAGCTTTGCCACATCAGATAACAATACGCGTTTTATACTCATTTCCTGCGCCATCTCTGCCAGAATCGGCTATCTGTAACATAGTTAAGCGCGGTGGATACAGCAATTTCTCTGTGCGTAATAACCGAAAATAAATGCTTGACAAATTTTAATCAGCAGAGAATTGTATAGACAGTTTACCGCATCATCCGGGAAGTCATTCCCAAACCCGTTTAAGTCATTCCAGTCGCGCACCGACACGGACCGGTTGCCGGGATGACATTAAGCAGGTATCCGCCGAACGATCGATGATTGTTCTGGCCATATAGACGATATTTGCCCGCCAAAAAAACAATCCTTCTGCGTTCGCATGCGGCGCGGAACTCTGCTGGCTATCAACTATTCCCGACGAGGATACTGATGATGTTATTTCACACCGGAAAACTGCGTTTACTTGCTGTCGCCACGACCATGCTGGCATCGATGAGTTTTATTTCTGCCGCCAGCGCTGCCGGTCCGACTTATGCGCTGGTGCAAATCAATCAGCAGGCGCTGTTCTTTAATTTGATGAATAAAGGCGCGCAGGATGCGGCTAAGGCCAGCGGCAAGGATTTAGTAATTTTCAACTCTAATGATAATCCCGTGGCGCAAAACGACGCGATAGAAAACTATATTCAGCAAGGCGTTAAAGGCATTCTGGTCGCCGCTATCGACGTTAACGGAATTATGCCAGCGGTAAAAGAAGCCGCCGCCGCTAACATTCCGGTGATTGCGATTGATGCCGTATTACCGGCCGGACCACAGGCGGCCCAGGTCGGCGTGGACAATATTGAAGGCGGCAGAATTATTGGTAAATATTTTGTGGACTACGTGCAGAAAGAGATGGGTGGCAAGGCGAGGGTGGGGATTGTCGGCGCGCTGAATTCGGCCATCCAGAACCAGCGGCAAAAAGGGTTCGAAGAGACGCTGAAAAGCAATCCGAACATTTCCATTGCTAACGTGGTCGACGGGCAGAACGTGCAGGATAAAGCGATGACCGCGGCGGAAAACCTGATCACCGGCAACCCGGATCTGACAGCAATCTATGCCACTGGCGAACCCGCGCTGCTCGGCGCTATCGCCGCCGTAGAAAACCAGGGGCGGCAGAAGGATATTAAAGTGTTTGGCTGGGATCTGACGGCGAAGGCGATTTCCGGTATTGACGGCGGCTACGTGACCGCCGTCCTGCAGCAGGATCCGGAAAAGATGGGCGCCGAGGCCCTGAATGCGCTGAACAGCATCACGTCGGGAAAAACCGTGCCGAAAACCATTCTGGTTCCGGCGACGGTGGTGACCAAAGCGAACGTCGATGCTTACCGTCCGCTGTTTAAGTAGGTCAACGCGCGCCGTCCTGGGTTAACAGGGCGGCGAGCTCATGGCTGCCGGGAAACGCGCTGAGCGTTCCCCGGCGGCTAACGGTTATGGCGGCAGCGCGGCTGGCGTGCGCCAGCGCCAGGTCATCCGGCGCGACGCCGCGCAGCAGGGCGGAGGCCAGCATGACGGCGAGGAACGTATCGCCTGCGCCGGTCGTATCAATCGCCTCGGCGGGCACGGCGGGACAAAACTGGCGCTGTCCCGCCTGAACCAGCCAGGCGCCAGCGGCGCCCTGGGTTATCACTAAGGTTTTCACCCCATAGGGCTGAAGCAGCTCGGCCTCGGATTCATTGACTACCGCGATGTCGATGAGCGGCCACAGATGGCAAAAGTCAGGATTGACGGGCGAGGGGTTGAACACCGTTGTCATGCCGAGAGTTTTGGCGTACCGGAACAGCGCCCGCGTTTTATCAAGGGAGAAATTGCCCTGCTGTAGCAGAATATCGCCGGCGGCGGCATCCGCCATATGCGGAATAATATCCTCAAGGCTGAAGGCGTCGGCAGCCGCCGTCGTGGTAATGATGGCATTGTCGCCATCAGCGCTATTTAAAATAATCGAGGTGTCGCTATGTTGATTGAAAGGGTCGTCGGGAAGTAAGGTCAGTGGTTCATTTTTTATCTGCTGGCGGATCCAGGCGCCGTTGCTGTCATTTCCCGTGGCGGCAATTAAACGCGTCTCTATTCCACAGCGGGATAATATAATCGCCTGATTCGCGCCTTTACCGCCGATATCCTGCGAGACTTTAACGCCGTGAATGGAAGTGCCTTTTTTCGGTATATCCGGAATAGACCAGGTTTCATCGACGGCAATATTACCGGTAACGTAAACACGCATAGTGTTCCCTTAACAGGATGGATAAGATGGTTGCTATCTCAGCAGAAAAAACCAATGCAATACAAGCTATTTTTTCACGAAACAAAGCCGTTATTGGCGTTATTCATTGCGATCCTTTTCCTGGTGCGCCTAAATATCGAGGAAAATCAGTCTCCGATATTGTTGAGCGTGCGCTTCGCGATGCTGAAAATTATATTTCAGGCGGTGTTCATGGTCTGATTATTGAAAACCACGGCGATATTCCGTTTTCCAAACCTGAGGACATCGGCCATGAAACCTCCGCGCTGATGGCGGTCATTACCGAGAAAATTCGTGAGCGGTTTGCGGTCCCGCTGGGTATTAACGTCCTGGCTAACGCGGCGATCCCGGCGATGGCCATCGCGCTGGCGGGCGGCGCCGATTTCGTCCGCGTCAACCAGTGGGCCAACGCCTATATCGCCAACGAAGGATTTATTGAAGGGGCGGCCGCAAAGGCGCTGCGCTACCGCAGTATGCTGCGCGCTGAGCATATTCGCGTTTTTGCCGATAGCCATGTCAAGCACGGTAGCCATGCCATCGTCGCCGATCGTTCGATTCAGGAGCTGACGCGCGATGTCGATTTCTTCGAGGCCGACGCGGTGATCGCCACCGGCCAGCGCACGGGCGATAGCGCCACGATAGCGGAAATTGACGAGATCCGCGCGGCGACGGCGCTACCGCTCCTGGTGGGCTCCGGGGTAACGCCGGCTAACGTGAGGCAGATCCTCGGGCGGACCCAGGGGGTCATTGTGGCCAGTACGATGAAGGTCGATGGCGTCTGGTGGAACGATGTTGAGCTGGCCCGGGTGAAGCATTTTATGTCGGTCGCTCAGGCCGCGCTGGAGGAAGCCTAATGGAAGCGTTTAGCGAACGCCTGCTGCGCGAACATCAACCGGCGTGGCAGGCGATGCAGCAGCACCCGTTTGTCACTGATATTGAACAGGATCGACTGCCGACAGCCGTCTTCAACCGCTATCTGGTGTTTGAGGGCAACTTTGTCGCGACGGCCATCGCGATTGTTGCCCTCGGGGTCAGCAAAGCGCCGGGTATTCATCAGCAGCGCTGGCTGATTGGCGTGCTGAATGCCCTGGTTGATACGCAGATCGCGTGGTTTGAGCAGGTGCTGTCATCGCGACAGATCGATCCCGCTGAGTACCCGGATGATTTGCCCGGGGTACGGCGCTTTCGCGACGGTATGCTGCGGACCGCCCGCGAGGGCAGCTATGAGCAGATCGTGACCCTGATGTTCGGTGCGGAGTGGATGTACTATCGCTGGTGCCGACGGGCGAGCGAACATCGACAGAGCGATGCTGATTTACGACGCTGGGTGGAAATGCACGCGGAGGACGAATTCTACCAGCAGGCGCTCTGGCTAAAGTACGAACTCGACCGTTGCGCCATGGCGCTGAGTGAAAAGGAAAAGCAGGCGCTGTCGGCGCTTTACGGTGAAGTACTGCAGTGGGAAATTGATTTCCATCACGCTGCATACGAGGAATAGCCGCGAGGTGACTCACAGGAGGCGCCGGAAGCGGCGTCTCCTGAAATCTTGCTCAGGTAGTCCGCGTCTTATCCGGGCATTGCCTCTCCAGCCATTTTACGACGAGGGGCCATCATTTCTCTGCATGGCTGGGGAGGCTATGTCCGCTTCCATTTCGTGTCGCCTTGCCGGAATACAGACTTTCCTGCCGTAGCGGGGCAAATATCCTGCACTTTGACGCTTATTGATTATACTTTGATGGTGGCTTGTGCTGCTTCAGGCAGTTGACGCGAGGGCGGGTAGCAAACCAGTCCCCTGACATTGGGTCAACAGGTCCGATGATGATGTGATCATGTAACAGTCGAGGAGGTATGGAAAGATGGGATTATTAAGTTTTGTGAAAGAAGCGGGCGAGAAAATATGGGACGCCGTCTCCGGCGACAGTAAAGAAGAGCGGGCCGATAAACTGAAAAAACATATCGATGGTCTTAATCTGCCTGGCGCCGAAAAGGTCAATATTGATGTTGCGGACGATGGCACCGCCACGGTCACTGGCGATGTTGCTTCGCAGGAGGATAAGGAAAAAATTCTGGTAGCGGTCGGGAATGTCACTGGCGTAGGTCAGGTCAGTGACGGCGTTAAGGTGACGCAAAGCGGGGCGGAAAGTCGTTTATACACGGTCAAATCCGGTGACACCCTGAGCGCTATCTCCAAAGCGATGTATGGCTCTGCCAATGATTATCAACGTATTTTTGAAGCCAATAAACCGATGCTGACGCATCCCGATAAAATCTATCCGGGTCAGGTGCTGATTATCCCGGCGAAGTAGGCCGTTCATTCCACTCAGCAGCAACATCAGTGATGGCAGGGATACTTGCTTTATACCGTCGTCGGGAGCAGCGGCGGACATCAATTCCTCTCTCAACGGCAAAAGAGCCAGCAAGCTGGCTCTTGTTTTCCCGGTTCAGGCGCTTACTGTGCGTCAGCCAGCGCCAGCCTGGCCTCTTCCTGCTCGCTGTTTTTACGCTGTTGCTCAAGCTCCAGCGCGCCGCGATGGGAGAGGTAGCAGAACAGGATGCAGCAGACGATCCCGCCCATCAGCAGATAGAACCCGCCGTGCCAGCCCATTTTATCCACCATCACGCCGAACAGGCTGGTGCCTAACGAGGCGCCAAAGATATAGCTCATAAATCCGCGCAGGCCCACGGCGGAGCCAACGGCAAAGCTGGGGACGATCTCCATGGTCTGGACCGAGGCCAGAAACTGCGGGACGTAAATCAGGCAGCCCACAATCGCCGCAAATACCGTGACCATCAGCAGTGATTCGCTTTTCCAGTAGCCGATCAGACAGATGAAGATCAGCGCCATGCAGATCATGGCTAACGGCATCCGGCGGCCTTTGAACAGCTTGTCGGAAAGCCAGCCGGCCAGCAGGGTAGACGGAATCGCCGCCCATTCAAAAAACAGGAAGGCGACGCTCATCTGCTCTTTAGAAAAATGTTTCACCGTCAGCAGGTAGATTGGCAGCCAGCTGATCATGCCGAAACGCACCATATAGACAAACACATCCACAAGGGAGACATACCAGGCGTTTTTGTTACGCAGGACGTAGGTGCAGAAGATCTGGAATGCGCTCATGTTCTCCGGCGCTTTCCGGGCGTGTTTGGTCTTCAGCACCACTTTTTCTTCCGGCATCATCTCTTCCAGCGAAGGCAGGCCTTCCTCGCGCGGCGAACCTTTACCCAGCACCAGTACGCTGATGGCGAATACCACCGCCACGCAGGCCGGCACAATGTAGCTGGCGCTCTGCCAGTGCTCGGTACCGAGAATCGCAAACGCGGCGCCGACGATCGGGGCGACAATCCCGCCGCCGACGTTATGGGAAATATTCCAGAAAGCTCCTACGCGGCCACGCTCCCGGCGCGGAAACCAGTTCGCGATGGTAATGAAAGAGGGGCCGACCCCCATCCCCTGAAACAGGCCGTTCAGGACAACCAGCGCAGCAAAAACCCAGAATGCGGTGCTGAATCCTAACCCGACGTTGACGATGGCGCACAGTACTAGACCGCAGGCCATAAACACTTTCGGGCTGGCTTTATCCGCGAGGCTGCTCATCACGCCTTTACTGATCCCGTACGCGATGAGCATACAGCTGCTGAGCAAACCGATCTGCGTGGCGCTAAGATCTAACTGCTCTTTCAGATAGGGCGTGGATAAGGTGAAGTTATTGCGCACGATATAGTACGCCAGATATCCCAGAAATACGCTTAGCAGCGCCTGCATACGGTATCGACCATACGTTGCCTGAATTTTCTCAGCAGGAACTGTATTCGCCGACGGCCCTTTTTTTAATAATGATAACATGTCGTCACCTGTATTTTATATTGATGTGAACATCAGGAGCATTCGGCCTGAAGGGTGAAATAAGCGGCCGTAAAATACAAATCGTCGAAATGAGTCAAAACTGACTCAAACTAATGAATTGATGGGTTGATTTTGACTCATATTGAATGAGCGAGAACCTGCGGAATTAATGTTGCGCTGATTTTATGTCCGGCTTGTGCGGACTCTAACAAATTCCCCAATCATTATCTGGTAATCTTTAGCGATATTCCCGGGCGCCCGTTTGGCTATTTTTCCGCTCGCGGTGATTAATTCGCCAGCTGTCATAAACGGGTAAGTTTTGTCTCAACGTAATTTTTTTGGTATTTCAATATTTATGAACGGGATCACAAACATGTCTCTTCGTCGGGGCGGGATAGTGAGCAAAATGCTCGCGATGCTGCTGCTGACCGCCTGGCTGAGACCCTGTGCGGCGCAAAGCAATGAGCTGGTGATGGCGACGACATTTTCTCCCAGCGCCACCGTGTGGATTATCGATCGCTGGCAGAAAGAACCGGGGTCAGTGACGATCAGGACGCTCAACCGCACCAGCGCCTCGCTGGAACAGCTGCTTGACACGGCAAATGCCGAAAATGTCGATCTGATCCTGACCTCGTCGCCGATGCTGCTGCAGCATCTTCAGGAGCATCAAAAACTGGCGCCGTTCAGCGGTGCGCCGGCAGTCAGCCAACAACTGGTGCCGGAATCCATTCGCTCCACCTCCGTGGCCGTAGCGATTTCCGGGTTCGGTTTGCTGATTAATCGCCCGGCGCTGATGACACGGCACCTGCCTGCGCCAGCGGACTGGGATGATCTGACCGATCCCCGCTATCAGGGGGCGCTGCTGATGAGCAGTCCGTCGCGTTCGGATACCAACCATCTCATGGTGGAGTCGCTGCTGCAACAAAAAGGCTGGATTAAGGGATGGGCAACGCTGTTGATGAGTGCGGGAAATCTCGTGACCATTTCATCCCGCAGCTTTGGGGTGGCGGATAAGATTAAAAGCGGCCTGGGCGTGGCCGGTCCGGTGATTGATAACTACGCCAATCTGCTGATGAACGATCCGCACCTGGCTTTTACCTATTTCCCGCAGTCGGCGGTTTCGCCGACCTATGTCGCGGTGCTTAAAAACAGCCAGCACGCCAGCGAGGCGCGGCGGTTTATTCGCTATCTGTTAAGCCCGGAGGGCCAGACGATCCTCGCCGATGCCAATACCGGGAAATACCCGGTAACGCCCCTGGCGGCGGGCAATCCGCGGGCGGCGCAGCAGGCGGTGCTGATGAACCAACCGCCATTGAACTATCGGCTGATCCTCAAACGCCAGCGCCTGGTGCAACGGATGTTCGATACGGCGATCAGCTTTCGTCTTGCTCAGCTAAAAGATGCCTGGCGAGCGCTGCATAGCGCGGAGGCCCGTCTCAAGCGTCCGCTGCCCGAGATTCGCGCGTTGCTGACCCGTGTGCCGGTCGATCCGGCCAGCAGCGAGGATGAAGCCTGGCTGGCTCAGTTTGACAATAAGAGCTTCGCGGAACAGCAGATGATGGAGTGGCAGCTCTGGTTTCTCAACAATCAGCGGCAGGCGATTAATAAACTGGAAGAACTGAAATGATGGGCAGGTCCATACTGCAACGTCTGCGGCAAATCAGTATCAGTAGCAGCCTGCGCGGGGCTTTTCTGATGGGGGCGCTGCTGACGCTGATTGTCAGCAGCGTCAGCCTCTATTCATGGCATGAGCAAAGTTCGCAGATCCGCTATTCGCTGGATGAGTATTTTCCGCGCATCCATTCGGCTTTTCTGATTGAAGGGAATCTCAACCTGGTGGTCGATCAGCTCAATGAATTTCTGCTGGCGCCGAATACCACGGTACGCCTGCAGCTGCGCAACCAGATTATCCAGCATCTGGATAAAATAGAGCGGCTGAGCCAGGGGTTGTCGCCGGCAGAACGCCAGCAGCTGGCGGTGATATTGCAGGACAGCCGCGCGCTGCTGGCGGAACTGGATCGCGTGCTCTACAACATGTTTCTGGTTCGCGAAAAGGTGGGAGAGCTTTCGGCGCGGATCGACTGGCTGCACGATGATTTCACCACCGAGCTGAATTCGCTGGTGCAGGATTTTACCTGGCAACAGGGAACGCTGCTCGATCAGATTGAAGCCCGACAGGGGGATGCGGCGCAGTACCTGAAACGCTCCCGGGAAGTGCAGAATGAACAACAGCAGGTCTATACGTTGGCGCGTATTGAAAATCAGATCGTTGACGACCTGCGCGACAGGCTCAATGAACTGAAATCCGGGAATGATGACGGCATGCTGGTGGAGACGCATATCCGCTATCTGGAAAACCTGAAGAAAACGTCGGATGAAAATATTCGTGCGCTGGATGACTGGCCGAGCACCATTACCCTGCGACAAACGATCGATGAGCTGCTGGAAATTGGCATGGTGAAAAATAAGATGCCGGACACCATGCGCGACTACGTTACTGCGCAAAAAGCGCTCGTGGAAGCCAGCCGGGCCAGAGAAGCGACGCTGGGACGCTTCAGAACGCTGCTGGAAGCCCAGCTTGGCAGCAGTCACCAGCAGATGCAGATGTTTAATCAACGTATGGGGCAGATTGTCCGGGTCAGCGGCGGGTTAATCCTGGTGGCGACGCTGCTGGCGCTGCTGCTGGCGTGGGGGCTGAACCATTATTTTATTCGCTCGCGGCTGGTGAAACGCTTTACCGCGCTGAATCAGGCGGTGGTGCAGATTGGTCTGGGCCAGACCAAAGCGACCATTCCGGTTTACGGGCGCGACGAGCTGGGACGTATTGCCGGTTTGCTTCGCCATACCCTCGGTCAGCTTAATGCGCAAAAACAGCAGCTTGAACAGGAGATAGGCGAGCGGAAAGCGATTGAGGCCGATCTGCGTGCCACTCAGGACGAGCTGATCCAGACTGCTAAACTGGCGGTGGTGGGGCAGACGATGACCACCCTGGCGCATGAGATCAATCAGCCGTTGAATGCGCTGTCGATGTATCTTTTTACCGCAGGAAGGGCAATCGAGCAGGGACAGACGGAGCAGGCGCGGACGACGTTAAGCAAAGCGGAAGGGCTGATCAACCGCATTGACGCGATTATCCGCTCCCTGCGCCAGTTTACCCGCCGCGCAGAACTGGAAACGCCGCTGCACCCGGTCGATTTGCGCCAGACCTTTACCGTGGCATGGGAACTGCTGGCGATGCGCCATAAACCTCAGCAGGGGACGCTGCTGATACCGGATGACGCCGTCTGGATCCTGGGAGACGAAGTGCGTGTTCATCAGGTGCTGGTGAACGTGCTGTCAAATGCCCTTGATGCTTGCCCGCACGCAGCGCAAATCACCGTGAGCTGGCACATCCAGGGCGAAAGGCTGTGCGTGTTGATTGCCGATAACGGCCCCGGCTGGCCTGCGGCCTTACTCCCTTCGCTGTTAAAGCCGTTCACTACCAGCAAAGCCGTGGGACTGGGAATAGGGCTTTCGATAAGTGTTTCGCTGATGACGCAAATGAAAGGGGCGTTGCGCCTGGCGTCGACGTTTACGCGCAGTGCCTGCGTGGTGCTGGAATTCAATTTGACGGATGTAAAAGATGTTGAGTAATCACTGTTCGATTCTGCTGATTGATGATGATGCCGATGTGCTGGATGCCTATACGCAGCTGCTTGAGCAAGCGGGGTATCACGTCAGTGCCTGTAATAATCCTTTTGATGCGCGGGAGCGGGTGCCGAAGGACTGGCCCGGCATTGTTTTAAGCGATGTCTGCATGCCCGGCTGCTCCGGAATCGATTTAATGACATTGTTTCATCAGGATGACGATCTGCTGCCGATTCTGCTTATCACCGGTCACGGCGATGTGCCGATGGCGGTGGAGGCGGTGAAAAAAGGGGCCTGGGATTTCCTGCAAAAGCCGATCGATCCAGGCAAGCTGCTCACGCTGGTGGATGCCGCGCTGCGTCAGAGGCAATCGGTGATCGCCCGTCGCCAGTATTGTCAGCAAAAATTACAGGTTGAGCTTATTGGCCGCAGCCAATGGACGGATCGGTATCGCCAGCGCCTTCAGCAGCTGGCAGAGACGGATATTGCGGTATGGCTTTACGGCGAGCCGGGAACCGGCCGGATGACCGGCGCGCGTTACCTGCACCAGTTAGGGCGTCACGCCGAAGGTCCGTTTATCTCCTGCGAACTCAACACGGCTAACGCCCACACGCTGAATGAACTGATCGCGCAAGCCCTGGGCGGGACGCTGGTCTTAAGTCACCTGGAGCATCTGACTCACGGGCAACAGCATCATCTGGTACAGCTGCAGAGTCATGAGAAACGGCCTTTTCGCCTGATTGGTATCGGTAATGCTTCGCTGGTGGAGCTGGCCGCCAGCAGCCAGATAGTGGCGGAACTCTATTACTGCTTCGCGATGACGCAAATTGGCTGCCAACCTCTGTCAAAGCGACCTGATGATATCGAGCCGCTGTTTCATCACTATTTGCAAAAAACCTGTCAACGGCTGAATCATCCCGTCCCTGAGGTGGATGCCGGTCTGTTGAAGGGGATGATGCGGCGGGTGTGGCCAAATAACGTTCGCGAACTGGCGAACGCCGCCGAGCTGTTTGCGGTGGGGGTATTACCGCTCGCGGAAACGGTGAATCCGCAGATGCTCGTCGGCGAACCGACGCCGCTGGATCGGCGGGTTGAGGAGGTCGAGCGGCAGATCATCACCGAAGCGCTGAATATCCACCAGGGACGTATTAATGAGGTGGCGGAGTATCTGCTGATACCGCGTAAAAAACTCTATCTCAGAATGAAGAAGTATGGCCTGAGTAAAGAGCACTACAAAGGGGTTTAGGCATGGCGCCAGACGATGGTTAATAATATCCTGAATGGTTCCTGTGCCGGAAAATAACGATGTTTTTACGCTAAAGGGGCAGGGAAGGGTGAACCCTTATGAATAACTGAAAAAAGAGGACACCATTTTTTAAATGGATTTTTTATATAGATTTGCAAAGGTGAAGAGGTAAAAAATTAAGCGCCTGTTATTTTTTTATTTTATAGAAGGAGTTCTGAGTGAAGCGCATTAACGAACGTGCCTGGGAAGTGTTTGGTATCTATGGAAGGGTTTGTGAAAGCTGCTCCGGGGCGATCGCATTAAGCCTGTTGCAGGCGCTGGCGATGTTTGGTTGCCTTGAGAAAAGAGAGGCTGGCGGGTTAACGCTGTATTGCATTCTGACTTTCATCGCCGTTGTGGCGACGATCGGTTTTTTTGCCTCTCTGATAAGTATAGGAAGAACTATTCATATACAAAGTGAAGGTCATAAGGTAGCTGAATTCCTGATTTCCTGCGTTTTTTATCCGGTCGTTATCGGTATCCTGCTTTCGGCGCTTGCGACGCTTCAATCAATATAAGGTGACATCAGGCGTAAGGACTCCAGAGCGATCTCCACGCCATCATTTTAAAGTGGCATGAAGAGGTGAAGGTCGATTCCGATTTAACGAAACGAAGCTGCATCAGGCGGCTCGTCGCATCGTCGACATAGACCAGTGAGATACAGGCGGGCGCACGGTTCTCGAACCAGTGATGGTCGCAACCATCAATCTGGATCAGTTCGCCGCAGCAGGCCCGAAGATAACGTGACTGCTGAATTTTCGGCGCACGTTGTTTGCGGGGGATCCAGAGACCGGCTTTAACCATGAGTGAACGGACAGTCTCTTTGGACAGATGAACATCATGCAGTTCTGCGAGTTTCTCACACGCCAGCGTAGACCCAAAGTCGGTATAGCGCTCGCGGATAATATTGAGCGCGTACTGTGCAAGGTCATCTGGCAGCTGGTTATTGCTGAGATTTCAACAACGGCGGTTAGCGATATCTGGCGAGCTGATTCACGACAGTGCAACAGAAGGCGTCGGTACTGGCGATCAGATTTACTCAGGCGCTGTGTGGCCATCAAGTGTGGTCAGACTCCGGTCGACAACGTCCTGAATGATTTTGAATCGGTTAACTTCATCCAAAGTGAAAACGTCCGCTGCATGAGCCGTTATCAGAATCCCTCGATGGTGAATCTACGGGTCACTTATCCAGGAGCAGGCCTTACAACTTAGCCACCGCAATACAAGTGCGCATAATGTATATTATGTTAAATGACGTATAGTGCCCAATAACTTCATATTTGACAGCGGCCTCTTAACAAATCAACACGGTACTTATTTATGACTGACATCCCTTTTCTTGCGTTATGTTCATAGTACATGTTCGCCCTGTCATCTGATATTCAAACTCCTCCCTTAATGGACAATGCTTCCTGAAGATGAACTTTCACCGGACCAGAAACTGGCGGTTATGTATGTTTCATACTTGCCTCCAGTTTCAGGGAAATTAAAGTTAAACAGGCAGATTTTGTCTCACAGAACACCCAGTATCACTTTGACAGGAAATCACGAAGGTAAAATCTCAATCGTGGCCGCTCTGGCGCGTGTCCCTGTCATTGCTGAAACATAGCTGCTGCTGGAGTACTTTTTCTGATAAGCCTGATCAATTTTACTTTCAAGCTCAGGGTCTGATGGTTTTGCGAACAGGACGTCGAACTCCTGTCCAATAGCCAGTATCTTACCCGCCTGCTGGGACAATGCAGCCTGATACCATTTTGAACGGGTACCACTATAGGCTCGGACGAAAAGTCTGTTCTCCACCTTCACTTCCCAAATCCACGTCGGCGTACCGGTCGTATTCATATCGGGATGATACGGAGCGATTTTCAGGTCGTCGGCCGCATCTATTCTTGTTAATAATTCAGGGTTCCAGAACATAAACTTCTCCTCTTTCAAGAGCAGTGTCTGTCGTTTGTCGCGCAGACACTGCATCTGAAAGCACCGGACGGTGCTATGGCTTACTTATTAAAATTTTTGTTAAAAAATGCAGTGATGTTATCGAACGGGATCTTATCCATACGATCATATAAATCGACATGTGTGGCATCTTTAACAATCAGAAGCTCTTTTGGTTGATTTGCCGCTTCATAAGCCGTTTTGGAGAAGTAAAGCGAATGCGCTTTTTCGCCATGGATGAACAGGATCGGACGCGGAGAAATTTCCTTGATATAGGTCATGAGCGGGAAATTCATGAAGGCCATCGGCGTTGTCACCGACCATGAATTGCCAGAGTTGACGGCTCGTGGATGATAACCGCGTTTGGTCATGTAGTAGTCCGCATAGTCCACGAGGAACTGTGCTTCCCCGCCCTTCAGTTTATTATAGGCTGGCTGGTATGCAGGTTTGCCGTTTGCCGCATCTTCCCAGCGCTGAAGACTCATCTTCTCCAGCGCCTGCTCGCGTTGCTCCGGCGTTACGCTGTCATTGTAGCCTTTCGACATTACGCGGCTCATATCATACATGGTGCTGGCAACGACCGCTTTTACGCGTTTATCCACGGCAACAGCGTTCAGGGCAATCCCCCCCATGCCGCAAATACCAATGACACCGATACGTTCACGATCCACATAAGGTTGCAGTCCAATAAAATCGACTGCGGCCATAAAGTCTTCGGTATTGATATCAGGGGAAGCAATATTGCGGGGTTCACCACTGCTTTCACCGGTATAAGACGGATCAAATGCCAGCGTCACGAATCCGCGCTCTGCCAGGGTCTGAGCATAAAGACCTGAAGCCTGCTCTTTTACCGCGCCAAACGGGCCGGAAATCACAAGCGCAGCAAGCTTCTTGTTCCCGCGATCTTTAGGAAGATACACATCTGCGGCCAGCGTAATACCGTAACGATTTTTAAAAGTAACTTTTTGATGATCCACTTTTTCGCTCCTTGGGAAAGTTTTATCCCACGTCTGAACCAGATGGACTGAAGAATCTGCTGTGCCTGGTGCCGGCTGGGCGACCGCAGCTTCTGTTGAAATCAGAGCCATCGCTCCGGCGATGAGTGCGCGATTAAAAAAGCGCGTTGAAGATTTTAGCGTCATGATATTAAAACCTTTCATTGGATGTTGAGGGATAGTTTCAGACAGCATGCATGAGTATTTCAGTTACAACTCTCTTTTCCGGAACCGAATTAGATTCGGGTTGGGTTGTAGAAAGTAAACTCTTTCACGTATGTCTCCTCCGGATAACCTGTCTGGCAGTTAAAAATGGCTTTAACCTGAACGGGTTAAATTGGCTCGCTGTGAAAGCTGACTGACAGGTCACATCTTCATTTCAGTGTTGTTATTTTGAGTGCCTTACATGAAAGTTGTTATTAAAATACTCTGCATTATTTGCCTGATCCTCTGAAACTGAATTTAAAGCGTATATTTCAATTTTCATCGCTGCTAAGTTGTTAACGTCAAAAGCCGCAATAAACGTGAGGTATTACAGAATGATTTCTGACAAAACGGTTGAAAAACTACTCGGCGTGCTTTCCCGGGATATTGCTCAGCGCACTCCGGGCACCGGTGATTTCCCAACAGCGGTAGAAGGACTCCAACTGTTCCGCCGAAACGAAACCGCTCCTCCGGTGAGCTGCCTGGTCCCTCCCAGTATCGTTCTGGTGGCCGATGGCGCGAAGCTCATGTGGGTTGGTGGTGAACCTTACGAATACAATGCGGAAAAATTCCTGATCACCTCCCTTGACCTGCCAGCCAGCTCGGAGGTTTTACAGGCTTCGACATCCCGGCCCTGCGTCGGCGTAGCCTATAAACTTGACCAGCGCGTGCTGATGGAATTAATTGCCCAGGGAAGCCTGCCGCCGGTCAAAAAACGAGACGCGGGAACGGGTGTCGGTATAGGAACGGTTACTGATGTTTTGCTGGAACCTTTCTGCCGTCTGCTTTCTTTGCTTGACGAGCCTGAAGCCATTCCTGTCCTCGGGCCGCTGATTCAAAGGGAGATACATTACCGGCTTTTGATGAGCGATCAGTCCGATCATCTCAGACAGATTGCAGCAGTAGACGGCCATGGCTACCGTATCGGTAAAGCTATCGACTGGTTAAAAACCAATATTGCGTCACCCTTACGCGTAGAGGAACTGGCAAGTCGGGTGCAAATGAGCACGCCCTCTTTTCACCAACACTTCAGGCAGCTTGCGGGAATGAGCCCGCTCCGGTATCAGAAATGGCTGCGCCTCAATGAAGCCAGGCGACTGATGCTGAATGAACATTACGATGTCACCACAGCAGCCTATGCTGTCGGTTACGAAAGCTTATCCCATTTCAGCCGGGAATATACGCGGATGTTCGGGGAGTCACCCAAGAGGGATATTACTGTGCTGAGAAAGTCAGCTGGTAAGCTTCAATAAATTCTCCACAGCCACAAGTGAAATCGGTAGTGAATTATATTACTTCCGCCCGGGGTGGCCGCTTCGAAATAAAGCTAAGAGGCATTACGGTAGCGTAATATCGAGATAACTTCAGCAAGGGCGGGTGACAGTTGATGACGGCTGGAGTAATAAAGATGATAACCTTACAAAGCGGATTGGTGTTGTTATTGGTGGATTCGGTGTTCTCATGCCGACGAACGACGTGACCGAAAACTTCCCGACAAACCAGCTATGGCGTTGTTCATAAAACTCCTCCGGCACGTTTGTGGCGCTCTCGATCGTCGTTGGGTTCATCAGGCGAACGCATGTCGGCGACACAAGGACCGCACCAGGTCTGCCGGCGCGGTTAACAACATGTTTTGCTTCTGGTTGCGTATCTGCCAGATAATGCTGACTCACTCAATTTTAACCGTTCCCGGCAAACCGCACGCCGCACTTTCTCTGCCCTAAAATGTCCAGGTAACTGCTGCTGCCAGTGCCGCCTCGTTACGTCGTAACACGATCGGGCTTTGATTGGCATGCTCCCCAAGCCAGGTATAGTCAGCGCTCAGAACCGTGCCCCAGTGGGCATCAAACTGGTGACTCCAGATCAGACTGTTGTCTATGCCATAAAATCCCCCCGGTGCTGAATAGCGGCTATAACCTGAACGCCGGCTCTGCTCCGGATTCACGCCATACCAGGTATTCAGGTAACGGTTGTCGCCAAACAGGGCCGCCGTTTGAAAGGCGATCGTGTCCTGATCGGTTTGTACGGGAATCAACGTGAAGGATGCCTGGTAGCTTACCCCCTGGCTGTCCGTTAAAGGCAGCGTCGCTTTACCTTCAACACTGAGCCACGAAAGCGCCTGCCAGCCAACGGCAAGGGCCGTGTTCAGTGAGACGTCAATGTCTCCCATCCCTTTCAGATTATTTGCCCCTGCCCGCCAGCTGGCGTTTTTATCCGTCCTTCCCAGATCGTATCCCAGCGTATGTTCGAAGTACCAGCCGCTGGCGTTCTGCAGGTCATACCCTACCCCTTTCTGCGTATCAATAAAGAAAGCGCCGTTACGACCCTGAAGCACCGGAACCACCTGCCATACCTGCTTGTCTGAACCTGAGTATCGCGGAGCGTAGCGCCCCCCCAGCCCGATAGTGAAAGAGCCGTCATCATTTGCCTGTACACAGGATGTGATGGCCGTCAAAAGCGGTACGGTCATATACAGGGCTTTTTTTATCGCTATCATACTGTTCTCCTCACGGATGCTGGTTTCTCCTGAGGCAGGAGCTGCCACAAAATGTTGGCGCAGTATGATTTGGCAAAATCAATGAATCGTCGGGATAGTGTTAAGAATCGGTCAAGGTGAACGGATGTTGTCCAGAAGAGTGCTGATTATTGAAGATGACGCCGATGCGGCTGGCGTGCTCGAGGCCTATTTACGCCGTGAAAATTACGATGTCGTCATTACAGGAGATGGACTTTCCGGGCTGGATATGGCGCACCGGTGGAAACCCGATCTGATCCTGCTGGATGTGATGCTTCCGGGGCTTAACGGCACCGAAGTCCTGGCTGGCCTGCGTCGTAAAAATGATGTTCCGGTGATCATGGTCACCGCCATGGGAGATACTCCCGATCGTATTGGCGCTCTGCGCTATGGCGCTGATGATTATGTTGTTAAGCCTTACCATCCGGGAGAAGTTGTGGCCCGGGTGCAGGCGGTATTGCGTCGCAGCAATAAAACGGAAACAAAGGAAGAGATCCTTCGCTGGCAATCACTTGAAGTGGATGTTACGGCCATCGTGGCGAGCATTATCGACGGGGACACCACACCGCGGACGTTGGATCTGACCCCAACCGAATTTTCACTACTGACCACGCTTATGCGCTCTCCTTCACGACCTTTTTCCCGCCAGCATTTACTGGAGCACTGTTTGCCGGAAAGTGAAGCCCTGGAGCGTGTGGTGGATACCCATATTTATAACCTGCGTAAAAAACTCGAAGCGGCGGGTATTTCCGGCGTGCTGGTTAACGTTCGCGGCGTAGGCTACAGGTTCAGACAACCATGACAAAAACCCGCTATTCCTCCCTGTGGCGCTGGATTTGCGCACGTATATTAGCGCTGGCCATCGGAAGCGTAATTGTCATAGCGACCTGTATGTGGCTACGTTATGCGGTGCAGAATTACTGGATCATGAGCAGAATGCCGGCATCGGTCCGACAAGAGTTTCTTGCGCTCAGCCAGAACCCGCAGGCGGACCCGGCGCGCTTCCATCAAATCGTCGATACCTGGTGGGGGTTGAGTTATTCAACACCCTCCATCGCCTCGGCAGACTGGGTCACCGTGGCGTTACTGGTCCTGGTCATGATCCCTTTTATTGTGGTGATGGGGTTGAGATATGCCAGGCCACTGGCGCTGCAGTTCAGCCGGTTGCGTGATGCGGCAAAGGACGTCGCCGAAGGGCAATTTGGCCGCCAGGCAGAGCTCATCAGGAATGCGCCGGCTGAAATGGTCAGCTTTGCCAGTGACTTTAATACCATGACGGGGAAACTGGCCCGCTATGAAAAAGAGTTACGTACCTCTCATGTGGCCATGGCGCATGAGCTTCGCTCCCCACTGACTGCCGCTATCGGACGTTTGCAGGGCATGCTGGATGGCGTGTTTGATGCCAGCCCGGAACAACTGGCAATGGTAATGAAACAGCTTCAGCACCTGAATCGCCTGACCGATGAACTTCATCTGCTCTCACTGTCTGATGCCGGGAATCTGGTTCTGGAAAACGAACCCTTTCGTCTGGATGAGCTGCTTAAGGAACGGGTGACATGGATCATGCCCCAGGCTGATGCACATCGTTTTACCATCAGGCTTCATCATTCTCAGGCATGTCCTTTTAAAGGCGATACTTTCCGTATGGGCCAGGTGTTTACTATCCTTATGGAAAATGCCCTCCGTTACGGGCGTGATGGCGGCTTTCTTGATGTCACGCTGCACTACGCCAGCCGGCAATATTGCCTCGAATTTCGCGATGACGGCCCGGGGGTATCCTCCCGGTTCCTGCCGGAAATGTTTAACCGTTTTAGCCGGGAGGAGCAGTCGCGTGCCCGCCACTCCGGCGGCAGCGGTCTCGGTTTGTCGATTGCTCGCGCGATTTGTCAGGCCCATGGTGGCAGTATCAGCGCGTCGTTACCTGAAACCGGCGGACTCGCAGTCAGCATTTTGTTACCCTGGACGTCGTCTGAGATGGAAAATAGCCGCTCTTGATAATACCTTGACGAAACGTCGAATCTTTCTCGACTAAGCGCGCATTTAATAACGCCGTAACCTATATGGAGCGGCGTTATGTCAGATGAATTTTTACTCTCCCTCCGCCACAGTCTGCACCATTTGTACGACGTGGCGCGCACCCTTTCCTGGCTGCACTTTCTCCCCCTGACCCTTCTTTCGGTAGTGATTTTTCTGCTGCCCGGATGCGGGGACAACCAGGGTAATACGACTGATCCTGTGCGAACGGTGCGCTACGTTGTTGTTGGCTCAGCGCAAACCCTTCCCGCGCTGGAAAGAACCGGAGAGATCCATGCGCACGATGAAACGATTCTCAGCTTTCGTACCGGCGGCCGGATAGTGACGCGTAGCGTCGATATTGGCGATCGGGTCAATGCAGGGCAACTGCTGGCCACGCTTGAAAATACAACCAGTCAGAATCAGCTCGATGGCGCACAGGCTGATTATGAAGGAGCCAAAGCCGCTGCTCAGGTTGCTGCACTTAACCTCAACCGAATGCAAAAGCTCATGCCAACAGGCGCGATTGCCCGCACGCAGCTCGATACCGCCCGCGCAGACTGGCTTGTCGCCCGCGCGCGTTTAAAAAACAGCGAGTCCGCATTGCGTAATGCCCGGGAAAGCCTTGGCTGGACGCGTCTGATGGCGCCGCAAAGCGGCGTGATCACCGAAGTAAGCGCCTCTGCGGGTCAGGTGGTCAGTGGTGGTCAGTCGGTGTTGACGCTGGCGACCGGTGAAGCCCGCGATGTGGTGTTTGATATCGCTAAACCCGAGGCGATCCCGCCACAGGAACAGGCTGGCTTGCGAGTTTCCCTCCTCAGCGACCCGTCGGTGCAAGCGTCCGCCGCGGTAAGAGATATTAGCCCGCAGGCCGATCCTCAGACCCGCACATGGCGCGTCAGGGCTACCCTGCAAAACCCACCGCTGGCAATGGCGCTGGGCGCCAGCGTTACCGTCACGTTACCCGCAACGGGTCCGCATGGATACGCCCTTCCCGCTTCAGCGCTGAGCCGCGTCGACGACAAACCGGCGGTTTATGTGATTAACCCACGGTCGCAGGCCCAGCTTCGCGTGGTGGTGCCAGCATACTATACCGCCACCGCGGTTATTATCTCCGGCGGCCTTGAACCAGGCGACCGGGTGATTACCGCCGGCGTGAGTAAATTACGCTCCGGCGAGCCGGTGATTGCCGGGGAGTGCGAATCATGAAACCCGTATTGGATGAGAAATTTAACCTGTCCGCCTGGGCGCTAAGTAATCAACAGATGGTCAGTTTCTTCATGCTGCTGATCATGGCTATGGGCGCGTTCTGTTATGAGAACCTGCCACGTAACGAAGATCCGGCGTTTACGATTAAAACGGCCGTTGTTTCTGCGCAATGGCCCGGGGCATCCGTAACGGATACCACCCGACTGCTGACCGATACGCTGGAAAAAAAGCTGCAGGAAACCCCCTGGCTTGATTATCTCGAAAGTGAAACCCGTGCCGGGAGCTCCGTTATTCATGTCAATCTCCGTGACGATACCCCGCCGCAAAAGGTGCCGGATATCTGGTATCAGGTACGTAAGAAAATGCAGGATATTGCCCCGTCGTTGCCAGAAGGCGTTCAGGGCCCCGCCGTCGACGACGAATTTGATGATACGTTCGGTACGATTTATGGATTTATACCTGAGGGCTATACCCTGCGGGAGGTCCGGGACCGTGTTGAGACAATCCGCCGGGAACTCATGTCGTTACCGGATATCGGAAAAACCAGTCTGCTGGGTGAGCAGCAGGAACAGATAGTTCTCTCTTTTTCTCCAGCGCGTCTGGCAAGTATGGGGTTGAACATCCAGCAGGTAGCGGATGCCCTCAGAGCACAAAATGCGGTTGTCCCGGCAGGTATGATCCGCACCGGACAGGAAAATATGGCGATAAAGGTCAGCGGGGAACTGACTTCTGAAGCTAGCTTACGTGCTGTCACGCTGCGTATTAACGATCGTTACCTTCCTCTGACGGATATTGCCACCGTTAGCCGGGAAAACACCGAACCTCCCCAGCCGGTTTACCGGATTAACGGCAAACCCGCCATCGGGCTGGCTATCTCTATGGCGCCGACGGGTAATATGCTGCGTTTCGGCGCCGCGCTGAATGCAAAAATGCATGCCATCAGCGTCACGCTGCCGCACGGTATTGAGATGGTCAAGGTTGCCGATCAATCAGCGGTGGTCAGCGATGCCGTAAGCGGGTTTATCCGGGTGCTTATCGAAGCCGTGGCGATCGTCCTGGCCGTTTCGTTTGTCTCGCTGGGTTTACGAGCCGGACTGGTCGTGGCTGCGGCCATCCCACTGGTTCTGGCCATGACCTTTACGGGAATGATGCTGGCAGGAATAGGTCTGCAGCGTATTTCTCTCGGCGCATTGATTATCGCGCTGGGTCTGCTGGTCGATGACGCCATGATCACTGTGGAAACCATGGTCTCTGGTCTGGAAGCCGGGGATTCCCGCCGGCAGGCGGCTACCCGGGCTTTTAAAACGACCGCATTTCCGATGCTGACGGGCACCCTTGTGATGATTGCCGGGTTTATTCCCGTGGGATTTGCTGCGTCCAGCGCCGGTGAATATTGCTTTTCCCTGTTTGCCGTGGTGCTCATCGCCCTGCTGTGCTCATGGGTTGTCGCGATCCTGTTTTCACCGTTAACCGGGACGTGGCTGTTATCTGACAACATCAGACAGAAGGCGAAAGGTCCTGGACGGATGGCCCGCGGATACCAGTGGCTACTGCGCAAGGCGTTGCGTCACCGCTTCGCCACCGTGTGTATTGCTCTCATTGCGCTTGGTCTGTCCGTTTACGGAACAACCTTTATGCAGGGGGAGTTTTTCCCCGCCTCCGACAGGCCTGAATTGCTGGTCAGCCTGACGCTACCGGCCAATGCCTCGCAGTCGGAAACGCAAAATAGGGCTGAACAGCTGGAGAAGGCCCTGACAGGCAACCGCAACGTTGAGCGCTTTTCGACATACGTTGGGTCGGGAGCGATTCGTTTTTACCTGCCTATGGATGTGCTTCTGGCAAATGAAAATATCGCCCAGATGGTGGTGGTGGCTAAAGATCTTAAAGCGCGGGATCGTCTTCATCGACAGTTAAACAGGATACTGGCTACGCGCTTTAGCGACATCATCACTCGCGTATCGCCCCTGGAACTTGGGCCCCCCGTCGGCTGGCCAGTCAAATACCGGGTGAGTGGGCCAGATTATCTTGAGATCAGGTCGATCGCGAACCGCCTGAGCGATGTCATTGGCCGGTCACCCTCCTCCCGCGAGGTTAATCAGACGGCAGGCGAACCGGAGAGAGTCATTACCCTCAAGGTCAATCAGACCGCCGCCCGGGCTGCGGGCGTGTCGTCAGAAAGTCTGGCCCGGATGCTCAATACCGTCTGGTCCGGCAGTATAGTCACGTCGGTTCGCGATAATGACCGTCTTGTCGATGTGGTGCTCCGGGCCAGGGACAATGAGCGTCTTAACCTCGCCACCTTCTCTTCGCTGACTATTCAGGGGAATGACGGTAAACAAATCCCCCTCAGCGCCTTTGCCACGCCAGTCTGGGGCGTGGATGATCCGGTTATCTGGCGTCGACAGCGTTTGCCTTTCATCACCGTGCAAACTGACCTCGCCCCGGGACTTCGCGCCGAAGCAGTATCCGCAGCGTTGAGACCAGCGGTAGACAGGTTGCGCGCGGAACTGCCTGAAGGCTACAGCATTGAAGAAGGGGGCGCGGTTGCTGAATCTGAAAAAGGTAATAGTTCGGTCTATGCGGTTCTGCCGGTGACACTGGTCATCATGCTCTTGCTGTTGATGCTCCAGTTGCGCAACTATTCCCGTATTGTGTTGGCTATACTGATGGCCCCGTTTGGTTTACCGGGTATCGTGCTGGCTATGTTACCTGGTGGAACACCAATGGGATTTGTCGCTCTGCTTGGCGTGATTGCGCTCGCTGGCATGATCATTCGTAACGCCGTCATACTGATTAGCGAGGTGGACAGCAATCTTGCTCAGGGGATGGCAAGCGATGCCGCCATTATTGCGGCCGCAGAGCATCGTGCGCGCCCCATCTGCCTGACTGCCTGTGCAGCCATTCTGGGAATGATCCCCATTTCTCATCAGGTATTCTGGGGACCGATGGCCTATGCGATTATCGGGGGACTACTGGTTGCCACGCTGGTTACACTGACCGTTTTACCTGCATCGTTTAGCCTGTTGCTACAGCTGAGAATGACTTCCTCCGGCGAGATTCATGAAAAATGAGTGGCGTGCCGTCGTATCCTCGTCTCAGGGTTCTGCCAGAAGAAGGTCTGGCGGGTATCGACGGCAGGTGTGAAACATAGCTCATCACAGGGTGAATTTGTCTAATCAAAAATTCATATTTTCTTAACGTGTGTTATGGTAATAACCTCCCTATATCGTTCTAATATTTTCAATTAAATTAAAATTTAATAATGATTTAATAATGGGAAATAATGATTTTATGTTTTTTTATTGCTTTTAATATTTTTCAACAGTAATGCTCTATAATCACAAGAGCTAACTTCCTGTAATTGGTAAAATTAAAAGCCAACATTATTTATAAGTTTGCTGTTAGAAATAATTTTTCTAGCGGCGCGCTGTATTGGATGCTATTTAACTTACTGTGTCTTTTTATTTACACTGAATAAATCAAAGTTTGAATTATAACTCCTTGATCAGAAACCACATGCCCGAGGTATATAATGGACTGGTTAAAAAATCCTATATTGATTTTCATTTATATCGTAATGACACTGGCTTACATTGTAACCTTTCGGAGGGTTTTCTCGTTGCTAAAGACGCAGGGATGGTCATTGGCGGAGGCTTTATCTGAACCATCCCCCCCTCCTGACACAGCAGCACCAGCAGTGATTGTGCCGCCGGTTCCCTTTGCCAGCTCAAGTCGGCTGATTGCATTTGTCGGGATGGTGATCATCGCTATTATTTTTGTAGGTACTGGCTATTACGTTATCTATGCATTATTTTATGATTCTTTAAAAATTAGCAGCAATCTTAAGAGTGTTAGTCACTTTTTGATGTTTGGCGGAACGCTGTTTGCTCCATATATCTTTAACAAAATATCATCAATTGGGAAATAAATACTCATCCAGGCTCTACTATTTACAGTACAGCGAGGCATGCTATGGGTAATTTCTACACCGATACTATTCAGTATGACAAACGTTTCAATAGCACGGAACGGATCTCTGATATTTTACTTCTCGAACCTGTAACACGAAAGATAGTTCAGTCAATCATTGAACAGGCAAAACTCAACGGACTTGATCTGATGGTTTTCGAAACCTACCGGAGTCAGGACCGGCAGGCTCTCCTGTATGAGCGGGGGGCGACCAAACTTCAGAAAGTTGGAGTTCATCATTATGGCTTAGCCTGCGATATTGTAAGGAGTATTAACGGCGAACCATCGTGGAAAGGTGATTTCTCCCTGTTGGGCCAGTTGGCATGGCACAATAAAGTAATCTGGGGTGGTAACTGGGGAACCCCAGCTATCAAACACACTTTTATCGATGATGACCATATACAGCGCTGCACAATTGGCCGTCAGGCGGCGCTATTCTCTGGCCAATGGTATCCTGATGAGAGATATGATCCTTATCAGGACCTTAAAAATTAGCTATACAGGTGCCGGTATCACTGCCGAATCCTCCTTGTTTCATTCGCATAATTCCCCATCCGCGGCGGTTGCTTTGGCACAAGCTGATGGGGATAACTATTACTCCAGAAGCACACCTATCTTCGCGCTTAAGCAGCGCGAACGTCTGACCACGTGTTCGAACCGGTCCCGCTTAGCGCTGACTGCACGATCGCATTTCGCCGTTGATGTATCCTACCCACTTGCCGTCGATCTTCTTTACTCATGCTCGTTGCTGCGCAAAAAAGTAAACCTTCCCTGACCATGATTATTTATACTCAGAAAACAGGTCATTAAGAAAGGAAGCCACGCGTTGAAATGGGTAACCTGGTTAAAACGTATCGTGTTGTCCCTGCTGCTGTTGATTGTTGGCGCTCTGGGACTACGCGTTTATGACATTCAGCGCGGGCCCGAACTGCAGCTCTGGCATACCTGGGTTCCGCATGAAATGGGCGCGGATGAAATCGACAATGCTGACTGGAACGATTACCTCAACAAAGAGAATGCGCTCTTTAGTGAGGTAAAACGCCAGGTTACCGATAAGCTGGACGCTGAACAGCAAACCGAACTGAATCGTTACTACAGTCACAGCCCCATCTATCCGGACTCGTTTCCCACCAACTGGAATCGGTCATACATTATGATGCCGGATGGCAAACCGCAAGGCGCTGTGGTGTTGCTGCATGGTCTGACGGATACACCCTACAGTCTGCGGCATATCGCCGAAAATTACCGGCAACAGGGTTATGTCGCCATCGGTATCAGGTTACCGGGCCACGGGACGGTACCCGCCGGGCTGACCGACGTGGACTGGCAGGACTGGCTGGCCGCCACGCGCCTGGCGGTGAGAGAAGCGAAACGACTGACGGGTAATGATGCGCCCCTGCATATCGTCGGATTTTCCAACGGCGGCGCGCTGGCAATGAAGTATTCGCTGGACGCGCTGGATAATGCCGGACTGGCAAAACCCCAGCGGGTGATCCTGATTTCACCAATGATCGGTATCACCCGCTTCGCGCGCTTTTCCGGCCTCGCGGGCTGGCCCGCGTTTCTTCCCGCCTTCTCGAAAGCCGCATGGTTAAACATCATGCCTGAGTTTAATCCGTTCAAATATAACTCCTTCCCGACGAACGCCGCCCGTCAGTCGTTTCTGCTGACCAAAGCGCTGCAAAAGCAGATAGTGACGGATTCGAGAAATCATAGGCTTAACAGCTTACCGCCGGTATTGACCTTTCAGTCCGTTGTGGATTCAACGGTCAGTACGCGGGCGATCGTGACGGCGCTGTATAACCGCTTGCCGGATAATGGCAGTGAAATTGTCCTCTTCGATTTAAATCATGCGGTCAGGTTTAATTCATTATTACGCCGGACGTCTTACACCGCGCTGGCGCGGTTGCTGCCCGCGGCGCCGCGGGCTTATCAAACCACGATCATCACTAACGCCAATTCCGCCAGTACAGAGATGGAAATTCGCACCACCCGCGCCGGGAAAACAGACACCACGGTGGAAAAGCTGCAGGGAATGCACTATTTACCGGACGTCTACTCTCTTTCTCATGTCGCGCTCCCCTTCCCCTTGAGCGATTCGCTGTATGGGCGCTATCCCCATCCGCTGAATCAATACGGGATCAGCCTCGGCACGTTTGCAGCTCGCGGTGAGCGTTCTGTGCTGGTTGTGGGTCTGGACTCGCTGATGCGCCAGTCTTCCAATCCGTTCTTTCCCTATATGATCAAGCGCATTGACGAAGGGATCGACACTCGCCCGGCGCTCTCCGGAAAATAACTCCCCTCTGGATAAAGTGGCCGCCGAGGCCACTTTTTCCTGAGGGCGCTACACTATGCTTTCGCCGACGTCGACAGCCACTGATATATCGAGGACAGATCCTGCCCGGCAAATCCCGCATCCGCCGCCTGCTGCCACAGTTCGGCGATGTTATCCAGTCCCGGCATGGTGTGCGGCTCGGACAGGGACAAGGCCAGCCGGGCATCTTTCAGCGCATGCGCCAGCTGCATCTGCGGCGTGAATTGCTCATTGGCGATGGCGTCCAGTTTGACTTTGACATAGGGCGCCGCCAGCGGGCCGCCCTCCAGGGCGCTCCACAGCTGGTCGGGGGTAAAGCCCAGCGTCTTCGCCAGCTGTGCGCTTTCCGCGATGCCCTGCATCATCGCAATCAGCCAGGCATTGAGGACCAGCTTCATTTTCTGGCTGTTGCCCGCCTCGCCAAACCACTGCGTCCCACGTGAGATAGCGGCAAATACCTGTTCCGCCGGGCCACACTTTTCACGATCTCCGCTGGCGAGCACCAGGATCTGCGCCTTCTCCGCCGGGGCTTTGGTCCCTGAAACCGGGGCATCGACGAAGGTCATCGCCGGCTGACGCTCCCGCAACAAAGCGATAGCCTCCTGGGTCTCCGCCAGGCCGATGGTGCCCATCTGGCAATAGATCGCCTGCGGCTGACAGGCAGGCGCTATTTGCGCCAGTACCTGCAGGGTAGCCTGACCATCGGCGAGCATACTGATGATCACCTCGGCATTGGCCACCGCCTGCTGCGGCGTGGCGTGCAGGGATAATCCCTGCGCCTGTAAATCCTCGCCGCGCGCTGGCGAACGGTTCCAGCCCGCGACGGTAAAGCCCTTCTTCAGCAGATTGCTGGCAAAAGCGTGTCCCATGGCGCCGAGTCCCAGCACCGCGACTTTTGGTAATGTACTCATCTTGTCTGTCCTGATTCGCGTGTTAATAAATGGCGGACGTCTACTATCGCATCTCTGGCACGGATGTCAGTAGCAATAACCGCCATATAAAGTGACACTGTCACTATATGATAGCCACGTTTATCGCGGCTCAGGGCTGGCGGAGCCACTCCAGCAAGCGGCGCATCGCTGGCGACAGGCGTTCGTCATCCTGATAGCACAGGCACAGCCGACGCAGCGCCCAGCGATCCTGCAATGTGATAACGGCGAACCGGTAGCGCGGCAGGTAGCGTTCGGCAATAACGCGCGGCAGGATCGCCGCGCCGGCGCCGTGAGCCACCATCTCGCAAAGCCCTTCAAAATGGCTCATCCTGATGCGGACGTTCAGCGCCTGGCCGACTCCGGCGGCCTGCTCTTCGATATGCTGCTGCAGCGCGCTGGTCTGATAGAGCGCGACCAGCGGCTCATGGATGATCGTTGCGAAAGCCACCTCGGCGGCGTCACTCAAGGCATGGGCCGGCGGCACGATCAGCACCAGGGGATCCTCAGCGACGGGCTCCAGGCGCAACGGCCCGGGGTCGACCGCATCGGACACCACCCCGGCCTGCGCCACGCCAGCCAGAATGCTGCTGACAATATCCGCGCTGGTGCGCTCTTCGGTGTCGATCTGTATCCCGGGATGCGCGGCCATCCACGCGGCGAGCTTGCCCGGCAGAAAAGCCGACATCGCCGAGGTATTGGCAAACAGGCGCAGCGTGCCCTGCTGACCGCGGGCGAAGGCGTGCATCGCCTGGCGCAGACGCCGCTGCTGCTCTAACAACGGACGGGCATGGCGCGCCAGCACCTCCCCGGCCTCGGTCGTGGTCACCCCCCGGGCATGACGGTGCAGCAGCGGCACACCGACCTCCGCCTCCATTTTGCGCAGCCTTTCGCTGGCGGAGGCCAGCGCCAGATGGGCCGCCGCCGCCCCGCCGGTAATGCTGCCGCTATCCACGATGGCGATAAACAGTCGCAGATCGGCGAGATCCAGTCGCATAACGCCCTCCTTTCCCTTCGGTTTTACCGTAGCCTGCGGGCAACATACCGCATTGTCCACCCGGCGACCAGCTGTTTCAATGGCGTTCTCTGAGCCGATAAGTGAGCCATGATGTTTGATCTTCACACTCTCTGTTTACTGCTGATCTTTATCGCCGCCGGGCTGGTCAAAGGGGTGACCGGTATGGGACTGCCCACCGTGGCGATGGGCCTGCTTGGCCTGCTGATGCCGCCACCGGCCGCGGCGGCCCTGCTGGTGCTCCCCTCGCTGTTAACCAATCTCTGGCAGCTGCTGGCTGGCCCCGCGCTGGCGCAGATTGTGCGTCGCCTCTGGTTAATGATGACCGGGATGATTATCGGCACGCTGGCAGGGTCGTCGCTGCTCATCCACCTGAACCCGCGGTGGTCGGCGCTGGCGCTGGGCGCCGTGCTGATAGCTTATGCCGGATACGCGCTCCGTGGTCCGTCGGTGCAGGTTTCCGCCCGCGTGGAAAAGCGCCTGTCGCCGCTGATGGGCGGACTGACCGGACTGATCACCGGGGCGACCGGGGTATTCGTTATTCCGGCGGTGCCCTGGTTGCAGGCGCTGGGCTTTCGTCGCGACGAGCTGGTCCAGGCCCTGGGACTGTCGTTCACCCTCTCCACTCTGGCGATGGCGGCCGGCCTCTCCCTGCACGCTGGCTGGCGCGCAGAGTCGCTGCTGCTGTCGGCGCTGGCGCTGTTGCCCGCGCTGCTCGGTATGTGGCTGGGACAACGGATCCGCTCGCGTCTCAGCCCGCAGCGCTTTCGTCAGGGCTTTCTGTTGTTCCTGCTGGCGCTGGGGCTGGAGCTTGTCCTCCGGGGTCTGCTGGGGGGATCGGCCTAGCGGCGGGTAATGTGCTTCACATTGTATTTACTGGTGTTCTGGTAGATCTCTGAGAAATCAACGATCGCCCGGTTCTGGGCGTAGCTGACAGACTGCACCCGTAGCAGGAGGCTGTTAGGCGCCACCTGCAGCAGCTCCGCCTGCTCGCGGGTCGCCAGCACCGGCGTATAGCTGCGGTGGCTCTCGATAATGGTGATATGGCACTCTTTTTTGAAATAGTTGAACTTAGACTGCTCAAGGTTACCCACGCTGAGCCACGGAAAAGCGGCGTACGGAATGTAGCTGTTCTCCACCAGGATCGGGACCTCATCAATCAGGCGCAGCCGCCTGACGTAGTAGACTTTCTCTCCCGGCTGGATCTTTAACTGCTGGGCAATGGCCGGCGGGGCGTCAAGCAAGGTGAACTCAATGACCTTATTACGGTAGTTGGTAACCCCCACCACCTGCATCTGGTAGTTAAACCCCTCCAGCTCGCCGCCATGATAGTTACTCTTACGCACAATGCAGGTTCCGCTGCCGTGCCGCCGGGCGATCAGCTTTTCCTCCTCCAGTAGCGCCAGCGCTTTGCGCAGCGTCATCACCGAGACCTGCAGCTCCGCAGCCAGCGCTTTTTCGCTGGGCAGCATATCCCCGACGGCGTAGTCGTCGCTGTTAATACGGGCCTTCAGTTCGGTGGCAATCTTTTTATAAATCACTTTTAGATGTCTCGTTGAGATGGAGGGCGTGGAAAAGAACGACAAATAACGCATTGTATTTACAGAAAATAGTTAGCTTTTACGCGAGAGATCAGACGTTAACTCATCTATAAAAATGGCTATATTTATATATCTCTCCTGCAACAATATATATGACTTTCGTCACAGATGGCCTTTTTCCTGCTCGGGATCCCGGTGGTCTGCTCCTAGTCTGATAAGCCTATTGATCAGGTGATGACAGCGGGCTATGAAGACGAGAGGACAACCATGATTGGCGTGAAAAAGCTTCAGGACTTTTCCAAGGCGATGATCGGGCCGGTGCTGTATCTGCCGGCTATCGGCCTGTTGATCGCCCTGTTCAGCATGACCACCAACCGGCTGTGGGTGGATGAAAGCAGCGGGATCTATCTGTTAGGGAAATTCGTCTCCAGCATGCTCTGGGCGCTGATGAACAATCTCGGGTTTCTGTTCTGCCTCGGGCTGGCAAGCGGTCTGGCGAAAACCCGCAAAGCCGAAGCCGCTTTCGTGGCGGCCATGACCTGGCTGGTCTACCTGGCGGCGAACAACAGCTGGCTGACCCTGACCCATCGCCTGGCGACCGGGGCCACCAACGCGCAACTGTATGGCAGCGGACAAACCTACATCTTCGGTTTTCAGGTTATCGATATGGGCGTGTTCCTCGGTATTATCCTTGGCTGCGCTGTCGCCTTTGTACACAATCGCGTGGTCGGCATCGAATTTCGCGGCGCGCTGTCGATCTACGGCAACAGCAAGCTGGTGCTGATTGTGATGCTGCCGCTGGTGGGCCTGTTTGCTATCGCCACCGTCTATCTCTGGCCGGTGGTGGAGTTGGGCATCTCGGCGCTGACCGGCTTTATGAAATCATTTGGCGCCATTGGGGTCTTCCTGTACGGCTTTCTCAACCGGTTCCTGATCCCCACCGGGCTGCATCATCTGATCTGGTCGCCGTTCGTCTTTACCTCTATCGGCGGTCAGTTGCTGATTGATGGCCAGACCGTCATTGGCGCCAAGCCCATTTTCCTCGCCGAAATCGCCCGTCATCCCGTTGACGCGCTCAGTGATTCCGCCCGCTTTTTAACCTATGGGATGGTGAAGATTTTTGGCACCGCCGGTATGGCGCTCGCCTTCTACCGCACGGCGAAACCGGAGAATAAACAGCGACTCAAAGTCACGCTGATCCCCTTAATTGTCACCTCAGTGCTGGTGGGGATCACCGAACCGTTTGAGTTTCTCTTTATCTTCACCGCCCCGCTGCTGTGGCTTATCTACTCCCTGCTGGACGGTTTCTTCCAGATGCTGGCCTGGCTGCTTCATGTGCGGGTCTGCGCCACAAACGGTCTTATCGATTTTGTCGTCTATAACCTGCCCGCCGGCGCCAGCGTGACGCGCTGGCCGGTATTTGTCCTGCTCGGCCTGCTGGAAACCGCCACCATGTACCTGGTCGGCACCTTCTGCATTACCCGCCTGCGAATGCTTACCCCGGGGCGCGAAGCCGCTGCCGATGCGGCGTCTTCCCCACAGACGGATCAGGCGCATGGCGATTCAGACAAAGGCGCGCTGGTGATTGCGGGGCTGGGCGGTAAAGAGAATGTTTGTACGGTGGAAAACTGTTTTACCCGTCTGCGGGTCGATGTGCGCGACCCTGCTCTCATCCAGCAGACGCTGTTGAAAGAGAGCGGCGGGAGCAGCGTGCTGATTAAAGGCAATCATGTCCAGGTGATCTATGGCCTGGGGGTTAACAAAATTCGAACGGCGGTCAACGCCAGTCTGGGTGTAACTGAATAACGAGGTGGTAAATGAAAGATAACTTTGTGGTCACGATTGCCGGCGGCGGGAGTACCTACACGCCAGGGATTGTCATGATGCTGCTGGAAAATATGGCGCGCTTTCCCCTGCGGGAGATCCGTCTGTACGATAACCATCACGAGCGTCAGAAGACCATCGGCGACGCCTGCGCCATTCTGGTGGCTGAACGCTTCCCGCAGGTGAAGTTCAGCTATACCACCGATCCGCAGGCGGCCTTCACCGACGTTGATTTTGTGATGGCGCATATTCGCGTTGGCCTGTATGAGATGCGGGAAAAGGATGAAAAGATCCCGCTGAAATATGGCGTGCCGGGCCAGGAAACCTGTGGGCCGGGGGGGATCGCCTACGGTATGCGCTCGATTGCCGGCGTACTGGAGCTGGTCGATTATATGCAGCAGTACGCCCCGGGGGCGTGGATGCTCAACTACTCCAACCCGGCGGCCATCGTCGCGGAAGCGACCCGTCGCCTGCGTCCCGACGCGCGCATTATCAACATCTGCGATATGCCGGTGGCCATCGAGGGGCTGTTTGCCGACATCCTCGGTCTGCCGTCCCGCAAGGCACTGAACGTCCGCTACTACGGCCTGAATCATTTTGGCTGGTGGACCAGCATCACCGATAAAGCCGGTAACGACCTGATGCCGGCGCTGAAGCGTCACGTGGCGGAGCAGGGTTACAGTAGCCCAAAAGAGGATTTTCAGCATAAGGCGCCGAGCTGGATCGAGACCTTTAAAAAGGTGAAGGATGTGTTTGCCCTTGATCCCCTGACCCTGCCTAACACTTACCTGAAATACTACCTCTACCCTGACTACGAGGTGGCGCACTCTGACCCGGACTTTACGCGGGCCAACGAGGTGATGGCCGGGCGTGAAAAAGAGGTCTTCGATATGGCCCGGGAGATCACCCGTCGCGGCACCGCGGAAGGCGCGCATTTCCACGCCGGGGCCCATGCCACTTTCATCGTCGACCTCGCCTGCGCCATCGCCTTTAACACCCAGGAGCGGATGCTGTTGATCGTGGAGAACAACGGGGCAATCGCCAACTTTGACGAAACGGCGATGGTGGAAGTCCCCTGCCTGGTGGGTGTCAACGGCCCGGAACCGCTGGCGATGGGAAAAATCCCTTCGTTCCAGAAAGGGTTGATGGAGCAGCAGGTGGCGGTGGAGAAGCTGGTGGTTGACGCCTGGATCGAGGGCAGCTACCAGAAACTGTGGCAGGCCATCACCCTGTCGAAAACGGTGCCCAGCGCCGCGGTGGCGAAAGCGATCCTCGATGAGCTGATCGTCGCCAACGAAGGTTACTGGCCCGCGCTGCACTGATTTTTTGCCGCAACCCTGCCGGGAGACCTTCTCTCCGCAGGGTTATCAGCGGCATCCGTCCCGCGATGCCTGCCCCATAACCTCCCTCCGCACAGACGCGTCAATGGCCTGCGCTACCTCCTCCACACCGATGCCCCAGAGCCGCCAGCCACGCTTTTCCCTGATCGGAGTAATGAAATATAAATTCTATTCTTCGGTATTATGGCGTAAAAATGTGATCTGCGTTGTATTCTTTGAGTTACATTAACCCACTGAAAACAACATCATTATTACTCACTCGCAAAATTAACCCCCTTTTCATGGGGATATCGCGCTGCATGCCATTGTGATTGGCTTCATGTATTTACCTTCCTGCAACACTGATTTGAAATTAAATTTTCATAATGTGATCTTGTAGCATGCTCGTTCCATTTCTTTGTGCCATATTCTTATCACAGTAAATCGCCGGAACGACAGCAACATGCCACACCAGGGCGCTGTCCTGCCGACGCACTGAAGACCGCTAACCCCGAAAAGGAGAACGGATATCGACAACATCCATATCACCACCAAGCCGTAAACCTCTTTGACCGCCATTGCTTAGCGTACCCTGCCATGTGCTGAGCAATTACACAAAGAAGAAAATCATTGAATTCAGTTAGATACGACAACACAGGCGTGATAAATCCTGACTGGGGAGATGTATTTTTATCTTGTGTCGTTCAACAAAATAAAGGGACTACCATGTCATTTATAACAAACCTGAACCAGCAACAGAGAAAACGACTTCATCAGATCACCTTAGTGGCCACCTTCGGCGGCCTGCTTTTCGGTTACGACACTGGCGTTATCAACGGCGCCTTTTCCTCACTGAAGCAGTACATGGCGCTGACCCCGACCACCGAAGGGCTGGTGATGAGCGTCCTGCTGGTCGGCGCCGCGCTGGGCAGCGTGTTTGGCGGCAAGTTTGCCGACTACTTCGGCCGGCGCAAATACTTACTCTTCCTCTCCTTTATCTTTCTCATCGGCGCCCTGCTTTCCGCCGCGGCTCCCGATATCACCACCCTGCTGATTGCCCGCGCCCTGCTGGGCTACGCCGTCGGCGGCGCCTCGGTTACCGCTCCGACCTTTATTTCTGAAGTGGCGCCCACCGAGATGCGCGGCAAGCTGACCGGCCTGAATGAAGTCGCCATCGTTATCGGCCAGCTGGCGGCGTTTGCCATTAACGCGATCATTGGCATCATCTGGGGCCATCTGCCGGACGTCTGGCGCTATATGCTGTTAGTGCAGGCGATCCCCGCTATCTGCCTGTTTGTTGGTATGTGGCGCGCGCCGGAAAGTCCGCGCTGGCTGATCAGCAAAAACCGCCACGAAGAAGCGCTGCATATTCTCAAACAGATCCGCCCGGCGGAACGCGCACAGAAAGAGTATGACGACATCTCCACCCTGATCAAAATTGAAGCCGGCAATAAGTACAGCACTCAGAACACCTTCACCACTATCCTCACAACGCCATGGATCCTCAAAATTTTGCTGGTGGGCATTACCTGGGCCGCACTGCAGCAAACCACCGGGGTGAACGTCATTATGTATTACGGTACGGAAATCCTGAGTGCCGCCGGCTTCTCAGAGCGTACCTCGCTGATCTGTAACGTGCTGAACGGTGTCTTCTCCGTCGGCGGTATGCTGATTGGCGTGCTGTTCCTTGTCGACCGCTTCAAACGTAAGACGATCATCATCTACGGCTTCGCCATTATGGCCACGCTGCATCTGATTATCGCCGCGGTTGACTACACCCTGGTGGGCGATCTGAAAGCCACCGCTATCTGGCTGCTGGGCGCGCTGTTCGTCGGCGTGATGCAGGGCTCGATGGGCTTTATCACCTGGGTGGTATTAGCCGAGCTGTTCCCGCTGAAATTCCGCGGACTGTCGATGGGGATCTCGGTATTTTTCATGTGGATCATGAACGCGGTAGTCAGCTACCTGTTCCCGCTGCTGCAGGCGAAACTGGGCCTGGGGCCGGTCTTCTTCATCTTCGCGGCCATCAACTATTTGGCGATTCTGTTCGTGGTGTTCGCCCTGCCGGAGACCTCCAATAAATCGCTGGAGCAGTTAGAAGCAGAGCTGTCAGCGAATCATGAGGATAAAAAATCCACTCGTCTCACCAGGGAGGTTGGCTATGATCGATAACATCACGCTGGATAATCTGCACATCGGCTGCAAGGCCAGTAATAAAGCGGAAGTCATCGCCATGATTGGCGCGGAGTGTAAAGCCAAAGGCTATGTCAATCAGGAGTGCGTTCACTTTCTGCTGGAGCGTGAACATCAGGTTTCCACTTTTTTGGGCAATGGCATCACCCTGCCGCATCTGCCGAAATCAGCGACGGATATCATCCTCAAAACCGGGATTGAGATCTTTCAGTTTCCTGATGGCGTTATCTGGGATCGCGGCAACGTGATGTTTATTGCCATTGGCGTGATTGCGAAAGAGAAAGAGCATATTGACGTGCTCAAAGAAATTGCCTCGATATTCAGCGATGAGCTGATCGCGAATGCGCTGTCATTAATCTCTGACAAAAATGACTTCCTGAAGATCCTCCAGCATAACGCGCTGCCCCATTAAGTGCGCCACCGGCCGGGGCGCTGCCCCCGGCCCCTCCATTTATTGGTCTGGCAGCAAACAGACATTGCGAAAAATCTAATTTTCCCCGTTATCACGTCAATCACAATAATAACCGGGGAAATTAACGCATATTAAATTGCTATCAAATCTATTTATTATGCGACCCCCTTATCTGACACACTAAAATCATCAATAAAAACATAATTTTAAGCATTGAAATAGTGTTTTAACCTCTGTTTTGTCAATCAGGCCGCGAGTGCCGCGCGCCAGTAATTCCTGCGCTATCCCATTAGTTTTGATTTAAATCAATACCTCTTTCATGGTTAAAATGCATTTTACAGCGCGATTATTTTGGCAAGGTGTATACGACATTGGTTTTACGATTTGGATATTTATTTAGCCGGCCCGCAAGCCTGTGGGGATGGCTGATGTGTAACGCGCTTAACGGTATCGCGATCGTCCTTTGCTTTCGCGGGATAAGCGTCGTGACAGGCTATCGTCAAGCGGTCTGGCAGGTCATCATCACGCTGGCTATTATTATATCGACCTGGTATAGCGCTAATTATTTCGCCGCCCTGGAAGCGCGGCGCGACAGACGACGCTTTCTGCTGCTGGCCTGGGTGGTCATGACCATTCTGTTGAATTTCATTCACCTGAGCGGTGGTGAATACCGTTATTAAAGGAGCATGCCCATGACGCTGGCGATGCTGTGGGTACTTATCACTCACCATAAAGGGCTCGCGCTCTTGCTGGTCGTGATAATTGCACTGCTGTTTATTGCGCTTACCCCGCTGGTCAAAAAACTGCTGAGCACCCTTCACGATCGTTCCTGACCTTTCTCCCATAGCCGCCAACAGGCGGCTATCTCTCCTCCTGATGGACTGAATCCGCCACCAGCCTCAGCGGCATGCCACCTGCTACTGCGCGCATAAAAAGAAATGAGAACCATTATCAATGAAGCTATGCTAACGTGTCAGCCCAGGCAAAACGCCAGATGACAGAGAACAGGGGGACAGACGAGGTGAAGCAGGATTCAGGGAGCATCACAGCGCGGCAGACGCACGGATTGCTGACGCTGGCGATAGGCGCGATCTTCTACAGCAGCGGCAGTTTCGCCCGGCCGGATCTGCAGCCGCTGGGACCGAATATTGCGGATAAAGGGTCAGCTTTCTATCATTTTACCCAGCGCCAGTACGACTCTGCCGATGGCGAACGCCATTACCGGGTGTGGACCGCGGTGCCGGATAAAGCGCCGCCTGCCGCCGGTTACCCGGTGCTGTATATGCTGGACGGCAATGCGGTGATGGATAAACTCAACGACGCGTTTCTGCAACAGCTCTCCGCCGGTTCCCCACCGGTCATCGTCGCTATTGGTTACCAGACGGCGCTGCCCTTCGATACCGCCGCCCGGGCCTGGGATTACACTCCGCCGCTGAAGGCGCATGAACCTCGCGCCGGGAAAACCGCGCTGCCGCCGCGAAAAACCGGGGGCAACTATCTGTTTCGTCAGCTGCTGAGCGAAACGATGGTTCCGCAAACAGAAGCTAACCTGAAAATCGATCCCCGCCAGCGCGCTATCTGGGGCCACTCTTACGGCGGACTGTTTGTACTCGACGCGTGGCGAAACCACTCCCTTTTCAGGATCTACTATTCTGCCAGCCCGTCGCTTGGCCAGGCGCAGACGTCTCCCCTGAAGGACACCCAGACCCTTGATGCCACCGCGTTTACCGGGACGTCCCTGTATCTGCTGGAAGGCGACGGAAAAGCCGCTGGCGAGCCCTCCGGGCATGAAGCCTCCCTGGGCGTACTGCGTCAGACCCAGCAGCAGCTGGCCAGCAACGGTCTGACGGTGCAATTCTGGCGCTACCCTGGCCTGACGCACGGTCAGATGTTCGAGGTCTCCCTGCGCGCGGCGCTGCTGCACCTTTCCGGGCAGCCTACGTTAGCGCATCAGTAACGATCCCGCGCCCACCAGCCAACGGCGGGTGCGTTAATTCTGCCGTGGCAGATGTTTAACATCGACCGGCTCGCCGAACAGAAAGCCCTGCATTTCGTCGCATCCCTCTTCTTCGAGGATCTGCCGTTGCCCCTCGGTTTCTACCCCTTCGGCGATAAGCGGGGTATTGATTGAGTTGCCCAGCGAGATAATCGCCCGCACGAACGAGCGAACCTGAGGATTGCTCTCCACATCCTGCATAAAGCTACGGTCGAGCTTGATGACGTCGAAATGAAAATCGCGCAGCATGCTCAGGGAGGAGTAACCGGTGCCGAAGTCATCCAGCGCAATACTGATGCCCATCTTTTGCAGATGATGCAGCACGCTGAACGCCAGCTGTTTATTGATGATAAACGCCGTCTCCGTCACTTCAAATTCCAGCAGGCTAACCGGATAAGCGGTTCGCATCAGGATCTCGCGGACTTTTTCGATAAAGCTGCGGTGACGCAACTGTACCGGTGAGATATTGACTGAGATTTTTTTATTCAGCCGATTATCCAGTGATTCGCTGCACACCTGCTCCAGTACCCAGTAGCCTAATGGCACAATAGCGCCACTCTCTTCGGCGATGGGAATAAACACCTCCGGCGGGATAGCCCCCAGCTGCGGATGCTGCCAGCGCAACAGCGCTTCATAACCGGTGATGCGACGATCTTTAATGTTGCGGATCGCCTGATAGTGAAGCGAAAACTCCCCCGCCTGAATACCGCGGCGGATGTCGGCGGCCATCATATTCCGCTGCCGCGTCTTGTCGTCCATCTCACGTTCGTACCAGCAAATCTTGTGGTCGAGACTGCTCTTTGCCCGATACATGGCCAGATCGGAATTGCTCAGTACCGTATTAATATCCGTCCCGTCCTCCGGGTAGACGGAGATACCTATGCTGGCGGAGAGGATCACTTCCGTCGCGGCAAACGTCTGCTTACCGCTGAAGCAGTGCCAGAGACGGGTGGCAAAGGCGTCCACCTCGCTTTCATCGGCAAAAGGTTTGACGGCCACAAACTCATCGCCGCCGAAGCGGGCGACCATCTCCTCCTTCTGCAGCGTTTTGAGCACGGCGCCTGCCACGCGCTGCAGCAGCTGATCGCCAATAAGATGGCCCTGCAGATCGTTAATCTCTTTAAACTTATCTAAATCGATGGTGAAAACGGCAAAGCGGCGGGCGTCATTACCGGTGATCAGCTTTTCCACCCGCTCAAAGAATTCCACCCGATTGGGTAAACCGGTCAGCGCATCGTAGCGCGCCATCCACGCGATGCGGTCATTGATCGCCTTCTGTTCGCTGATGTCGCGGGTAATTTTGGCAAAGCCCAGCAGGTTATGTTGTTCATCGCGGATGGCATTGATCATGACATGCGCCCAGAACCGGGAGCCATCTTTACGATACCGCCAGCCTTCGCCTTCGAACTGGCCGCTACGCAGGGCAATTTGCAGATTTTTTGCCGGCACCCTGGAGAGCTGTTCGGCTTCGCTATAGAAGAGACCGAAGTAGCGGCCGACGATCTCGTCGCTCAGGTACCCTTTTGCCCGGCGGGCGCCCTCGTTCCAGCTGATGACCGTCCCATCGGCGCTCAACATATAGATGGCATAATCTTTAACACTTTCAATAAAGTGGCGATAGGCAATGTCCGTCAGGTGATCGTTACTCATGGTACAGCGCTCTCTGTGGCTCGGTCGTGGCAAAACGCATTAGATATAACAGAATCACGCCCATAATGAATACAAGGTTAAGGTGTTTTATGGTCGCCTTTCCGGCCCGGGCATGCGCCGAACGCGCGGTGCATACGCCTGTTAAGCGTAGTGGACCTGGCCATCTTCGGGAGTGACAAACTCGGCGATTTTCGCACTTAGGTCGCCCACTAATAGTTACTTTTATTGATTAAAAAGTTTGATTGAAAGAATAAATAAAAGGAGTAATGTTAATAATACTTTCTATGGAGGTTAAATATGTTGCGTGATTATTTAAAAGTGGAAAAAGAAGATCGCCTGGTTGAACAACAGAGTCGTCATGACAATAGTCAGCATTATTCTTCGGTGACCGAATGGGTTATTTTAAGTAAAGATGGCCAGCGTAAAGGTCGGGTATCCCTGTTTGACCGCTTCACCACCCGCCGCTCCTGGAGCGACAGCTTCCGCATTACGCAGTTCGATAATGCGGGTAAAGTGGTGGTGGATAAACTCACTGACGCGCTGTAAATCCCCCGGATTCCCGGCCTGACGGGAGAATATTCATACGCAAAATTAACACCTGCATAAAATATATTGATGCGTCGCCATCATGTTATTTTCATTCCGCATACTGATAACCTAATGGGTAATTTTCGCCATGGTAAACAGCGCGAATTTTTAACCCGAACACATGCTGAAAAATAAGCCCGCCGGTCGGGCTTTTTTGCATGGTGTTCGCCGCCCAGGCCACAAAATGCCAGGGACATCCCGCGCTGGATGGTATACGATACATATACGAATCATATATGGGTTGTTGCTATGGGAATCGTCAAAATCTCCGATCTGCTGCACGATGACATTCGTGATGCCAGCAAAGCCATGTCCCGCTCCGTCAATGCGCAGGCGGAATACTGGATCCGTCTGGGCATGATGAGCGAACTCTACCCCGAGCTTAACCACCAGCAGATCAAACTGCTGATGCTGAAATCCGGCTCTGACCGTCTGCTGGAGGTGATCAATGCCATCAATAATCATTAAAACCGCCGATGAGCTCGCGCGCCAGCGTCATGCCGGCCAGCTGCTGGCATCGGTGTTTGCCATGCTGGATACCTTTATCGTTCCCGGCATGACGACGATGGAAATCAACGATCGAGTGGAAGATTTTATCGTCAACCAGCTGCACGCCCGCCCGGCCAGCAAGGGGCAATACGACTTTCCCTATGTGTTGAACACCTCGATTAACGACGTGGTCTGCCATGGGATCCCGAAGGCGACCGAGCATCTGCGCTCCGGGATGATCGTTAACGTCGATATTACCCTCGAGAAAGCGGGCATGATCGCTGACTCCAGTAAGATGTACCTGATAGGCGACGTTTCCCCGCTGGCCCGCCGGCTGGTAAAGACCACCTATGAAGCGATGTGGAAAGGCATTGAGGTGGTAAAACCTGGCGCGACGCTGGGCGACATCGGCCATGCCATTCAGCGCTGGGTCGAGGACCATGGCTACAGCGTGGTCAGAGAATACTGCGGTCACGGCGTCGGTCAGGAAATGCATGAAGAGCCGCAGGTGCTGCACTACGGCAGGCCCGGGGAAGGCGCCGTGCTGCGGGAAGGCATGGTATTCACTATTGAACCGATGGTGAACCAGGGCGACAGTCGTATCAAGACCAAAAAGGATGGCTGGACGGTGGTCACCCGCGATAAAAAACTCTCCGCGCAGTGGGAGCACACCGTGGCGGTGACCGCCAACGGTTTTGAGGTATTGACGCTGCGCGACGACGAGCAGTCGCGGATCCGCTGAGTTACCTGTTCGCTTTGCCGAGGCGCCCATAACGGATAATCCTGCCCGGGGCCGGGAATGCTGAGGTACCTTCTGGCGGGGCAGCCCGACTGACGCCTCTCTCTTGATGGCCGCAGTCCGAACAAGGAATTGCTCTGACCGGCGAATCGTAAGAGAATAGCGCCTACACGCGACGATCTGATTACACGGGAGTTCATCATCAGCCATTCTCGTCGATTCCCCTTAGCCAGCAAAGTGGCGCTGGCAGGCGCGGCGCTCATCGCCGCCGGCATGCTGTTCAGCTGCACCAGTAAGGCCCCGAAATCCCTCGTCACGCCGCCGAAGAGCGCGGCCGTTAAAGCCGGTCAGACGCACCGGGAGCCGGTACGCGGCGTCTGGCTGACCACCGTCTCGCGCCTTGACTGGCCGCCGGTCGGGTCGATTATCGCCAGTACACCGGAAAGCCGCATCACGCAGCAGAAGCTGGCGCTGATCGCCAAACTCGATAATCTGCAGCGCCTGGGGATCAACACTGTCTTTTTCCAGGTGAAACCGGACGGTACGGCGCTCTGGCGGTCGGATATTCTACCGTGGTCCGATATGCTGACCGGCAAAATCGGCGAATATCCCGGCTACGATCCGCTGCAGTTTATGCTGGATGAAGCGCACAAGCGCGGCATGAAGGTTCACGCGTGGTTTAACCCTTACCGCGTCTCGGTCAACACCAAACCGTCCACCATTGCCGAGCTGAATAACACCCTCACTCAGGTACCGGCCAGCGTGTTTGTCCTGCACCGTAACTGGATCCGCACCGCCAGCGACCGCTTTGTTCTCGACCCGGGTATTCCCGAAGCGCGTGACTGGATCACCAGCATCGTCGCTGAAGTGGTGCAGAACTACCCGATTGACGGCGTGCAGTTCGATGACTATTTCTACACCGAAACCGCCGCTTCCCCGCTTAACGACAACGAGACCTTCCGCCGTTACGGGCAGGGCTATGCCTCGAAGGGCGACTGGCGGCGGCATAACACTCAACAGCTTATTGCCCAGGTCTCCGCGACCATTAAAAAACTCAATCCGAACGTCGAGTTTGGCGTAAGCCCGGCCGGGGTGTGGCGCAACCGCTCCCACGATCCAGCGGGGTCTGATACCCGTGGCGCGGCCGCCTATGATGAATCCTATGCCGATACCCGCAGCTGGGTGCAGCAGGGACTGCTCGACTACATCGCCCCGCAGATCTACTGGCCATTTGCCCGCGATGCGGCGCGCTATGATGTGCTGGCCAACTGGTGGGCCGAGGTGGTTAAGCCCACCCATACCCGGCTGTATATTGGCGTGGCGCTGTACAAGGTGGGTGAACCGTCCAAAAATGAGCCTGACTGGACGGTGGATGGCGGCGTGCCGGAGCTGAAAAAGCAGCTCGATCTCAATGAGTCCCTGCCGCAGATCCAGGGCACCATCCTGTTCCGCGAAAACAACCTCAATCAGCCGCAGACCCGCCAGGCGGTTAACTACCTGCGCAGCCGCTGGGGGCAGCCGCAGAGCTAACCGCCACTCGGCTTCGCTATCGCGCCTGCAGCCCTTGCTGCAGGCGGGCGTGCAGTTTCAGCATGTTCTCCGTGATCGCCCGCCAGACGTGGGCGGAAAAGTCCGCCGGCAGCGTCCGGCGGGCGCTTTCGATGGCCTGCGGCACGCGGTCGGCAAACTCGTCAAGGATCGCCAGCATCTGATCCCGGGGAAAGTTAACCGCTTTGGCGGTCGCCAGAAAATGACGCGGATAGATGGCGTTAATCTCCGTTTTCCGCCCTCGGGTGGCGTTGAGCCCCATCGACAGCTTCAGGTCGCGCAGATGCAGTCCCGTCCCTCCCAGCACCGGAAATGCCGAAATAATGTCGTAGAACGGCGTGAGCCGGTAGATGCCGCCGGGCAGCAAAAAGAGCGAGAAATTCTTCGCATGCCCGTCCGTTGCCCCGGTCAGCCACTGGAACACCATGAACTTCATAAAGTCATAGCGATCTTTCAGGGCTTCACTGGAGCCCAGCAGAAAGGTCATGATCGCGGCGATACCCGGCCCGCCGTCAGACTCGTATTTCATCGACGACGGGATGCCGAATGCCTGACACAGATCCTCCTGCGGCAGCCGCAGCAGCACGCGCTCCTCCTGCGCCCAGCGCCGGTCGAAGCGGGTCACCGCCAGCGCACGGATCCGCGGGGTGGTGATAATCTCCGCCTCCGGCACCGCCAGGCCCAACGCCCTGGCCAGCGCCAGGCACAGATATTCGTTATCCACGCTTTCACGCAGATCCAGCGTCGCATTGGGCTGTTTTATCTCGCCAATGGGCAGTTTAATGATATGGGTTGTCGGGGTGGTGCCCTGCGGAATACACCAGTGCTCGCCCATTCGCAGCAGCGCGGTTTTCTCCTGAGCGCCGGCCACCGAGATACGAAAATCGTCCTGGCCGGTCACCATCCCGAGCGGAATATCCGACTGGTAGGCGGTCAGCAACGCGGTCAGTTGCGCCTCATCCAGCGTCTGCCAGCGCAACGCTGCAAGATGCGCCTCTTCTCCCGGCGGCAGCAGAGTCACCGCCCCTACGCTATCCCGGCCGACCTCGGCCAGCAGATCGAACGGCTGTTTCGAGCGCGCCTGATAGCGCCTGACGATCCGGTCGCGGACCTGTGGGCTGTCGGGCAACAGGTTATCAAAATAGTGATACACCGCGTCGGCGGTGATATTGCCATACTGCAGCGGCAGCGAGAGGGAGAGCGGCCTGGCGCGCGGGCTGCGCAGCCACTCGTCATCATAGCGGAAACTGTGCGCCCCGTTGGCCTGGCGGGTTAAGGTTCCCACGCGCACATTGTTCATCCAGGTGGTGAGCGTCGCCATTACCAGTCCAGATCCGTGGTGTTATCGGGGGCCGTCGCCGTCTCGGCCGGTTTGGCGTTCAGGGTCATCACCACCCCCAGCGACTGGAGGATCTTGAACAGGGTGGTCAAGGTGGTTTTGTCCGGGTGATTTTCAAAATTGGACAGCGTCGCCTGTTTAATGCCGATCCGGCTGGCCAGCGCCTCCTGAGTCCAGTGATTTTGCTGGCGCAGCAGTTTCAGGTAATTGGCCAGCTGAACGGGACTGTATATCTGCGGGGAATGCATCGCTTGTTCCTCACCATTGTTTATCCCCCTATCGGGATAAATCTGCTTTTATACCCTGCAGGGGATAATGTCAAGGTTATCCCCTGGTGGGGATAGGAGTAAAATTATCCTTGTGTGGGGATAAAACAGGAAGAATGGTGGCCGGAGACACCTTTACATGCCCGGTGGCGGCTGCGCCTTACCGGGCCTACGGGCTTTCTCTGCCTGCTCCGTAACGATCCAGGCCGGGCAAGCGCAGCGCCGCCCGGCAATGGGCAGCCGGCTCTGTTGCCGGCTTAATGCCCGGTGGCGGCTGCGCCTTACCGGGCCTACGGC